>CAYYQO010000028.1:0-11267 GCA_964473845.1 uncultured Aeromicrobium sp.
GATGGACTTCAAGCACCTCGAGAAGGTCATGGACGTCGACTACTGGGGCGTCGTGAACGGCACCAAGGCGTTCCTGCCCCACCTGATCGCCTCGGGCGACGGCCATGTCGTCAACGTCTCGAGCGTCTTCGGGATCATCTCGGTGCCGACCCAGGGCGCCTACAACGCTGCGAAGTTCGCGGTCCGGGGGTTCACCGAGGCACTGCGCATGGAGATGAAGTCGCGGGGCCGGCCGGTTCAGGTCACCTGCGTGCAGCCCGGCGGCATCAAGACGAACGTGGCTCGCAACGCCGGCCAGGTCGACGGGCTCAACCACGACGAACTCGCGTCGTCCTTCGACAAGATCGCCAACACGAGTCCGCGCCGGGCCGCGACGGTGATTCTCAACGGAGTCGAGAAGGGCAAGGCCCGTGTGCTGATCGGCGCAGATGCGCGCCTCATCGATTTTGTGGCGCGCGTGGCGGGCCCGCACTACCAGGGCTTGGTCGGGCGATTCGCAGGAAGGGCCGGACTATGAGCGAGGAGCGAGTGTCGGCATGAGTATCTTCACGGTCAAGAACAGTTGGGGCGGACAGAAGTTTCCGCACCCGCCGGGGCGTCGCCCGATCGCCTACGACGCACTCAGTCTTCGCACGGGCACGCCGCTGGCCAATGTCATGCGGATCGGCGCGGACCTGGGCCCGCTGTTCGAGGTCCGGGTCTTCGCGCAGAAGTTCGTCTTCGTCGCCGATGCCGAACTTGCTGCCGAGTTGTGCGACGAGACGCGATTCCACAAGAACCTGCCGCCGGCGCTCGTGTCGCTGCGCGAGTTCGTGGGCGATGCCCTGTTCACGGCGTACGACGAGGAGCAGAACTGGCACACCGCCCACGGCGTGCTGATGCCGGCGTTCTCGAAGTCCGCGATGCGCGGATATCACGACACGATGCTCGAGACCGCAGCCGAGATGTTCGCCGTGTGGGACGGCCTCGAGGGCCCGATCGACGTCACGGCCGACATGACGAAGCTGACGATGGAGACGATCAGCCGGTGTGCGTTCAGCCGCGACTTCGGCTCCTTCACGTCGCGTGAACGCCACCCGTTCGTCGACGCCATGATCGCGGCGCTCATGACCGGCATGAACAAGTCGTCCCTCGACTCGATCCCCGGGGGCAAGCGCATCGCCCGCAGGATCGACGAGGAGAACGCCGAGTATCGCGCCTATGTCGACGACCTGGTCGACACGATGGTGCGCGAGCGCCGCGAGTCCGGTGAGCGTCGCGACGACCTGCTCGACCGGATGCTGTACGAAGTCCATCCCGAGACACAGATCGCCCTCGACGACCAGAACATCCGTGAGCAGATCCTGACGTTCCTCGTGGCAGGTCACGAGACCACGTCGGGTGCGCTGAGCTTCGTCCTGCACTACCTGTCGCGCGATCCGGAGATCTTGGCGAAGGCCCAGGCCGAGACCGATGCGCTGCTGGGTGACGATCCCGACGCCGAGCCGACGTTTGAACAGGTGCCCCGGTTCCGGTACCTGCGTCGTTGCCTGGACGAGGCGCTGCGGCTGTGGCCGACGGCTCCTGCCTTCGCGCGCTCGCCGCGCGAGGTGACGACGATCGCCGCAGGCACCGATCACGAGGCCGTCATGACTCCGGACGACTGGGCGATCATCGTGCTGCCGATGATGCACCGCGACGAGAAGGCCTGGGGGCCGACGGCGGGCGAGTTCGACCCGGATCGCTTCCTGCCCGAGAACTCCAAGGGCCGGATGAAGAACATCTACAAGCCGTTCGGCACGGGGGAGCGGGCCTGCATCGGGCGTCAGTTCGCGCTGCACGAGGCGATCCTGGTGCTGGCCCGTCTGTTGCACCGGTTCGACATCGCCGGCGACCCGGACTACGACCTGAAGATCGACGAGCGGCTCACGATCGTGCCCAAGGGCTTCCATCTGACGCTGACACCGCGGACGCCGGGAGTGCCGGCCGGGGACGCTCCGGTCGTGGACGAGGGTCCGGCCGAGGTCCCGGCCGGGAAGTGCCCCGTCGCCCACTGAACGATCCCGTGTCGATCGGGATTTCGATCAGCGCATCGTGGTGCGACCGTCCTCGTGGATCGTCCAGAACGGGTTGTGGGCGATCTCCCACGGATGGCCGTCAGGATCGGCGATGTAGCCGGAGTAACCGCCCCAGTCGGTCGGTGTTCCGGGCTTGAGCATCCGTGCCCCGGCGGCCCGGGCCTGCTCGATCACCGCGTCGACCTCGTCGCGTGAGCCGACGTTCTGGGCCAGGGCGATGCCACTGAAGGTCGCTCCCGAGTCGGTCAGGCCGGCGTCCTCGGCCAGGTTGTCGCGAGCCCACAGCGCCAGGACGATGCCGGGAAGCTGGTAGAACGCGACCTCGTCCTCGTCGTTGTCCTTGACGAAACCGAGGCCCTGCTCGTAGAAGGTGCGCGCCCGTGTGAGGTCGGCGACGCCGAGGGTGACGAGGCTGAGTCGTTGGTCCATGTAGCCACGCTAACGGCCGGCGCCGACACTGCTCGGACTCGATTGACCGCGCGCCGAGCGGTTCCCTCTGTTGAACTTGAGGTCAGAATCATATGATGCTCGCAGGACCGACGAGAGGTGGACGAATGAGCCGGATGGCTGGTGGCCCGCTCCAGGGTGTTCGTGTCATTGAGTTGACGCACGCGATTGCGGGGCCGCACGCCGCGCAGATGCTGGCGGACCACGGCGCCGACGTCATCAAGGTCGAGCCACCGGAGGGCGAGTTGGCTCGGATGGCCTACCCGGTCGTCGACGGGGGAAGCGTCTACTTCGCCTCGCACAACCGCGGCAAGCGCAGCGTCCGGCTGGACCTCAAGTCACCTGCGGGGCAGGAGGCCCTGCGCCAACTCTGCGCCACGGCGGACGTCGTCGTCACCAACTACGGCGACGGCGTTCCGGACCGGCTGGGCTTCTCGTACGAAGCGTTGAAGGCCGAGAACCCGGGTCTGGTCTACGCCCACGTCACCGGCTTCGGGGTGGGCGCCGCGTGGGCACCGGGTCGCGCCTTCGACGGAGTGATCCAGGCCATGAGCGGGGCGGCGGAACTGACCGGCGCCGCTGATGGCGATCCGACCTTGGTCGGGGTCTTCGTGGCCGACCACCTCGCCGCGAACCATGCGGTGGTCGCCATCTTGATGGCCCTGTACGAGCGACATGCCTCGGGACGCGGCGCGTTCCTACCGATCAGCATGCTCGACAGCTACCAGTCGATGCTCGCCCACGAGGTCGGCCAGGCGCGGCTGGGTATCCACAGTTCTCGTCGCGGCAACGAGATCGCAGGCTCCTTCGCGGATGTCTTTCCGACGGTCGACGGCGCCTCCTTCATCTCGCCCGTGGCCCAGCCGGCGTGGGAGCGATTCTGGGAGTGCCTCGGAAAACCCGAGATCGCGCAGGAGGTCCGCTACGAGGACGCTGTCGGTCTGGAGTACGCGCGACTGCACGCGCTGGTCACGGAGTGGGCAGGAGTCAGGACGTCCGACGAGGTAGCCACGCTGCTGAGCGCGGCAGGTGTTCCGAACGGACCGGTGCTGACCGTCGCGGAGGCGGTCGAAGCGATGGCGTCACCGGAGCGTCAGCGCCTCGTCGAGGTGGTGGGCCCTGAGGGCCACCGGTTCTCGGTGGCCCTCAGTCCGATCCCCATTGCGCGGGCCGAGGACGAACGGTCCCACGTAGTGCCTGCGCTGGGGCAGCACACGCGTGAGGTGCTGGCCCCGTTGTTGTCCGGCGAACAGCTCGAGGCTGCGCTGGACATCGACTGAGCGTGGTTCAGGCCCCGGCGCGCAGCGTGTCGACGAGCGGAGTTGTCGGCCGGCCGATCAGCGTGCTCAATTCACCGGTCGTGTCACCCAGGGCGCCCGCGTCGACGGCGGCGTCGACGGCGACGATGAAGTTGATCAGTCCGCCGTCCAGCCCCGCCTCGGTGAGAGCGGCACGGTGGGCGTCGGCGTCGACGCGAGCCACCGTGACGGGGGAGCCGAGCGCGTCGCTGATGGCAGAGGCGAGCTCCTCGTGGGTCCAGGCGACGTCGCCGGACAGTTCGTACACGGGCTTGGCGTCGGGCGTCGTGAGGACGGCCGCGGCGGCCTCGGCGTAGTCGGCGCGAGCGGCGCTGGCCACGGTGCCATCACCGGCGCTGGTCAGGACTGCACCGGTGTGGCGGGCGGCGGTGAGGTCATTGAGGTGGTTCTCGTGGTACCAGCCGTTGCGCAGCAGGACGTGGTTGACGCCGCTCTGCGCGAGGTACTCCTCGGTCTGGACGTGCTCGGGCGCGACCGGGTTGCCCTTCGCGTCGTCGGCGTGCAGGACGCTCGTGTAGACGAGCCGGCCGACACCGGCTGTCTTCGCGGCATCGATCACCGCGCGGTGCTGGGGAAAGCGCTGGCCTACCTCGTTGCCGGAGATGAGCAGCAGGTCGGTCACCCCGTCGAGCTGCGCCGCGAGATCGTCTGGCTGGTTGTAGTCGAACTGGCGGACGGTGACGCCCTTCGCGGCCAGTGGTGCGGCCTTGTCCGTATCGCGCGCGAGGGCGACGACATGGTCGGCGGGGACGCGGGCGAGCAGGGCGTCGATGACGAGCTGGCCCAAGGATCCGGTGGCACCGGTGACGGCGATGGTCATGTGGTTCTCCTGGCTGAGATGGAGGATTTCAACTTACGAACAATAAGTACTATACATAAGTAAGTGATACGCTGCTGGTGTGCGCCCGTTCGACGTCTTCGACTCCAACTGCCCCTCGCGTGCCGTCTTCGACCACGTGACGTCGCGGTGGGGTTCGCTCGTGCTGGTTGCCCTGGTCGAGCAGCCTCGCCGGTTCGGCGAACTGGCTCAGGTCGTGGGTGGGATCAGTGACCGGATGCTGTCGGCGACGCTCAAGGAGTTGGTGACCGACCGCCTAGTCGAGCGCCGCGAAGAGGGCCCGCAGCGGGTCGTGTACGAACTCACCGAACCCGGCCGTGCCGTGGCTCTCGCGATGACGGACCTCGTCCGGACGGTGCAGGGGGCGATGCCGGAGGTGTTGGGTCGCTGACTCGACGGCCATCGCTGAGACCGATGAGGCGCAGTGGGCCGCGGGGCAGGCTCAGTCGAGCAGTGGCTTCCATGTGATTTCTATGCGAAATCACTGCCTGGCATCGAAATATGATTCGCGAAAGACTCCCAGAAAGCTAAGCGAGGCGATGCGTGATTGCGCGGGCCGACGGGTAGGTCATCGCTTCAGCCCCGGCGTCATGCAGAGCTGTTGCGACCACCCAAGTCCAGCCTCACCAATCGCCCACGCCTCATCGAACGAGATGTGACGCCAAGACCAGCAAATGACAACGAGGTACGTGGCCCGATGTCTAGATGACGGGCCACGTACCTCGGCGGTTGCTTCTACTGTGGTGCGATACGGGCTCTGCGACGCCACGAACGTTCGTAGGCAATCATCAGGCCGCTCGTGACGATGATCAGCACAATCGTGGTTTGAGATTCAATCCCGAACACCGCGATGGTGACCAGCATGACGAGTAGCGCGACACCTCGCGCGTACCAATTCCACTGCGCTCTGAACACGGCTGCCCCTTTGGCTTGTTTCTCGACTCTAGCGCGATTTGCACCAAGTGTGACCGGCCCAAGTCCAGTAAACCCAGATGCCCTTGCCCTTCGAATTGCAGAGCGAGATGACACCAGCCGTCAGTGCGGCTGCGACAGCGAAACCGGGAACAAGTGATGTCATTCCGGAAATTACAGCGGCCCGGGTCGACTTCGCATTCGTGAAGGATTTCTTGCCGCCCCACCAGTACTTATATGTGGGGTCCGCGACGATTGGGTAGGTGACGCTGGCGTTCACATGGTTGACAACCTGTGTGAGGTCATCGCCATTGACGGTGTAGAACGTCTCGACATCGTTGCCGTTCGCGTCCTTAGCCCACGGTGCCGCGATCGTGACCACCACTTCTCCTTCAGCGTTTGTCACCTGAGCGCCACCATCCTCTGTCAGCGAGAGGACCTGATCGGCAGCCAACCCTAGTGAATGCCGGTAGTTTTCGGGTGCAGCGCTGCCGGTGATCGTGGTGAGCACCTGAACGCCAGACTCCGTCGGGATCACCGTAGATGCAGTCTGATCCTCTGACGGGAAGATGACTGAACCATCGGCCTGTCGCACGCCTTGATCGGCGCGGTCGGCGTTGGGGATCCCCACCTCAACTCCCGGATGACCCGGGACGTTCAGAGTGACACCTGCTTGGGCGTCGGTCGCAATTGTGGCTGCGGATGATGTGGCGTCGGCCTCAGAGACGAGACTCGACGTCTCTTCTAGTCCCTCCACAGCAGCGGAAAGGGTGCCTACAGAAGCTGATGGCCCCTCCGAAGCCGCTGCCGGTCCGGCATGTAGCGACGTGGCGATTGCCGCTACACCCAGCATCGCCACAAGGGCGCGTTTGATCTGCATGGTTCCCCGATTCTCTCTTTCGCCCCGGCCAGCCCACGGGCTCCGGGTAACCTAGCGCAACTAGGGGTTACATATTCCGGATGTCCACGGTGGTGTTGAGCAAAGCCTGGGCAGTCCCCTGAGGCCGCTGAATGGGATGCCACCAATACTGACGGTCTCGTTTGATGCCCGATCTCTCCTGTGGCCAGGTTGTCTGGGTCAACCTCAGTCCGGTTATCGGCTCCGAGCAGGCCGGCCACCGGCCGGCCGTGATTGTCTCCAGCGACGACTACTTGGCCAGCGTCCCCCATGTCGCGATCGTTCTGCCCGTCACCAGCCGCGATCGAGGGTTGCCGAATCACGTTCGACTGCGAGGAAATCTCGGTCTGGCCGAGGAAGACTCCTTCGCCATGACCGAGCAGCCTCGCACGATCGACCGTCGCCGCATCACCGGGTCCGCTGGCCAAGTGGATCAAGGAACCCTGAAGGAACTCCACTCGTGGCTCCACGATTTCCTCGGGTTTGGTGCCGGCGGCGCACACCCGTGACCCGAGGCCACACCAAGCGCGTAGCGAGCGCTCCACGCTCCTCCTCCGATACCTGGTCCGAGTGGTCCAGGGGCCGTCGCGAGCCGTAGGGGGCCACCAGTCCGCGCGACCGTGCACCGACTGCTGGCGGCGAAAAGATGACCGACTCCGCTCAGATCACACCGGCGGCGTGGGCCACCTGTGCGTACGCGGCGGCCAGCGAGTCCACGGTCTCATGGGCGTTCAGGCCGCTGGGGTTCGGGACGGCCCACAGTTCGGCGTCGACCAATGCTTCGGGCTGGAGTCCCGGTTTGGCGGAGCGCTCGGCGAAGGCGGTCCGATACGACGTGATCCCCGCGAAGGCGACCACGCGCGGACGGCGCGATCGAACGAGGGCTTCGATCCGTTCGCGTCCGGCGACCAGCTCAGCGACGTCCAGTTCGTCGGCCCGCGCCGATGCGCGCGGAACCAGGTTGGTGATGCCGACGCCGCGTTCCAGCAGTTGGGGAGCCGCGACCGCGGGATCTTCGGTATCGATGAGCCCGATCTGACGCAGGGCCGGATAGAAGCGGTTTCCGCGGCGAGCGAAGTGCAGTCCCGTCGCTGCACTGACCAGGCCGGGATTGATGCCGACGAACAGCAGTCTCAGGTTCTCAGGCATCAGGTCGGGGATCGTGCGACCGGCGAAGGACTCGAGTTCGGCGCGGCTCCAGTTCACGCGCCCAGTGTGCCTCAGCGAGCGGCGGCGAGCTGACGACGCCGCTCACGGTTTGCCGCGCGATCGCCGTCGGCCTCGGCCAGCACTAGTCGCAGGTTGACCGTCGAGGTCATGAACACCGCGACAGTTCCCCAACCGACCACGAGCCCGGTGGCCACGGCAGTGGGTCGGTCGAGCCCCATCGCCGCGCCCAGGACCGAACCGACCAGGAGGGAGACCAACGGGACGAGTCCGAGGCCCAAGAGGTGCAGGCGCCACTCCTCGGCGGGCCAGGTTCGTCCAGTTGCCGCAGCGCGCCGCCACCGGACCACGGCGATCGCGGTGCACACGGCGAAGGGCACGACGAAGCCCCAGAACTGTCGGGCATTCTGCGCATCGCCATCGAGCATCACGGTGCCGCAGTACGCCAGACCGGCCGCACCGATCGCGAGCACCGGCGCCAGCACGATCCACGGGGCCCAGGTGCCGGTGACACCGCGCACACTCGGTCGGCGGTCGAGGGCGCGCGAGACGCACAGCGCGCCGAACGCCACGAGTCCGCCGAGCGTCATCGAGCCGATCCGGTTGATCTGGTCCATCGTGAGATCCGGCCAGATGGCCGGCAGTGCGCCCCATTCCAGCCGCAGCAGGGGAGCGGTCAACAGGAAGCCGTAGCTCAGCACCATCCACCGTTGGTGGGTCTGCCGCCGGCCCTGCGTGATCTCGAAGACGCCGGCGATGACGGCCAGGACGGTGCCGAGCAGGATCGCCGCGAGGGCGACCTGGAACAGCGCGCCGGAGTAGACCTCGTTCGTCGGCGTGCGGGCGAGGTAGACGCCGGCCCCGGCCATCGAGACGAGGGTGACGATCGCGTAGACCACGCCGGTCCTGCGGTGAACTCCACGCTTGCGCTTCAGCGCCGAGATCAACTGCACGGGCCCGAGCAACATCAGCAGTCCGCCCAGGACGGAGTGGATGACCATCGCCATCCAGCTGTGGCGGTACGGCTCGAGCCGCGTGGCCAGCGCCTCGGCCACGTACTGCGGCGAGACGGCCTTGCCCAGGAGCGTCTCGCCGATCACGGGAGCGTTGTCGAAGCGATAGCGCCACAGATCGGTCATCGCGATCGGCGCGTACACGACCGAGACGACGACGATCGTCCACACCGCGCGCCTCAGCCAGCGTTCACGCTCTGTCGCTGCCGCCATGGTGCCTCCCGCATGATTCAATCTGAACTGTTGTCAGTTGTATCAGCGTTCATGCGGTCTGTCCAGAAATTCACCATCCAGCGCTCGTACTGCAGCCCGAATTCGAGGGCCGCACGGATCCCGGCCGGGGTGTCGGCGGGGGCGGTGCGCTCCACGCGCTCGTACGAGCGCAGGATCTGGCTGTGCTCGCGGACCTGGGTGGGTGCCAGAACGGCGGGATCAGCCCCGAAGAAGAGCTTGAGGATGCCCAGATCGCGAGCCTCGATCGGCACGAACGAGTCGTCGCCGAGCCACTCCCGCAGCGCCCGCCGACCGGCCTCCGTGATGGTCAGGACCCGCCGTCGCCGGCCCTCCTCCTGACGCTGTTCGTCCAACAGGCCGGCCTCGACGAGCTTGTCGCACTGGGCATAGATCTGCGTGTGGGGCAGTGACCAGAACGGTCCGACCGTCTCGGCGGCCAGCGACTTCAGTTCATAGGGGGTGGTCGACTTCGCGAACTTCACGAGCCCCAGGACGAGGTACGAGGCGGTGGTCAGCGATGCAGGAGTCACGTCTGCACCCTACTGGCGAGCACCGTCCACGATGAACGATTCAGTCGTCTGGTGGGCGGCCTGCTCGACGACGTGCACCCGGCCCGCCAGTCGCTCTCCCCGGACCGACAACGCCACGAGGGCACGGCGTCGGTCGGCCGAGTCGATCCGCCGGACCACGAGCGCCCGTTCGACGAGGTGGTCGACGTGACGGGTCAGGGTCGCGGCGGGAACTGCGGCGAGTTCGGCCAGATCGGTCATCCGCAGTCCCGGCTGCTCGAACAGTGCGGCCAGCACCTGCCAGTGCTCGAAGGTCAGGTCCTCGGCGGCCAATTCTGGTTCGACCGCACGACGCAGTGCCCGCTCGGCATGCTTGAGCCGCAGCGTGACACTCGTGGGTTCGAACTCCATCGGACCTCCGTCCCAAAACCTCGCCGGCCCCAGCGGGCAGCCGATTTCACGATACTCCCATCTGAAAGTGTCGGCGGGGCAACGACGCACGCCGTCCTGTCACATCCGTGTTAAGCCTTGTGACCGCTCGATGACGATTCGCGCCGGGGCCTCGGCATACCGGCGCGGCACCCGCAGACTGAACAGATCGAGTCGAGAAGAGTGAGGTGATCGGCCTGACCGGCCACGCCCTGGTGACCCGCCCGCGCGAGAGCGTCCGCGTGGGACTGGTGGTGCCACTGCAGGGACCCACCGGGATCTACGGTCCGTCGTGTCTGGCCTGCGGTGAACTCGCGGCCGAACAGCTCAACGACCGCGACGGGATCGCGGGGCGTCAGGTCGAGTTGGTGGTCGTCGACGGCGGACGTGAGCCCGAGGTCGTCGCCGCCGAGGTCGACGACCTGGTGTCGGCGGGTGCCGTCGACGTCGTCGCCGGCTGGCACATCTCGGCCGTGCGCCAGGCGATCGCGCGTCGCATCGGCGGCCGCGTCGTGTATGCCTACGCCGCGATGCACGAGGGACGCGATGACACACCCGGAGTCTTCATGCTCGGCGAACGTCCGATCAACCAGCTGCTGCCCGCCGCCCGTTGGATGCGCGACCAGTTGGGAGTCGGGCGATGGGCCGTCGTCGGCAACGACTACGTGTTCCCCCGGGTCACGGGTGCGACCGCGCGGCTCGCCCTGCAGGACACGCCCTCGCAAGTGGTCACCGAGACGTACGTCCCGCTCGGCACGACCGACTTCGACGGCGTCCTGCGTGACCTCGGCAACGAGGATGTCGACGGCGTGATGATGTTGTTGATGGGCCAGGACGCGGTGCACTTCAACCGCCAGTTCGCGCGACACCGTCTCGACGACCGACTGACCCGGCTCAGTCCGGCGATCGAGGAGAACACGCTGCTCGGCGGCGGTGCCGGCGCTCATCGCAACCTGTTCGCCGCGGCGGCGTACTTCGACGGCATGAACACGGTCGAGAGCAACGAACTGGCCACCGCCTACTACCGCCGATTCGGCCCGTGGGCGCCGACGCTCAATGCCGTCGGCGAATCCTGCTACGAGGCGATCTGGTTCCTCGGCCGACTCGGTCGCCAGTGCGGTGGCGTCGACCTCGCCTCGGTCTCGTCGTTCGGCTCGGGCGCCTTCTACGACGGTCCCCGTGGGCTCATGCGGCTCGACGGGAACCTGCTGGACCAGGACGTCTACCTGGCCAGCGCCGACGGCATGGAGTTCCAGATCCAGGAACAGATCGCCAGGACGAGCTGACCGACGCCCGCCAGTCCCACGAACTCCTGCGATGATCGGCCCGTGACCACCAGCACCGACACCCCTGACCAGCCGAGGCCGGTCGTCGCCATCCGCTACTGCACCCAGTGCAAGTGGCAACTGCGCGCCCAGTGGTACCAGGGCGAGCTGTTGCAGAC
>CAYYQO010000028.1:11367-25613 GCA_964473845.1 uncultured Aeromicrobium sp.
CCCAGTGCAAGTGGCAACTGCGCGCCCAGTGGTACCAGGGCGAGCTGTTGCAGACCTTCGGTGAGATTCTCGGCGGCGTGACGCTGGTGCCCGCCCACGGGGGAGTGTTCCGGATCGAGGTCACCGTCGCGGGCGAGGCGACGGGCGTCTGGAACCGCAAGACCGACGGCGGGTTCCCCGAGATCACCGAGCTCAAGCGTCGGGTGCGTGACCTCGTGGCGCCCGAGATGAGCCTGGGTCACGCCGACGGCTGAGCCTGTCACCTCGTCAACTCCCTGGCTTCGGCCCACGCCGTCGGATGCACGGCCAGATGAGCCTCGTCGTCGAGCGAACGCAGCAGCGTCCCTTCGGACTCGAGCTCGAGCCGCGTCCCGGGCAGGTGATCCGGCAACCGCGCCCCGAGCACCGTGACGGTTCCGACCACCCGAGCGGCCAGCAGGAGCCGCGGTGAGTCGGGTCCCACGGCGAGCGACTCGGCCAGCATCGGTTCGTCGTGGGGGCCGAGAGCGACGAACGACTGCTCGATCCGGCCGGGCCGCTCGCCGTGGCGCCCCAGGACCAGCAGTTCGCGCAGCGCCAGCCGCGCCCCCGCGCCCAACCGCACCCGGGTGTGCCGCCGGACCTGAGCGCCCTGCGCGACGACGAACGGTTCCCCGGCCCACGCGAGTCGGGCCCCGTCGGCCAGATCGACCGTGACGGCCCACGATGCGGTTCCACCGTGCATGGCATACGCGACCGTCCCGCCCGGTTCGATCAGTTCGAGCCGAGCTCCCGGGCCGACCACCACCTCGATCTCGATGCGGTCCGAGGCCAGCAGCAACGCTCCCTCGGGGACCAGCGACACCCGGGCCTCGGCGTCGTCCGAGGACAGCAGCATGGGTCGCACGACCGGACGGTCCGGTGCCCCCACGCAGGCCAGCTCGACCTCACAACGACCGCCGAGAGCCGAACGACGCACCTCGATCCGGGTCCGGCTGGCCCCCTCCGGCGTGGACGTGTCCTGGGTGGACGTGTCACGCGTGGACGTGGCCGTCATCAGCATGCGAATGACCTTCGTGGACGTGGACGGTGCCGTCCGCGTGTGCGTGGGGTGCCATTGGCCCGGGGTCGGCCGGCACCAGCATCCCGGCCCGGTGCGAGGCCAACTGGGACAGCACCCAGTCGGTCAGGGCCTGGACCGATGCCGGCGCGTGGCGCGACAGGGCGATGACCGGACGGCCGTCTCGCACGGCACCGGCGTCCGAGACCATCTGTGTGACGTCGACGCCCACGTGCGGACCCAGGTCGGTCTTGTTGACGACCAGCAGGTCCGCGCGGGTGATGCCGGGCCCGCCCTTGCGTGCGACGTCCCCGCCGCCGGCCACGTCGATCAGGAAGACCTGGGTGTCGACGAGCGCGGGGGAGAAGGTCGCGGTCAGGTTGTCACCGCCAGACTCCACGAGCACGAGGTCCAGGGGAGCGAAGTCCTCCTCCAGTTCCTCGACCGCGAGCAGGTTCGCCGTGATGTCGTCGCGAATCGCGGTGTGCGGGCAGGCGCCGGTCTCGACCGCCCGGATCCGCTCGGGATCCAGCACGCCGGCCGAACGCAGGAAGCGGGCGTCCTCGTCGGTGTAGATGTCATTGGTGACCACGCCGATCTGCAGCAGCTCGGCCAGTTGGGCGCACACGAGGGCGATGAGCGAGCTCTTGCCGGTTCCGACGGGGCCGCAAATGCCGACGCGCAGCGCGCGGCGGGGGACCGTTCCGGGTGTGTCAGGCACTGAACAACCTCCTTGTGGTGGAGGCGTGGAGTTCGGCCCACGCCTCGATCAGGGGCGCACCCGCCGCCGGGATGGCGGCAGGCGTGGTCAGAGGGGCGACCTCGGCCGCGAGCCGGTCGACGGCAGGCAGGGTGGCGAGCACCCAAGCCGCGACGTCGGCCGGGTCGAGTGGCAGCAGCTTGAGCGCTGCCGAGGCGACGGTCTGGACGTCGTCGTAGCCGACGAGCCGGGCGAGCGATGTGGGCGAGAGGTCGCAGGCGCCGGCGCAGGCCGCCAGCACCACCGCGCGAGACGTGGCGCGTGGCAGCGCCGCGATCGCGGGATCGTCCGGCCACAGCCGGCCGGCGATCCGGCGCAGGGCTCGACCCATCGATCGGGAGGAGGCGCGCATCGCCGCGCTCGGGGTCCGGGCCGCCCACGCGGTCTCGACCGGTTCCCACGCCAGGCCCGCGCGCAGGTGGTGCAGGGCCACGACGGCCGTCGCGGCCTCGACTCGCGTCACGGTCTGCAGCCGCAGGTCGAGGTAGCCGGGAACGTCGGCCGCGGTCACCCCCCACGCCACCGCAGGCTCCAGCTGGGCCGACTGGGTGTGCCCGGCGGTGGGCAGGCGTGCGTCCCCCAGCAGCATGAGCAGCAGTTCGGCGGAGGTCATGGGCTCAGAACAGCGAATACAGCTGGGTCAGGGGCAGGGACTCGGCCGGGGCCGGTTCGATCAGTTCGCCCTCGACGTGGATCGCGAACGTCTCGGGGTCAACCCGGATGTCCGGGGTGGCGTCGTTGTTGATCATCTGGGCCTTGCCGACATCACGCGTCGGAGCGAGTCCCACCAGGCTGCGGCGCAGACCGAGTTCGCCGGCGAGGCCCGCGTCGAGCGCCGACGGGGCGACGAACGTGACCGCGTGATCGGCCCCGCCACTGGCCGGGTCGATCAGCGTGGGCCGCATCAATTGTGGCTGGGGGGTCGGGATCGAGGCATTCGGATCACCCAGCGATCCCCACACCAGCGCGCCGCCCTTGATGACGACCTCGGGCCGGAACCCGAAGAAGCGGGGGTCCCACAGCACCAGGTCGGCCAGTTTGCCCGGTTCGACTGAACCGATCTCGGCGTCCATCCCGTGCGCGACCGCGGGGTTGATCGTGTACTTCGCGACGTAGCGCTTCGCGCGCAGGTTGTCGGCCGGACCGCCAAGAGACCCGTACCTCGCCTTCATGACGTGGGCGACCTGCCACGTGCGGGTGACGACCTCGCCGATGCGGCCCATGGCCTGGGCATCGGACGAGGTGATCGACAGGGCGCCCAGGTCGTGCAGCAGGTCCTCGGCGGCGATCGTGGTGGCCCGGATCCGCGACTCGGCGAACGCCAGGTCCTCGGGGACCCGCGGGTTGAGGTGGTGGCACACCATGAGCATGTCCAGGTGCTCCGCGACGGTGTTGACCGTGTGCGGCAGCGTCGGATTGGTCGAGCCGGGGATCACGTGCGGCAGGGACGCGATCGTCAGGATGTCCGGCGCGTGACCGCCACCGGCACCCTCGGCGTGGAAGGCGTGGATGGACCGGCCCGCGATCGCTCCGACGGTCGACTCGAGATAGCCGGCCTCGTTGAGGGAGTCCGAGTGCAGCGCCACCTGCAGGCCGTGCTCGTCGGCGGCCTTCAGCGAGGCGTCGATCGCGGCGGGCGTCGACCCCCAGTCCTCGTGCACCTTGTACCCGCCGGCGCCGGCGAGCGCCTGCTCGGCCAGACCTTCGGCCGAGACGGTGTTGCCCTTGCCCATCAGCAGGACGTTCAGCGGCAGCGAGTCCAGTGCCCGGTGGATCGTTCGCAGGTGCCAGGCACCGGGCGTCACGGTGGTGGCCTTGGAACCCTCCGACGGTCCGGTGCCGCCACCGCCCACGGTCGTGATCCCGGTCGAGAGCGCCTCGACCAGTTGCGAGCGCGACAGGAAGTGCACGTGGATGTCGATCGCACCGGCCGTGAGGATCCTGCCCTCGCCCGAGATCACGTCGGTCGACGGGCCGATCAGCAGGTCGGGGTGGACCCCGTCGGCGATGTCGGGATTGCCCGCACGCCCCAGGGCCACGATCCGGCCGTCGCGAATGCCCACGTCCGCGCGGACGATGCCCCAGTGGTCGAGCACGATCGCATTCGTGATGACTGTGTCGAGTGCCCCGTCTGCCCGGGTGGCCGTGCCCTGGGCCATGGACTCGCGGATCGACTTGCCACCGCCGAACACCGCCTCGTCGCCGCCGAAGGTCAGGTCCTGTTCGACCTCGATCCACAGGTCGGTGTCGCCGAGCCGGACCTGGTCGCCGGCGGTCGGGCCGTAGAGCGCGGCGTACTCGCTGCGATTCAGCCGCATCAGCCGACCGTCCCGCGGCGGATCTGCAGACCCGGCACGATCCGGCGTCCACCGAGGGTCACCAGGTCGACCTCGCGCGATGCCCCGGGCTCGAACCGGCGCGACGTGCCCGCCGGGATGTCGAGCCGGTACCCCTCCGCGGCCTCGCGATCGAACGCCAGCGCGGCATTGACGTCCGGCAGGTGGATGTGCGAACCGATCTGCACGGGCCGGTCGCCGGTGTTCACCACCACCAGCGTGAGACGTTGCTCTGCCGTGCGGTCGGCGTTGATCTCGACGGTGCCCTCGGCGACCCGGACGGCTCCCGGACCTCGTGTTGCTGAACCCACGACGACCTCCTCAGGCGATCGGTTGATGGATGGTGACGAGCTTGCGCCCGTCGGGGAAGGTGGCCTCGACCTGCACCTCGACGAGCAGGTCGACGACGTCGGGCATGACCTGGTCGCGGGTCAGGACCTGCCGGCCGCTGACCATCAGTTCGGCCACCGGCACCCCGTCGCGGGCCCGCTCGATGACCCACGTGCTCAGCAGGGCGACCGTCTCGGGATGGTTCAGCCGCACGCCGCGGGCCAGCCGGTCGCGCGCGACCATGCCGGCGACCGACAGCAACAACTTCTCGGTGTCACTCGGGGCTAGGTGCATGTCAGACCGCCATCGCCGCGCGCACGTCCTCGACCGCGTCGGTGCCGCCGACACCGTGCGACGTGACCCGCCCCGACTCCAGGACGTAGTAGTGGTTCGTGGCACGCAGGGCGAACCCGACGTGCTGTTCGACCAGCAGCACGCTGAGGTCGCCACGCTGAGTGAGCGACGTGATGAAATGCTCGATCTCGGCGACGACGTTGGGCTGGATTCCCTCGGTCGGTTCGTCGAGGATCAGCAGGCGCGGCTCCGTGATGAGCGTGCGGGCGATCGCGAGTTGTTGCCGCTGACCACCGGACAACAGTCCCGCCCGCCGGCCCAGCAACTCCTTGAGCGCCGGAAAGGTGTCCAGCGACTCCGCGACCAGTTCGGCACCGCGTTTGCGGCCGTCGGCCACGAGTTGCAGGTTCTCCAGCGTGGTCATCTGGCCGAAGGAGATCTGGCCCTGCGGCACGTAGCCGAGTCCGCGCTTGACGCGCTGGCTCGGCTTGAGCCTCGTGACGTCGTCGCCGTCGAACAGGATCCGGCCGCTCTTGGCCGGCAGCAGACCGACGGCCGCCCGCAGCAGCGTGGTCTTGCCCGCGCCGTTGTGGCCCATGATCGCGACCGCGCTGCCCTTCGGCACCGTGAGATTCACGTGGTGGACGACCGAGACGCGGCCGTACCCGACGCTCACCGACTCGAGTTCAAGCATCTGTCCCACCCTTCTGTTCCAAGATCTTTCCGGCCGCCAGCGGGCCGTCCGGTCCGATGAAGTCCTCCGGCTCGGTGTCGGGGTCGTCGTCGACGACGGCGATGTCGGCCGCGGTGCCGAGATAGACCTCCTGGACCTTCGGGTTCGCCTGGACCTGCTCCATCGTGCCGGCCGTGAGCACCTGTCCCGCGTGCATCACGGTGACCCAGTCGGCATAGCGGCGCACGAATTCCATGTCGTGTTCGATCACGATGATCGTGCGGTCCCGCCCGATGCGGCGCAGCAGTTCGCCGGTCTCGTCGCGTTCCTCGACGCTCATGCCGGCCACCGTCTCGTCGAGGAACATCACCCGGGAGTCCTGCACCAGCAGCATCCCGATCTCCAGCCACTGCTTCTGGCCGTGTGCCAGCATTCCCGCAGGACGGTCCCGCAGATCGCCCAGACCGATGGCGTCCAGGGCGTCCTCGACGTAGGCCGGGGTGCCCTTCCGGGCGAAGCCCAGCCGCCACGCCTTGCGGTGGATGCCGCCGGCGATGTCGAGGTTCTGCAGCACCGTGAGCTCCTCGAAGACCGTCGCCGTCTGGAACGTCCGGCCGACGCCGGCGCGCACGATCTGGTGCGACTTCCGCGACAGCAGGTCCTGGCCGTCGTACGTCGCCGTGCCCGAGCCCTTGACCAATCCGGTGATCGCATCGACCAAGGTCGTCTTTCCTGCGCCGTTCGGACCGATCAGGAAGTGCAGCTGCCCCTTGAGCAGCATCAGGTCGACGCCCTTCACGGCCTGGAACCCGTCGAAGTCGACCGTGAGGTTCTCGATGACGAGCTTGTCCTGGCCCGCGGTGTCCGTCGCGGTCATGCCGTCACCGCCTCGGTCGACTGCTTGCGGCGGGAACCGAGCCGGGGGCGCAGACCTCGCAGCTTGCCGAAGAGCGAGGCGAGACCGCCCGGCAGGAACAAGATGACGACGATGAACAGAGCGCCCTGGATGTAGGTCCACTGGTCGGGGAACCGTTCCGAGAGGTTCGTGCGACCCCAGCCGATCGCGAGGGCCCCGAGAACCGGGCCGAACAACGACGCACGGCCACCGAGCGCGACCCCGGCGATGAACAGGATGGACGCCGCGGCCCCGACCTCCTTGGGCGAGATGATGCCCGCGAAGGGCACGAACATCGCGCCGCCGATGGACGCCATCACCGCCGCGACCATGAACGCCACGAGCTTGATGTTGGCCGGGTCGTAGCCGAGGAAGCGGACGCGTTCCTCGGCGTCCCGCGTGGCGACGAGCAACTCACCGAAGCGGCTGCGGTAGAGCTGCCAGACCAGCACGAGGCAGCCGATCAGCAGGCCGGCGGCGATCGAGTAGATCATCACCTTGTTGGCCGGCTCGTTGAGCGGGTAGCCGAAGAAGGTCTTGAAGCCGCTCAGGCCCGTGTCGCCGCCCGTCACCTTGATCGTGGTGCTGAGCAGCGCGGCCAGGGCCACGGCGAGCGCCTGCGTGAGGATCGCGAAGTAGGCACCCTTGACCCGCCGCTTGAAGAGGGCGAAACCCAGGACGCCGGACACGATCAGCGGCAGGACGACGATCGCCACCAGGGTGAACGGTCCGCTGCGGAACGGCTCCCACCACGCGGGCAACGGCGCCAAGGGGTCGTACAGGATCATGAAGGAGGGGATTCCTCCAGGGCCGACCGCCTCCAGGCTCAGGTGCATCGCCATCGCGTAGGCGCCGAGTGCGAAGAACACGCCCTGCCCCATCACGAGCATGCCGCCTCGGCCCCAGGCCAGGCCGATGCCGACGGCGACGATGGCCCAGCAGATGTACTTGCCGAGGAATCCCAGCCGGGTCTGGGTCAGAACGGCCGGTGCCACGACCAGCAGGATCACCGCGAACACGGCAATGGCGACCAAGGGGCCGTACGTCTTGAGCAACGCTGTCCGCGGCGCAGCATTCGTGCCCGTGCTCGTACTCATGTCAGACCTCGCGTTCTCACCGTGAAGAGTCCTTGCGGTTTGACCTGCAGAAAGACGACGACCAGGGCGAACGTGATGACCTGCGCCAGGCTGCCGGTCGTCAGGTCGGCGAGGAACGCCGTCGTGATGCCGACGGCCAGCGCGGCGATGATCGTGCCCTTGAGCTGGCCGAGGCCGCCGGCGACCACCACGAGGAAGGCCGCGATGATGTACTTCGTGCCCATCGTGGCGTTGGTGCCGCCGATGAGCGATGCGGCCACGCCTCCGACGCCGGCCAGTCCGGAGCCGATGAAGAACGTGAGCCGGTCGATGCGGCGGGTCGAGACGCCGAGGGTCTCGGCGAGATCACGACTCTGGACGGTGGCGCGGATCCGTCGACCGAGCGGGGTGTACTTCAGGAGTGCCGCCAGCCCTGCGACGCAGACGGTCGCGAGCACGATCGTGAACAGCTGGCGCTGCGGCCAGGCGTAGCCGAGGACGGAGATCTGACCGTCCAGCCACCCCGGCTTCTCGACCGGGACCCCCTGACTCGGGAAGATTTGCACGGCGGCCTGCTGCAGGATCATGGCCACCCCCACCGTCACCAGCAGGGTGTCCAGCGGGCGGTGGTACATCCACTGGATGACGCCCGCCTCCAGGACCAGACCCATCAGGCCCGCGACGACGAACGCGACCGGCAGCGCCACCAGGATGGACAGGTCCGAGTTGGTGACGACCTGCTGGGTCAGGTAGGCGACGAAGGCGCCGGCCATGAGGAACTCACCGTGCGCCATGTTGATGACGCCCATCTGGCCGAAGGTGAGCGCCAGGCCCAGGGCCGCGATGAGTAGCAGCGCCCCATCGGCGGTGCCGTTGAGCAACGGCGGTATCAGGGATTCCAAGGGTCGGATCCTCTCGAGGAAGTGGAGCGCGGTCGAGGGTTGCGCGGTGGTGCGGGGTCCGTACGAGGGAACGAACCCCGCCCCACCGCCGTGTCGCGATCAGCCCGCGGCGGACACCAGCGCGTCGCGCGTCGCCTCCGGGAACCAGGAGTACTCCTCCAGGAACGGATCCGGGTCGATGAACCCATCGGACTCCCAGACGATGTCGAACTGGTTGTCGGAGTTGATCTTGCCGATGTGACCCGGCTTGGAGATGTGGTGGTTGTCCCCGTCGAGGGTCACGGTGCCGATCGGCGCGTCGACCGTGATGCCGCCTGCCTTGGCCGCGGCGTTGACGTCGTCGACCTCGAAGGACTCCGCCTTCTCGACCAGGGCCTTGTACAGGTACAGCGAGGTGTACGCCGCCTCCATCGGATCGGAGGTGACACCGCTGCTGTTCGGGAAGGCCTTCCAGTTCTTGATGAACTCCGGATTGCCGGGGGAGTCGAGCGACTGGAAGTAGTTCCAGGACGCGTAGTGGCCGGTGACCTCGTGGCCCATCGCCGGAGCCTCCTCCTCGGCGATCGAGACCGAGATGATCGGCGTCTCCTCGGCGGTCAGGCCGGCGTCGTAGTAGGCCTTGACGAAGCCGACGTTGGACGAGCCGTTGATCGTGTTGAAGATGAAGTCCGGCTTGGCGTCGACGATCTTCGCCACCTGCGTGGTCCAGTCGTCCTTGTCCAGCGGCACGTACTCCTCGCCGACGATCTCGATGCCGAGCTCAGCGGCGTACAACTTGATGATGGCGTTCGCGGTCCGCGGGAAGACGTAGTCCGAGCCGGCCAGGAACAGGGTCTTGACTCCCTGCTCCTTGAGGAAGTCCATCGCCGGGATGATCTGCTGGTTCGTCGTCGCGCCGGTGTAGTAGATGTTCGGCGACGCCTCCAGGCCCTCGTACTGGACCGGGTAGAAGAACAGTCCGTTGTGCTCCTCGACCACGGGCTTGACCGCCTTGCGTGAGGACGAGGTCCAGCCACCGAAGATCGCGGCGACGCAGTCCTCCGTGAGCAGCTTCTCGGTCTTCTCCGCGAAGGTCGGCCAGTCCGTGGCGCCGTCCTCCTGGATGTACTCGATCTGCTTGCCGAGGATGCCGCCGTCGGCGTTGATCTCCTCGGCGGCCATGTGCAGGACGTTGGAAACGGTCTTCTCCGAGATCGCCATGCCGCCGGTCAGCGAGTTGAGGAAGCCGAGCTTCACCGTGTCCCCCGAGGTGTCGATGCACGATTCCGCCGCGGCGGAGTCGCCGTCGGAGGACTTGGTGCCGCACCCCGCGAGGACGAGAGCGGCCGTCATGGCGGCCGCGGTGCTCGCGATGAGCTTGCGTGATTTCACCACTGGAATCCCTTTCGGTCTGAAGTTCCCCATGGGCGCGGGGGTGCGCCGCCGAGTGGGAATGACGCTAGGTAGCGGACGTTTCGATTTACTTCCATTTGGTATTACCGTCGTGTTACGTCACGGGTGAGCCTCGTCACGCCTCGACGGGGCGCCGCCGCGTGACGGCGATGACCAGGCCGAAGGTCAGGGCGCAACCGAGCACGCCGGCCAGCCCGCCGGAGAGGCGTGACGTCCCGATCCCGGCGACGGTGTAGTCGGCCAGCGGTGAACCGGCCGTGAGGCTGTCGCGAGCGGTGTCGGCGAAGCCGTGCGCGTCGGCGACGAACTCCAGGCCGTCGGGGTGGTTCGAGGCGAAACCGCTGACGACTCCGGCCAGGAGCAGGCAGACGGTGATGCTGGCCAGGACGAATCCGCGCGTCGTCATGCCGCCACCGCCTGACGGGTCGTGCGCAACTGGCGCAGGCCGAACACGAGGTCGGGACGCCGCCACACCACCGCGCCGACCGTGACGACGGTGATGGCGGCCTCGCCGATGCCGATGAGGGTGTGCCAGCCGAGCATCGCGGCGGCGACGTCGCCGAGCGGCACGGCTGTCGTGCCGCCGACGGCGTGGAGCGCCGTGAACACCAGGGCTGCGGCCGGGACGGAGGCGAGCGCCCCGAGTCCCGCGGCGACCGGTGCGGCGGCGGCCCGTTGCGGCATCATCGCGAGGCTTGCGCGGAAGACGAGCCATCCCGCGAGGACCCCGACGATCGCCATCAGGGTGATGTTGGTGCCGAGCGCCGTGACCCCTCCGTCGGCGAAGAACAGGGCCTGGACCAGCAGCACGCCGGACAGGCACAGCACGGCGGTCGCCGGACCGACGAGTACCGCCGCGAGCGCGGCTCCGATCAGGTGCCCGCTGGTGCCACTGCCGACCGAGAAGTTGAGCATCTGTCCGGCGAACACGAACATCGCCACGAGTCCGGCCCATGGCACGGTCCGGTCCTGGGGTGCCTCACCTCGCGAGCGGCGAGCGGCGACGGCGATTCCCGCGATCGCGACGGCGGCCGTCGCAACACTCGTCTGCGGGTCGAGGTAGTGGTCGGGTACGTGCATGGCGTCCTCCGGGGATCGGGCCGCCCCGATGGGGGCCGGTCCCGGCGACGCTATGGCGACTCGGTTGCAGCAAGCCGCCAGTTTCGTTACAGATTGATTTCATCTGGAAGCAATTGGCGCGCGAGATGTGTAGACCTGTGCACCTTCTGCAGGCTCAGAAGTGGCTTGGAAGGTGCACAGGTCTACACATCCCTCAGGCGTAGGTCACTCCGGTGGCGTGCAGGGGGCAGTAGCCGAACGGGTTCTTGACGAGGTACTGCTGGTGGCCTTCCTCGGCGTACCAGTAGTTGTCCAGCGGGCGGATCTGCGTCGTGATCTGGCCGTAGCCGTGGGCAGTCATCTGCTGCTGGTAGGCCTCACGGGACGCCTCGGCCTCGGCCTGCTGCTCGGGAGTCGTGGTCAGGATGACCGAGCGGTACTGCGATCCGCGGTCGTTGCCCTGCCGCATGCCCTGCGTGGGGTCGTGGTTCTCCCAGAACGTCCTCAGTAGATCGGCGTAACTCGTCACCGCCGGATCGAAGATCACGCGCACGACCTCGGCGTGGCCGGTCTGACCCGTGCACACCTCTTCGTACGTGGGGTTGGGAGTGTGACCACCGGCGTAGCCGACCGAGGTCGACCACACGCCGGGCTGCTCCCAGAACGTCTTCTCCTCGCCCCAGAAGCACCCCAGACCGAACACGGCGATGCCGAACCCGTCGGGACCGTCCGTCTCGATGGGGTTCCCGGTCACCAGGTGGCGGTCGCCGACGTCGAAGGGTCGTGAGTCGCGGCCGGGCAGGGCCGACTCGGGTGTGGGCAGCGTCGTCTTGTCGAATCCGAATCGCATGTGTCCTCCTGTGTCGTCGTCAACGCCGTGCGCGCTCGTCGTGTTCCCGTAGCCTCGAACCGTGAGCAACGAGACGCCGCGCGGAATCGGCCGATACGACGTTCCCATCGGAGTCGAGATCGCGGCAGCGTGGGCTTGGCGCATCGTGATCATCGGTGCCGCAGGCTATGTGGTCGCGCGGGCGCTCGGCCACTTCTCCGAGGTTACGGTCCCGGTCGCGATCGCACTACTGCTGACCGCCCTGACGATCGGCGGCGTCGACTGGCTCGTACGCCACGGCATCCCGCGCATCCTGGCCACCTTCATGATCGTGTTCGGGCTGCTGATCGCCCTCTTCGGCCTGATCGGGTTGGTGGGCCAGCAGTTGTCCACCCAGTTCGACGACCTGCGCGACAGCGTGGTCGAGGGCATCGCCCAACTCCAGGACTGGGCCCGGAACGGGCCGCTGCACTTGTCCGACGCCCAGTTGGCCGAATGGGTCGACCGGGTGCAGAAGTCGATCTCGACGAGCGACACGTCGGTCCTCACCCAGGCGACCGAGGTCGGCACCCAGATCGGTCACTTCGTCGCCGGCTTCTTCATTGCCCTGTTCTGCCTGTTCTTCTTCCTCTACGAGGGTGGCCGGATCTGGTCCTGGGTCGTCGTGCTGTTCCCGCAGGCCTCGCGCGAGAAGGTGCGCACATCGGGTCGCGCCGCGTGGGGATCGCTGACCGCCTTCGTCCGCGCGACCGTGATGGTCGCCCTCGTCGATGCGATCGGGATCGCCGGCGTCGCGCTGATCCTGCAGGTTCCCCTCGCGGCCGCGATTGGGGTACTGGTGTTCCTCGGTGCGTTCATCCCCATCATCGGTGCGCTGCTGTCCGGTCTGGTCGCGGTGCTGGTCGCGCTCGTGGCCCAAGGTCCGATCACGGCTCTGCTGATGCTGGCCGGTGTGATCGCGGTCCAGCAGATCGAGTCCCATGTGCTGCAACCGTTCCTGATGGGCCACATCGTCGCGTTGCATCCGCTCGCGATCCTGCTGGCGATCGCAGCCGGTGTGGTCACCGCGGGCATCGTCGGCGCGTTGCTGGCCGTGCCCTTCGCGGCGTGCCTCAACAGCGTGGTCCGCCACCTCGCCTCGGGGACACCCGTCGAGACGGACGGACTGCTCGGTGACGAGTCACGCGACCACGGCGATCCACCGCCAGCCACGGCTTAGGCTGACGACGTGGACCTCGACGATGCGCGCGCCGCACGAGAACTGTTGGACGGGATCGCTGAAGTCACCCCGATGGCCCACTCGAGGTGGTTGCACGAACTGACCGGCCAGGACGTGCGGCTCAAGTGCGAGAACCTGCAACGCACGGGATCGTTCAAGATCCGTGGCGCCTACACCCGCATCGCCCGGCTGTCGGCCGACGAACGATCACGCGGAGTCGTCGCAGCGAGTGCGGGCAACCACGCGCAGGGCGTGGCGCTGGCCGCGTCGAAACTGGGTGCCGACGCGACGATCTTCATGCCCCACGGCGCCGCGATCCCCAAGGTCCAGGCGACGCGCGGCTACGGGGCCGAGGTCCGTTTCCACGGCATGGGGGTCACCGAAGCGCTGGATGCCGCGCAGGAGTTCGCCGAACAGACCGGTGCCACGGTGATCCATCCGTTCGACCACCGCGACATCGTCGCGGGCCAGGCGACGGTGGGGCTCGAGATCGTCGAGCAGGTTCCCGACGTCACCACGATCCTGGTGCCGCTCGGCGGCGGGGGACTCGCGGCCGGGATCGCCCTGATCAAGTCGGAGTGGCCCGAGGTCAGGATCGTCGGTGTGCAGGCCGAATCGGCGGCCGCGTATCCGGACTCACTGGCCGAGGGCATGCCCGTCCAGGCCGCCATGGGCGCCACGATGGCCGACGGCATCGCCGTGGCGCGTCCGGGCGAAGTGCCGTTCGAGTTGATTCGCGAACACCTCGACGACGTGATCACGGTGTCGGAGGAATCGATGAGTCAGGCGCTGATCGGCCTGCTCGAGCGGGGCAAGATGCTGGTCGAACCGGCCGGAGCGGTCGGCGTGGCCGCGCTGCTGGAGCATCCCGACCGGTTCGAAGGACCGATCGTGCCAGTGCTGTCCGGCGGCAACATCGACGCGTTGCTGCTGCTCGAGGTCATCCGCCACGGACTGGCGTCGGGCGGTCGCTTCCTGATGTTCCGGGTGCGGATCTCGGACCGGCCCGGCGAACTGATGCGACTGCTGACGGCGCTGGCCGAGATGGACGTCAACATCCTGAACGTCCATCACGACCGTGGCTCCGAGGCCCTCGGTGTGCGCGAGGTCGAGGTGGCGCTGCAGGTGGCGACCCGGGGCCCCGAGCACCGCTCCGATGTGTGGCGGCGGCTCGAGGACCTCGGTTACGACCCGAGCTGAGCCCGGATCGTCAGGTGGTCAGAAGGGCTTAGCGTCGACGATCTCGACAGTGAGCTTCGCGCCGTTGGGAGCGTCGTAGCTGACGCTGTCGCCGGCGGACTTGCCCAGGATGGCCGCGCCCAGCGGCGAGGTCGGCGAGAAGACGTCCAGATCAACCGTGGAGTCCATGCTCAGCAGTTCGCGCGAGCCGAGCAGGAACGTCTCGGTGTCCTTGTCGCCCTGGAAGCGGATCGTGACCTTCA
>CAYYQO010000029.1:0-9996 GCA_964473845.1 uncultured Aeromicrobium sp.
GCGTTCGCTCCGACCAAGCGCCCCAGCAGGACATTGATATTTCCAGTTGACTTCGGAGACTCGGTGTTCAGTTCGGAGGCGTTCAGTGACGGGTAGGAGCAGCGCGCAGTTGCGAGAAGCAGGTCCTGCTCAGCCGATTTCAGGGACGCAATGCGTGGTTCGTAGAAGTCGCTATCGAGCCGCTCATAGATCCGCCCTCGATGATGGCGAGAGTGGGAAGTCCGCAAAGCACGAGGCATACGGGAATGTCAGGAGCGCCCGATACGTAGCGACTATTCAGGCGGTAGCTGGTCCTCAGCGATCCGCTGCCGGACGAGGACTGCGTTGAACTCGATGACCGCCGGTGGTTCAACGCCGAGTTCGTCGTTGTCGGCGATCAGGACAGTCTCGTCACCGGCGTAGGCGCCAGTGGAGGCGTCGAACAGCACGAGTCGTTGCTGGAGGCCGTCGTGGCCGTCGAGGATGAAGACCTCGCTTCGTGTCCCATTGCGGCCCTCAGCTGTCCCTGCGTAGGAGATGTCGCTGGCGCCGATGAGAGTGCGCAGCAGGGCGGCATCGAGCGCATGACTGGTCACAGCGGTCAGCCCGAGGGTCTGGATGGCGTTGACGATACAGGTCCCTTCGATGCCGGAGCATTCCCCGTCGGGTCCGAGCAGGACTCCTCGCAGCTCCGCGGGATCGAGCGGAAGCCCAGCGGGATCGCCCAACGGGTCCCCGGGAGTGGCAGGAATGGTCTCGTCGCTACCGCGCTCGGTGCGGGCCTCCTGCTGGATGGTCCCCTGGGTGCTCAGCGGTGCACCAACCTGGGTGATGACCCGCGTGTCGCCGCTGGTCAGGCGGTAGGTGTCGGTCACCACTGGTGTGATCTGGCTGCTCGGACCGTCAGGCCCTTCGCTGGTGTCGAGCCACCAGGCGGCAGCCTTGACCCACTGGACCTCGCCCTCTGTGTGCGTCGGCTGCTGTGCGTCGGCGAGATCGGCGAGCCGCTCCAGTTGCGCGTTGGGCGATCGACCGTCCAAGGGGTAGTCGGTGGGCTCGACGTTGGCAATCCGCAGGACCGGTGGAGTCGCGGCGTGGACTGGCTGGCCTGGGAACGGCCAGATGGTCACGCCGACCCCAACGGCTGTAGCCACCAGCGCGGCGGCGGCAATGACGATCAAGGGTCGGCGCAGAAAGCCGCGTCGGCGCAGGGGTGAGGGCGGGGGTGCTCCGCCAGCGGCACCCGCTGAGTTGAGGATTGCGGCGAGTCGGTCCGCTGCCCGCTGGTCGAACGCAGCCTGCTCCCCCGACGGGAGGTCCAGGTTGCGAGGCTCAACGCCGTACTGCTCGCGCAGCAACTCCGCCAGCTCGCCTTCGACCCGTGCATACTCCTCGCCATGTTCGTCGTCATGCTGTGACGTCATCGTCCACCTCCTCTTCACCCGGAGCGAGTAGTCGTTCAAGCCGTTCACGTGCACGCGCCAGCCGCATGGAAGCCGCCTTCGCGGTGATCCCGAGAATGTCGGCGATCTCCGCAGTACGGAAACCAGCAATCATCAGGTTCACCGCCTGCCGGTCGTTGAAGTCCAGTCGGGCGATCAACTCGGCCAGGACCAACGGCACAACCGCTTCATAAGTGGGATCTTCCCCCGGGATGACTCGGAGCATTCCCCCTTGAAGGGCCTCTGAGTGTCTGGCCGTCTTCTTCTGCTCATTCGAAATGTGACCGGCGGCGATCTTGTAGGTCAAGGCGCGCAACTGACGCAACTCCACCTCGTCCGCCGGAACGCGGATCTTCTTGCGCAACAGGGTCACCATCGTCTCACTGGCCAGATCCTCGGCAAGCTCGGAGTCGAATCTAGCCCGGATGAATCGGTGCACCTTCGGCAGCATGTCGGCGCAGAACTCCGCCCAAAAGGCATCCCGCATCCGACCTCTCCTTCAGCGCGCTCATCGACACATCGCGCTGAAGGAGGCCGCAATGCATCAGCATCCCCCGGATGACAGATACACCTTGGAGGCCGCTTGATAGGCCGCGCTCAGGGACGCGTTCTTCCCTCCGGCAGCGTAACAAGTCGATGACGTGCCCGTGTTGGAGTACAGGCGGGCAACCTTGGTCCGGTTGTTCCAGATCGACTTGATCGTTCCGGTCAGGTTGTGCGTCACACCCGAGCCAGTCTTGTAGCGGAACGATCCGGTGTAGTTGGTCAGGGACCAGAGGCAGAACCGCCCCGAGGAGCACTGGCTCAGCGAGTAGACCTCCGCGTCGACCGCGACGAAAACCTCCCCATCGGGACGGATGATCGTGTTACCCACGACTTCTCCAACAGGGTCGCGCTTGAGTTCGGCAGCCAGCGCTTCGGCTGCACTCTGTCTGCTCTCAGCAGACCTCTCCTCTGCGAACGCGCCCGTCGTCGTGCCCAGGCAGACCATGAGGATGCCTGCCACAAGGACAGACAGCTTATATGACATGTGAATTGATCTCATGCCCCTTACTGTCGGGAGCCACGCTGATTCCACAGAAGGCGACCTGAAAACTCGGAGACGTGTCTCGGTTCACAGACGAAGCTGGGGTTTAGGGTGGCGCGGCGCGTGGCTGGAGGCATCTCGTGCTCGGGTGCCTGTGGCGACAGACCGGCCGAATGGGAGCGGCAGACCACGATTGCGATCAGCATGGCTGAGATGACTACCGCGATTGTCAGCGCCGTCTCGGGATTGGTGATGACGTCGCTAGAGTAGCCCTCGCTCGTCTCTGTGGACCAGGTAACGGGATCTGCGTGGAACACCAGGACCGCGAAGGACGCTGGCAAGGCGACGGCGATCACTGCCGGCATGAGCACGCTGTGCCATCGTCCGCGTGGCACCTCCGAGATCAAGCCGAATACGATCAGGACGATCGCCGGAAAGAGCACCGGGAGGCCGACCACCGATACGACTGCCATCGGTGCCGCCGCAACACCAGCAGCAATCCACAGTAAGGGGACGCCGCGCCATGCCCCGAGCTCTGCGACGACTCCAGCACCGATCAGAGGGAGCCCGAAGGCCACTGACGCCAACGCGCGCTCCGGCACGTCGGGATCACCCGCCACATGGTGGACGATGGCCAGGACCGTGCCGCCGACGACGAGGAGCACGGCTGCAACGGCGGCCCCGCTCGATATGCGTGCTTGCTCATGTTTCCTGGCCCTCGCTGACCCAGTCGATGCAGGCTCAATGCGGCCTACCTTGGAGGTACTGTCACGAGCGAGCCGGAATCCACTGCACACATGAGCCAACGCCGCTCACCTCAACTCCGCTTCAGAAAACAGGTATGGAGTTGGGCCACTTGCCCTTCCCATCTTGGTCGTCAACGGTCGCGCATGCTTGCGATGTCTTCCTGCGGTACCTGGACGAGCGTCAACGGCTTCGGTGGCTTCACCTCCGAGTAGGGCGCGACCATAAGGTTCGGGCCGGCGACAGTTGCAAAGGAGGCGGCTTTCTCGATGGCGAACCGGCCGGAGTCAAGGTCTAGAAAGAGCAGACCGCCGCTGGAGATTGCGGCGACAAGTAGCCGGTCGGTCAAGGCCATCGGTGGGCTGAATCCGTTGTCGGTGAACGACGTGACCTCGACTGGTTCGGAGTCCATCGAGGGGAGCACCATCAGGGACACACCGACGTCGTTGGTTCTGACCCATGCCGCCGCCTTGCCGTTGTAGACCAAGAACCCGGCCCCGCGGAGCTTCTTCAGCCCGTCGGGAAGAGCAACCTTCTTCCGCGTGTTGACATCGATTGCGAAGAGCCGCGTCGGAGCGCCACGGCGCAGCGACTCCGCCCAGATCAACGTGGACCCGTGAGCTGTCAGCCAACCCGGATGAGCGGCCTTGATGACGTGCCGTTTCCCCGACGCGAGGTCCGCGAGAATCAACTGACCACCGCCCTCGAAATCGGTGCCCTCGACCCACGCCGCTCGATCTCCCAGGAGCAAGGGGTCCTGCCACGGCGAAGAGAACATCTCACCCTCAGGGCCACGACGGCTCTCACCGATCTGCCGCACCTCGTTCCGTTGCCGATCCCACACCTTCACGACAAAATCCTCCAGACCCTGCATTGACCGGTACTCCTTCCACACCGCGAAGGACTCATCAGCCGCACCACCGACCTGAGACTGCTCCCGGTCGATGACAGAGTCGACCCGCTCGAGGACCTTCCCGGTGACCGCATCCACGACCGCCACACCGTTGAAACCCTCAGACTTGACGCCCGCCACCAACCGGGTGTCGGACGCATTCCTGTTAAACGCATAGATGAAGTCCGATCTCTTCTCGCTCCAGCCCTCACGCAGTCGGCTGGTCACCGATTCATCCAGGTCCCCTTCGCGCACCTCCCAGGCGGTGTCGGTGCTCGGCGGCGAGGAGCGGGCCGCAGGTGATGGCTCCACCTCGGCCGGGCCGCTGCCCTCAGTGCACGCCGAAGCGAGTACGAGGACAGCGGTCACCATCCCGAAGAATGCTCGGGACTTACCAGACATACCCACGTCCGCCCAAGACGGTTGCCATCGTGTTCGAGGAGATGTCAGATTTGGCCGGGACATTCCCTGCCCACGACGTCGCCGATCCCGAAGCCGGATCGCCATATCGGGTCTTCGCTCCCGACTCCTTGTAGCCGAGCATCGTGATGTAGTGCCAGATTTGCGTGTTGCCGGCCGGATGGCCGTTGAGACGAGGCCCACCAGGAACCTCCATCGCGCCACCGACCAACGCATGGTCGAGCCAGACGGTGCTCACCAGCCGTGACTTGTAGTTGGCCTTCTCGGCGGACGTCGGGCTGTAACTGAGGTCCACCGCGGCGTAAAAGAAGCTGCTGAATCTGCCGTTGAGGACATCCTTGACCGGCCGACCAGTGGCCGGGTAGGCCGTGATGTTCTTGCCGGACCAGTCGGTCCCGTTGGTGGTCGTCTTCAGTTGTCCTGCCAAGACGGTCTGAGTCGGTGACGTGAGCCCACCTGCGCGAAGTGCCATGGCGACGGCCGACGGCCCACACCAGTATGTCTTCGACTGCGACGAATGCGTCGCAGAAAGAATCTTCTGCGCGGGTGCAGCGGCAACCACCACAGCGGCAGCGGTTTCAGACTTCGAATCCTGAGCCGGATCTGAGTCCAGTTTCGCCTGTTCGAGTTGAGCTTGTTCAGCGGTCAATCGGGGCACAGGATCAGTGCCGAGACCAGGCCCAAGTCCCGCAGCGTCCTGGGCCTTCTTGTACTCGGCTACCTGTGACGCATCCAGCTCCGCAGGCCCACTCGGCTCCGGTTCGCCAGCAGCCGCTCCCACCGTCCCGCCAGAAATCAACAGCAGGCCAATAGACGCCATGGTTAAGGTCCGTATTTTCATAGTGCTCTCTTCCGAGGAGAATGAGGGGTGTGATCTTCCCGTGGGCCTGAGACGCAATCGAGTGCTCTGGCCTCGTACTTAGTAATGTCATCGAGGCGCGAAATCCCACACCCGCTGCGAGAAAAGTTCCACAACGAGGCGCTCCTGACATATCTGTGGGTGTCTGAGCGTGGCGCACGCCGTTCCCTGCATTGGCTGGTGAGTGAGTGATTGCTCGGCTTTGGGCTGGGCTTGGATGCCGGGGCAGGTCAGGTGTCCGGCGTTGCTTTTCGCCGGTGCGCCTGCTTTACCGTCGTTGCTGTTAGCGTCCGCTACTTCCAGGTGATTCGGGCATCAGCGTGACCGTCATTGAAGTAGCTGCGGTCGATGCCCTTCTTCCTGGCAGGGGTCATCATTCGGGTGACCGCGTTGGGTACCCTGCAATCCTTCGAACTGGGCGTATGGGGCTGCCCGCAGGGCGTGAATCGAGTCACACGCAACCCGTGGTTACCACTGGAAACAGGGGAAATCAGGTGTCGTCGTCGACGCCGTGCACCGAAAAACTGACCGCAGGGGTATGTCGCGGCGGGCCGTCGCGGCGCTAGCGTCGAATCAGACGCCGTCAGCGACGACGGAAGGTCCATCCACTCAATCCATCCTGTGATCCGGCGGCATTTCGGTGCCCTCGGACCGCTGTTCGAGTGCGCCCTGGCGAGGTCTCCATGACAGTGCTTCCCCTGGTTGGTTCCCGTCCCGATTCACGACCCGACACCGGGTCGACACCGCCCGCGCGTTCGTCCGGCCGGCGGGCCCGCAACGCGCCGGTTCCCCCGCGGGCGTTCCGCCCCGACATCGAGGGCCTGCGTGCCATCGCCGTCGTGTTCGTGGTGCTCTACCACGCCGGGCTGGCCTTCCCGGGCGGCTACGTGGGCGTCGACATCTTCTTCGTCATCTCGGGCTTCCTCATCACGCGGCAGCTCGTCTCGATGGCCGAGGGCAGGGGCATCGGCGGGCTACCCACGTTCTACGCACACAGATTCCGGCGACTGCTGCCGGCGGCGGCCGTCGTGCTGATCGCGACGGTGCTGGCCGCGCGCTGGTGGGCGCCGGTCCTGAGTGGTCGGGAGATCGCGCTGGACGCGATCTTCGCCTCGTTCTGGGGGTTGAACTACCGCCTCGCCCACCAGGGCATCGACTACCAGCACGTCGGCGACGCCGCTTCGCCGCTGCAGCACTTCTGGTCGCTCGGTGTGGAGGAGCAGTTCTACGTCATCTGGCCGCTCGTGGTGGTGTTGGTCGCTGCGTTGTTCCGGCGGCGGATGCGCATCGCCCTGACAGCCGTCGTGGCCGCCGTGATCGCGACGTCGGCCTGGTCCGCCGTCGTGCTGACCTACTCGAACGCCCCCTGGGCGTACTTCTCGCTCCAGACCCGAGCGTGGGAGTTGGGTCTGGGCGCGTTCGTCGCGCTCACGGCGGCTGGGTGGTCCCGGGTGCCGCATGCGCTGCGGGCGATGATGGCCCTCGCCGGCCTGGTGGCCATGGCCGGATCGGCGGTCCTCTTCACCGATGCCACACCGTTCCCCGGGACCGCGGCGTGGGTGCCCGTGGGCGGAGCGGCCCTGGTCATCGCCGCGGGGTGCGGCACCCGGGTCGGCGCGGAGCGGCTGCTCGCCGATCCGCTCATGCAGTGCCTCGGGAAGGTGTCGTACTCGTGGTACCTGTGGCACTGGCCGCTCATCGTCCTGACCCCCATGGCGCTCGGCCACCGGCTCGACACGCTCGAGCGAGTGATCGTGGTGTGGTTCTCGCTCGTGCTCGCGCTGGTCAGCTTCTTCCTCGTCGAGGAACCGACCCGTCGGATCACGTGGCCCAGCCGCAGCTGGCTCGGAGCCGGCCTCGGACTGAGCGGGCTCGTCGTCGCCAGTTCCCTGGTCGTGGTGTCCCTCCCCGCGAGGAGCACCGGCACCGGCGAGGAGGCCCAGCTCGCGTCGACCACCACCGCATCGCGCGACGTGCCGACCGAGATGGCGGCGGCGATCGCGGCCGGTACGACAACGCAGGCCGCACCTCGCAACCTGACTCCGCAACCGGCCGAGGCCGCCGACAGCCTCCCGTCCGGCCGTGGGGACGGATGCCATGCGGAGTTCCTTGAGGTCGACCAGGGTGAGTGCGTCTTCGGCGACGCCACTGCGAAGCGCACGGTCGTGCTCTTCGGCGACTCCCACATGGAGCAGTGGCGGCCCGCGTTCGTCGCTGCGGCGGAACTCGACGGCTGGAGGGTCGTCTCGTGGACCAAGTCGGCATGTCCGGCGGCCACTCTCACCATCCACAACTCGGCGCTCAACCGCACCTACGTCGAATGCGACCAATGGCGGGAGCGCACGATCCAACGGATCGGTGAACTGGCGCCGGACCTCGTGGTCGTGAGCCAGTCCGAGACGGTCGTGCCGACGTCCGTCGATGCGCAGGAGTTCGCCCGGGCCACGAACGCCACCGTGCGGTCGATCGCCGCCGTGACCGATGCGCGGGTCGATTACCTGCACGACATCCCGATCCCGGGCGACAGCATCCCCGAGTGCGTCGCGTCGCACCTGGACTCGGTCGCCTCGGCCTGCGACTATCCCGCCGACGAGGGCTACCGGATCGCCGACCGTCACGAGGCGACCGATGACGTAGTCCGCACGGCCGCCGACGAAGTGATCGACCCGCAGCCGTGGTTCTGCACCGCTGACGCCTGCCCGGCGATCGTCGGGAACCTCCTGGTCTACCGCGACGACAGTCACATGACGGAGCCGTACAGCAGATGGCTCGCTCCGCTGGCCGGATCGATCCTGACGCAGACGAAGGGGGCCTGACGTGTTCATCGCCATCTTGGAACTGCGCCACACGATCGAGCAGAACGGTCACTTCTACCTGTTCGTCGTCTACGTCGCCCTCATCTGGATCGTGTGGCTGACCAAGGTCGCGCTCGCCTCGCGATACCGGCCGTGGACGGCGCCGCACACGACTTCGGTCTCGGTCGTGATCCCCGTGGTCGACGAACCGCTCGACCTGTTCCGCGACGTCCTGGCCCGGATCTGCCGCCAACACCCCCACGAGGTGATCGTGGTGATCAACGGGCCGCGCAATCCGGCACTCGAGGCGGTGTGCGACGAGAACGCGCCGCTCGTGCAGTGGACCTGGACCCCGGTGGCCGGCAAGCGCAATGCCGTCATGGTCGGAACGTACGCCGCCGTGGGCGACGTGATCGTGCTGGTGGACAGCGACACGATCTGGACGACGGACACGCTGCCCGAACTGCTCAAGCCCTTCGCCGAACCGACGGTGGGAGGCGTCACGACCAAACAGCGGATCCTCGAACCCGGACGGGGATTCCTGACCCGCTGGGCGGACTGGATGGAGAACAGCAGGGCCCTCTACGCGATGCCGGCCCAGAGCGTCCTCGGCGCCGTGGGGTGCCTGCCCGGCCGGACCATCGCCTTCCGGCGCAGCGTGCTCATGGACTCGATGGACGAGTTCATGACGGCGAAGTTCCTGGGCGTCTTCCTCGAGGTCTCCGACGACCGCACGCTGACGAACCTGACGCTCAAGCGCGGCTACCGGACCGTGTACCAGGAGACCAGCCTGGTCTACACCGATGCGCCCACGCACTACGGGAAGATGCGGCGGCAGCAACTGCGCTGGGCCCGGGGGAGCCAGTACAACACGATGCGGATGCTGCCGTGGATGCTGGCCCACACGCCGTTGCTGGCGTTCTTCTTCGTGTGCGACATCGTGCTGCCCTTCCTCCTGGTGACCGTCGTCATCGCCTGGGGAATCCGCTGGGCCTCGTCGTCGGGCGAGAACCTCTACCTGGGTCTGTTGCAGATGCAGGACCACCGCGCGATGGTGATCGCGATCATCGTCCTGACCGTGCTCATGTCGACGGTCTCGATGGCACTGCGGCAACTGCGCCACATCGAGGAACGGCCGGTCGACTTCCTGCTCATGCCGGTCTACACCGTCTTCAGCACGGTGTTCCTCATGCCGCTGCGGATGCTGGGTTATCTGCGCCTCGGCCACGTCGGGGGCTGGGGAACCCGGACTGCGGCGTACTCCGGCGACGGTGCGGTCGAGGAGAGCCACGGCAGCGGCCTGTCCGGTTCGCCGGAACTGGCAGCGCGACTGGACCGGATCCGTCCGATCTCCTCTCCGCCCAACGGTCACGCGGATCCGCGTGCGCTCATCCCGTACCTGATCGCCTCCGGCGCCGTCACGATGGGAGTCATGTATGACGCGAATCTCATCTAAGCTGCGTGCCGCGCTGCTGGCATCGGTGCTGGTGGCGTCCAGCGTGTGGCTGTACACGACACCGACCGGTCAGTCCGTGCGCAGCAGCCTGCACGTCTCGCTGCCGTCGGCCCTGCTCGATGCGCTTCCCTCGCGGATCGTGCCCAAGGCGGAGAAGGCGCCCGAGAAGACCGGGACCGGGCGGGCTGGGTCCGCGGTACGGGCCGTTGCCGATCCCGTGGCCGAGCAGGCCGACTCGTCCGAGGATTCGCGCACCGTCGCGCCGCCCGCGCAGGACGACTACCCGGTCCCATCTCCCGACCCGGTCGTGCCGGTGCCTACTCCTGCGCCTCCGTCCGACCCGGTCGTGCCGGTGCCCACTCCTGCGCCTCCGTCCGACCCG
>CAYYQO010000029.1:10096-21622 GCA_964473845.1 uncultured Aeromicrobium sp.
GCCTCCGTCCGACCCGGTCGTGCCGGTGCCCACTCCTGCGCCTCCGTCCGACCCGGTCGTGCCGGTGCCCACTCCTGCGCCTCCGTCCGACCCGCCGACCGAGCGACCGCCGAAGATCGAGGGATGCTGGTCGTTCGCCTGGCAGCAGGATGCGCAGGCGTACTACGACGCCGACCCGACCGACCCGGTCGGTCTGGACGGGCCGCGGGGCCCGCGCAACGGGGACGGCATCGCGTGTGGACACCTACCCGTCGATCCGAATCGGCCGGTGTCGATCCCGGTGTGGCCCTGGGAGCCGGCGGTGCCGGCGAAGGCCGAGTTGCTGTCGACCTCCGGACGGTTCTTCGGCGTGGCCGAGGACGGCATCCCGGGCGACACGAGACTGCTCGACACGTTGTCGACGCAGGTGGGCAAGGCGCCCAGCATGATCGAGTGGTTCGCGACCTGGGACGAGGACTACAACGCACGCAAGGTCGACCTGTCGTGGCGGCGTGGCGCGCTGCCGGTCATCACCTGGATGCCGGCGCACAAGGGAAACACCAGGCCTGAGGACACCTCACAGGATCGGATCCTGGACGGCGAGTGGGATGACTACATCCGCACGTACGCCACGGCGTTGAGGACCGATGCCAAGCCGGTGGTCATGCGGTTCGCCCACGAGCAGAACGGCAACTGGTACCCGTGGTCGGCCGGAGGCAACCGCGCCTTCTACAACGGCACCCGCGGCGAGCCGTACTTCAACACGCCCGAGAAGTTCATCGCGATGTGGCGTCACGTCTGGCAGATCTTCGAGGACGAGGGCGCCAACGACTACGCGATCTGGGCCTGGACCCCGGTGAACTCCGATGCGGTGAAGGCCAACACGACCGACATCTCGAAGACGTCGTTCGGTCTGACCGACATCGAGGACTCCTACCCGGGCGACGGCTACGTCGACTGGGTCGGGATGTCCGGATACGCCTATCAGAACGGCTCGTGGAGTTACACCAAGTCCTTCGCGGGGACGTTCAACCGGTTGAAGGCACTGGCGCCGCAGAAGCGAATCCTCGTGGCCGAGACGGGCGCGGCCGAGAACACCGGCGCTGCCAGCAACACCGAGAAGAAGGCCGCGTGGATCGCCGAAACCCTGCGGGGATTCGTGCAGGATTCGGCCCTCATCGGGTTCGTCTGGTTCAACAACACGGTCGTCGACGTCCACACCGTCGATGGCGTGCGCGTCACGACCGACAACAAGTGGGACACCTCGCCGCAATCCCTGGCGGCGTTCGTCGACGGCATCGCTGATCCCGTCTGGCTGACCGGCCAGGCTCCCGACATCCAGTAGGACCGAACACACCGGAGGAGAAAGATGAAACTGTCAGTCATCGGCACCGGATACCTCGGTGCGACTCATGCCGCCGCCATGGCGGCCTTGGGCCACGACGTCATCGGGGTCGACATCGACCCCGTCAAGATCGCCGATCTCGCGGTCGGCAAGGTGCCGTTCCACGAGCCCGGCCTTCCCGAACTGCTGGCTGACCAGGTCGCCTCGGGTCGCCTGACGTTCACCACGGACGTCGCTGCGGCCTGCGAGACCGCCGACGTGCACTTCCTGTGCGTCGGCACCCCGCAGAAGAAGGGAGAGTACGCGGCGGACCTGCGCTTCGTGACCGGCGCTGTCGAGGACTTGGTCGCCCACGTGCGGCCGGGCAGCCTCGTCGTGGGAAAGTCGACGGTCCCGGTGGGTACCGCAGCGGGAATCCTCGAGCGACTCGACGCGGTGGACGCCGATCTGGTGTGGAACCCGGAGTTCCTGCGTGAGGGGTTCGCGGTCGAGGACACCTTGCGTCCGGACCGGATCGTGATCGGCTCGGTGAACGAACGTGCCGAGAAGCTCCTGCGCGAGGTCTACCACTCGATCATCGAGACCGGAACGCCCGTGTTGGTGACCGACCTGCCGACGGCCGAGCTGGTCAAGGTCGCCGCGAACTCGTTCCTCGCCACGAAGATCTCGTTCATCAACGCCATGGCCGAGTTGTGTGAGGCGACGGGTGCCGACGTCACGGCACTGGCCGACGCGATCGGTCACGACGAACGGATCGGTCGCCGCTTCCTCGACGCCGGGCTGGGCTTCGGGGGAGGCTGTCTGCCGAAGGACATCCGCGCGTTCATGGCCCGGGCGGGGGAGTTGGGGGTGGATCAGGCGCTGACGTTCCTGCGGGAGGTCGATGCGATCAACATCCGCCGTCGGACTCGCATGGTCGACCTGGCCCGTGAGATGTGCGGCGGTTCCTTGGCCGGCATGCGCGTCGGCGTGCTCGGGGCGGCGTTCAAACCGAACTCCGACGACATCCGCGACTCGCCGGCCCTGGACGTGGCGCTGAACTGTCAGCAGAGCGGCGCGGCGGTCCGCGTCTACGATCCCCATGCGATGGACAACGCCCGGCGCGACTTCGCGACGCTGGCGTACGCGCCGTCGGCCGTCTCGGCGTGTGAGGACGCGGACGTCGTGCTGCACCTGACCGAATGGCGCGAGTTCGTGGACATGGACCCAGCGCAACTCTCGGGTGTGGTGAGGCAGCGAAATCTCGTCGACGGCCGCAACAAACTCGATCGCGAGCGGTGGACCCGCGAAGGGTGGACGCACCGCGCCCTCGGTCGCATCTCGTTGTGACCGAGGTCAGGAGGCAGGGGTACCGAAGTTCTGGACCCAGTAGTTGCCGTAGTCGTTGGCATTGCCGCCCTTGACGTAGCCGACACCCAATTCGGTGAAGCTGCCCATGATGTTCCTGCAGTGACCCGGGCTGTCGAGCCAGCCTTGGACGACTGCGGGGACAGAGGGGTATCCGGCGGCGATGTTCTCGCCGAGAGTCGACCAGGCGTAGCTCTGGGCATTCACCCGGTCGACGAGCGTCCACCCGTTGGAGCTCGTGTGGGAGAAGAAGTTGTTCCTGGCCATGTCGGCCGCGTGTCCCTGGGCGGCGCGCGTGAGGCGGGTGTTCAGTCGGAGCGCGCCGCGGGCGGGGAACGATTCTCCGCCGCACGAGCGGGCGGTCGAGCGGGCCTGGTTGACGGCGGCGAGCATCTCGCGCTGGAGCGCCGTCGTCGTGGCCTTCGGCCGGATGCTGACCTTCTTGACCTTGCTGACCTTGGCGCGGTGCTTGCGGGTGGCGGTGACCTTGACCCGCAGGCGCGCCGTGCCGGTGCGGTTCCCGACGCGGTAGCGCAGCGAGACGCGGCCGTTCTTGTTCGTGCGGGCAGAGGTGACGCGGACCCACTTCCCGCCGGACCACCGCTGCAGGACGACGGTGCGCTTGACCGAGGCGCGTCCACGCACGGTGACCTTGACCGGGAACTTCATCGTCGTCCCGACGGTCGCCTTCTGGGACTTGGCCGTGAAGCCGTGCAGTTTCGAGGCGGTCTTCTTGGGCGCAGCGCCGGCCGGAGCGGCACCGAGCACGAGCGCGAGAGCGGTGAGCAGCGCGGCCGCGACGAATCCGCGACGGCGGGCGCGAGTCGGAGTTGTCGTCATGGTGTGGTCGAGCGTAACGCCTGCGTACGCTGGTGGCGTGACGAACGACGGAGGTACGACCCTGGAAGGCACTCCCAATCCCGAGGCGCCGAACCCCCAGCCGCCCATCGTGCAGAAGTTGCGGATCCGGTACGCGAAGCGCGGACGGATGCGGTTCACGAGCCATCGCGACTTCGGTCGGGCCTTCGAACGCGCGATCCGTCGCGCGGCCCTGCCGATCGGTCACTCGTCCGGCTACACTCCGCATCCGAAGATCTCGTACGCGGGCGCCTCTCCGACGGGAGCGGCCAGCGAGGCCGAGTTCCTCGAGATCGGACTGACCCGGCCGATGGAGCCGGACGAGGTGCGCGAGGCGCTCGACACCGCGCTGCCCGAGGGCCTGGACGTCCTCGACGTCGTGGTGTCCCCGGGCGGGGCACTGGCGGATCTGCTGCAGGGGAGCCGCTGGCTCATCGAGCTGCCCGAAGTGACGGTCGAGGACGCCGAACAGGCCGTACGACGCTTCCTCGAGCGGGACGAAGTGCTGGTCGAACGCATGATGAAACGCGGTCTGCGTACGTTCGATTGCCGCGCCGCAGTCATCCGGTTGGGTCTTCATGACCAGGTCGGACAGGACGAGTGTGCGATACTGGACGTGGTCGTACGCCATGACATCCCGTCGGTACGACCGGACGACGTGATCTCCGGACTGCGCAACCTGTGCGGCCTGCCGATCGAAAGGGCGCCCTTGGCGACCCGCTCGATCCAAGGGCCGCTCGATGAACAGACCGGTGTGGTCGGCGATCCGCTCGCCTCCGACCGCGACGCACTCTGACGAGTGTCGACCGCGGCGGGCCGGACGGTTCGCCCGTGACAGGCCTAGCGGCGTCCTGCAGACAGACTTGAGGTCCTGCGGGACCGTTGACCAGCCCGGTGATGGCTGCGCCGTTACCGGGCGAAGGAGAGCACATGCTCGATCCGAACGACGCGGCTGACGCGCCCGAAACTGACGAAACCCCCGAGGTCAAGGCCACGACCCGTCCGCGCCGACGCGCTGCGGGTCGTCCCGCCGGCCCCCCGGTGGCGGTCTTCGCCCCTCCTGTCGAGGAGGTCGAGGACGAACCCGAACAGCCGGAAGCGCCAGAACCCGACGAAACCGAGGACAAGGCCGCGGCCCCCGCCGCGCCGTCGCTGCCCCCGGTTGGCGCGATGTTCCAGGCTCCGCCGGCCGAACTCGCGCCCCCGCGTGAGAAGCCGGCTGCCAAGAAGGTCGAGTCCGACGACCAGGACCAGGACGACCAGGACCAGAACGACGACGGCTCGGCCGATGACGAGAACAGCGATGGCGGTCGGCGTCGCCGTCGCCGCGGTGGCCGCCGTCGCCGCAAGAGCGACCAGGACGGCACCGACGACTCGGACGACTCCGATTCCGGATCCGAAGCCAAGGACGGCGAGACGAACGACGAGGACCAGTCCTCCGGTTCGACGCGCCGCCGTCGGCGCCGGGCGCGGGCGGGTGAAGGTGCCGAAGGCGCGCCCGACGATCCCGAGAACACCGTCGTCAAGGTCCGTGAGGGCCGCACGGCCGAGGACGAGATCACCGGTGTGACCGGCTCGACCCGGCTCGAGGCCAAGAAGCAACGCCGCCGCGAGGGCCGCGAGGCCGGTCGCCGTCGTGCTCCCATCGTCAGTGAGGCCGAGTTCCTCGCCCGCCGCGAAGCCGTCGAGCGCGAGATGGTCGTGCGTCAGCGCGACGACTACACCCAGATCGCGGTGCTCGAGGACAACGTCCTGGTCGAGCATTACGTCGCGCGCGAGTCGCAGACGTCGCTCATCGGCAACGTCTACCTGGGCAAGGTCCAGAACGTCCTGCCCAGCATGGAGGCGGCGTTCGTCGACATCGGTGCCGGCCGCAACGCCGTGATCTACGCCGGCGAGGTCGACTGGTCGAACATCCAGAACGGCAAACAGCGCAAGATCGAGGATGCCCTGCAGCCCGGCCAGACCGTGCTGGTCCAGGTCTCGAAGGACCCGATCGGCCAGAAGGGTGCCCGGCTGACCAGCCAGATCAGCCTGCCGGGCCGGTTCCTGGTTTACGTTCCCGGCGGTGGCAGCAACGGCATCAGCCGCAAGCTGCCCGAGAATGAGCGCGCCCGCCTCAAGGGCCTGCTGAAGGAGGCCCTGCCCGAGAGCGCCGGCGTCATCGTGCGCACGGCGGCCGAGGGCGCCACCGAGGACCAGCTGCAGCGCGACATCGCCGCACTGACGGCCCGCTGGGAGGACATCGCGAGCAAGGTCGAGGCCGGCAAGGCCCCGCAGCTGCTGTACTCCGAGCCGGACCTGATGATCAAGGTCATCCGCGACCTGTTCAACGAGGACTTCACCTCGCTGACCGTCCAGGGCGACGAGGTCTGGGAGATGGTCTCGGCGTACATCGCCCACGTGGCCCCCGATCTCGAGGAGCGGGTGCATCGCTGGGACGGGGACGGAGACATCTTCGGCGCCCGCCGCCTCGATGAGCAGATCCACAAGGCTCTCGACCGCAAGGTCCACCTGCCCTCGGGCGGGTCGCTCGTGATCGACCGCACCGAGGCGATGGTCGTCGTCGACGTCAACACGGGCCGTTTCACCGGCTCGGGCGGCAACCTCGAGGAGACCGTCACCAAGAACAACCTCGAAGCCGCCGAGGAGATCGTGCGCCAACTGCGGCTGCGCGACCTGGGCGGCATCATCGTGATCGACTTCATCGACATGGTGCTCGAGAGCAACCGTGACCTGGTGCTGCGCCGCCTCGTCGAGTGCCTGGGCCGCGACCGCACGCGTCACCAGGTCGCCGAGGTCACCTCGCTGGGTCTGGTCCAGATGACGCGCAAGCGCATCGGCACCGGTCTGCTGGAGTCCTTCAGTCACGAATGCGAGGCCTGCAACGGTCGCGGCGTCGTGATCGAGGATGCTCCGGTCGAGCCGAAGAAGGACGAGGGCCCGCGTCGTGGACGCCGTGGCGGTCGTTCGAACCGCGGCGGCAGCAACGGCAACGGTGGCGGAGGCGGCAACAACGGCGGCCGTCAGCAGCGTCAGGACAAGGACGACTCGAAGGACGAGTCCACGGACAACGCGAAGGCCGCGCCCGAGGCCGAGGCGCCGGAACAGCCCCAGCCGCAGGCAGAAGAGCCGAAGGTCGAACCCGTTTTGACCGAGGATGGCACGTCCGAGTAGGATGGACAGTCGGTGCGCACTGCGCATCGCCCAAGACTTTTTCAGTTCGAAGTGAGGAATCCCGTGGTGTACGCAATCGTGCGCAATGGCGGCGGCCAGGCCAAGGTCGCGGTTGGCGACGTCATCTCCATCGACCAGGTCCAGGCAGGCGAGGGCGACAAGCTCCAGCTGCCCGCCGTGATGCTCGTCGACGGTGATCAGGTCACCGCGGGCGCTGACGCGGCTCAGGTCACGGTCGACGCCGAGGTCATCGGCGGGCTCAAGGGCCCGAAGATCATCATCCAGAAGTACAAGAACAAGACCGGTTACAAGAAGCGCCAGGGTCACCGTCAGAAGTACACCCAGGTCAAGATCACCGGAATCTCCAAGTAAGGGACTAGGGACATGGCACACAAAAAGGGCGCTGCCTCCACCAAGAACGGTCGCGACTCCAATTCCCAGCGCCTCGGCGTGAAGCGTTTCGGCGGCCAGTTGGTCAACGCCGGCGAGATCATCGTCCGTCAGCGTGGCACCCACTTCCACCCCGGCTCCAACGTCGGCCGTGGCGGCGACGACACGCTGTTCGCTCTCGCGCCCGGCGCGGTCGAGTTCGGTTCGAAGCGCGGCCGTCGCGTCGTGAACATCGTTCCGGAGCAGTGACACGCAGATCTTCTTGACTCAGCAGTTCACGAGTGGGCGGTCCGCTAACGCGGGCCGCCCTTCTCTCATTTCAACAGCAGGAGCACACCATGGCGATCCCCTCGTTCGTTGACCAGGTGACGTTGCACGTCACCGGGGGCAACGGTGGGCACGGCGTGGCGTCGGTGCACCGCGAGAAGTTCAAACCCCTCGGCGGTCCCGACGGCGGCAATGGTGGGCATGGTGGCGATGTCATCCTCGTTGTCGCCTCGGACGTGACGACCCTGATCGACTATCACCACGAGCCCCACCGCAAGGGCACCAACGGCGCGCCCGGCGCGGGCTCGAACCGCAGTGGCGCCAACGGAGACGACCTGGTGCTGCGCGTGCCCGACGGCACGGTCGTGCGCGACGAGAGCGGCGAGGTGCTGGCCGACCTGGTCGGCGCCGGCACCGAGCTGGTGATCGCGGCCGGCGGCCGTGGTGGTCTCGGCAACGCGGCGTTGGCCTCCAGCAAGCGCAAGGCTCCCGGATTCGCCCTCAAGGGTGAGCCGGGCGAGGAACGCACCGTCACGCTCGAACTCAAGGTCGTCGCCGACATCGGACTGATCGGCTTCCCCTCGGCGGGCAAGTCCAGCCTGATCGCTTCGCTGTCGCGGGCACGTCCCAAGATCGCGGACTACCCCTTCACGACCCTGGTCCCGAACTTGGGCGTCGTGACGGCGGGCGACACGACCTTCACGGTCGCCGACGTGCCCGGCCTGATCGAGGGCGCCAGCGAGGGCCGCGGCCTGGGTCACGACTTCCTGCGTCACGTCGAGCGCTGTGCCGCGCTCGTCCACGTGATCGACTGCGCCACTGTCGAACCCGGACGTGACCCGCTGACCGATCTCGACATCATCGAGACCGAACTGACGCGGTACGGCGAGTTCGCCGGCGTGGACTTCTCCGACCGGCCCCGCTTGGTCGCGCTCAACAAGACGGACGTGCCTGACGCCGCCCAGATCGCCGAGTTCGTGATCGGTGAGCTGCAGCAGCGCGGACTGCGTGTGTTCGAGGTGTCGGCGGCCAGCCATGCCGGCCTGCGCGAGCTGTCCTTCGCGATGGCCGAGATCGTCGCGGCCCGGCGTGCGGCCGAGCCGCACCGTGAGGCCACCCGCATCGTGTTGCGGCCCCCGGCCCCCTCGGGCGTGGGACGCGAGTTCGAGGTGCGCCGGATCGAGGGCCGTTGGCACGTCACGGGTGACAAGGTCGCCCGCTGGGTGCGCCAGACCGACTTCAGCAACGACGAGGCCGTGGGCTTCCTGGCGGACCGCTTCAACCGCCTCGGCGTCGAGGACGAACTGCTCAAGCTCGGTGCCCAGGCCGGTGACGACATCGTGATCGGTGCCGAGAACGACGCCGTGGTCTTCGACTTCGATCCCACGATCACCGCCGGTGCCGAAGTGCTGGGCCGCCGCGGCGAGGACCTGCGACTCGATCCCAACGATCGCCGCACCAACAAGGAACGGCGAGAACTCCTGGCGGCGCGCCGGGCGTGGGAGGTCGAGGCGGCCGCAGCGCGTGCCGAGGGTCGCGAACCTGAGCCGTTCGCGTGGTCGATGGACGAGGAGTACACCGGTGACGAGGTGCTCGAGGAGGACGAATGAGGGTCGTCGTCAAGGTCGGGTCGTCCTCGCTGACGACCGCTGACGGTCATCTCGATCCCGAACTCGTCGGCACGGTCGTCGACGCTGTCGTGGCCGTGCGCGCCCGCGGCGACGAGGCCGTCCTGGTGTCCTCCGGTGCGATCGCCGCGGGCCTGGGTCCGCTCGGTCTGCCGCGCCGCCCGCGCGACCTGCCCACCCAGCAGGCCGCGGCGGCGGTGGGGCAGCGTGCCCTGATCGCCCACTACTCCGAGGCCTTCGCGGCTGCCGGACTGGTCGTCGGCCAGGTGTTGCTGACGGTCGATGACGTCAGCCGGCGCAGCCACTACCGCAACGCGTACCAGACCTTCGCCAAGCTGCTCGAACTCGGCGCGGTACCGGTCGTCAACGAGAACGACACGGTCGCCACGTCCGAGATCCGTTTCGGCGACAACGACCGGCTCGCGGCGCTCGTGGCGCATCTGGTCCACGCCGACCAGTTGATCCTGCTCTCGGACGTCGACGGCCTCTACACCGGCCATCCCGACCTGCCCACGTCGCGCCTCATCGAGACGGTCACGTCGGACCGGGATCTGGCGGGCATCGACGTCGCCCGCGTCGGTTCCGCCGTGGGCACGGGCGGCATGGTGACCAAGATCGAGGCCGCCCGGATCGCCACCGCAGCCGGCATCCCGGTTCGGCTCACCTCGGCCACCAGAGCGCTCGAGGCCGTCGAGGGCAAGCCCGTCGGCACGCTGTTCACCCCCACGGGCAAACGGCGCGCCACGCGCCTGTTGTGGCTGGCTCACGCCAGCGACACCCGCGGCCGACTCGTCCTGGACGCCGGCGCCCAGCGGGCGCTGGTTGACCGCGGCGCATCGCTGCTGGCGGCCGGCATCACCGCGGTCGAGGGGGACTTCTCCGCGGGCGACCCGGTCGACGTCATCGGCCCCGACCGTGACACGATCGCCCGCGGCATCGTGAACTACGACAGCACAGAACTGCCCGAGATGCTCGGGCGATCGACGGCCGACCTGGGCCCGGATCGTGAACGCGCCGTCATCCACCGTGACGACCTGATTCTGTTGTAGGTCGTAGAAAAACTGGACATGTTGTGGCTGATGTCGCAGTTCCAACATTCCCGCGAATCAGGGAGTCGAGTGATGGGGAACGCCTCATGTGCTTCATGCGGCGTCGTCGCCCGGTTGCATGAGAGTATTCCTTGCCTCAGGGGTGCGCTTTCAGTAAGTTTCGTCTGCGGCGACCAGCCGCGTCCAAAGGGGGGACATGTTTGGTGCTCGTAGGCTTGCGCCCGTCATGGCGGCGTTCGTACTGGCGATCGGTTTCACGGTTCTGTACGAAGGTCCGGTGGGCGCGACTTCGTATCCGGAGGGTGAAGATCCCTCCACGCCACTCGGAGCGTGTGTCCAAGAGGCGGATGAAGAAAACTTGGAACAGTGGCTTTGCGTGGGGCCGAGCCTCTACGAGGCAACGGAAGCTGGCAAGACTGAATTGGTCGAAGTGGTGGAGCCGGATGCCGAGCGAGTCGCGACGATGGATCAAGCCGTCACAGCAGTGTTCAACCCCGCTTCGAATTCGAACGGCATGACTTTCCTGGGGTCGGCGACGGGGCTTGGGGCCGTGCTCTCCACAGACGCACTTGACACGTGGTGCGAGAACGGGAGTATCTGCGCCCGCGTTCTCAGTGACTACATCGGACAGGTCAAGGGGAACGCCGCGTACGGCAATATGTCGGGAGTCATCGGCACGTTTGACATCATTCTCACGACGAACATCAACGGAGCATCCCCGAGATTCAAGGGCATCTTCGACTGGGATTCGGGTCCGAAGCTGGACTTCTCGAATGTGAAGCACAACCTGATGCGGACCAAGGACGACTCGAATCGTTGGTCCGACTATGTCGATGGCACCAGCGGCAACGGCAAGTTCGCGATCAGCTCGGCGGATACCCGCGACTCGGGACCGCTCATGAACGCTCCTCCGCAGAAGAATTCGTACCAGAACCGTGGGAAGCTCACAGGGCGGTTCGACACCTCGCAGACGTCGCTCATGAACTTCGCGCCGCTCAAGGGGAACAAGTTCACCTGCCACGGGAGTTCCGGCTGCCTGATGGATGACTAGGACGGCCGAATGACGCAGACCTGGGACGGCTTCGCCGTCGTCGATTCGGTTGAGGCTGTCGCGGGGCGCAACCCTGTCGAACTGCCTGAATCTGGCGCGGGTGCGCTGTTGGGCTGGGCTCTCGGTCCGAATCATTGTGTCGGAGTCAAGCGGCATCCGACTGGGAAGGTGACAAGGGCGTCGATCGAAGGTGGGACGAGCGGTGCGAGAACGGCGTGGCTGGAACCCCGAACGGATGAGGACTGGTCCTTGCTGGAGGAAGTGATCGACGACTACCTCGGCGAGGCAGGCGTGCCGGGGCGTCCCGCCAAGCTGGCTTGGTATTTAGTGGATACGTGCATTCGCGACGAAGCAGAGTTACGTGCCGTCGTGGCGAGCTTGGTGAACTCAGAGGACCCGCGTGAGGTCTTGGCAACGATGCTGCGGGAGTTTCCG
>CAYYQO010000029.1:21722-25356 GCA_964473845.1 uncultured Aeromicrobium sp.
CTGATCCTGCTCTAGCATCACGGGCCTTGCGCGCGGCTCTCCACCAGTGACACGGTCATGGTGGGAGGTGCGCTCATGTCCGATCCGGACGACGGCACGGCGGTGCTCGAACTGCGCGTCCACGGAGTGCGGGGCACGCCCACCGAGTCGATGCTCGGCGTCGGGGCAGACGACGTGCAGCAGGTGGCCGGCGACCAGCTGACCGGCTTCTACCGGATCGCCGACGGCGGCCAGCCGCCGCTGCGAAAGATTCCGCCGACGATGGCATTGGAGGCCTACTCCTGGGGCGCGTTGACCTCCGGGGTCCGCGGCGTGCTGGGCTGGATCTCGCGCGTGCTGTGGCTGCTACTGCTGCCGTTCGCGCTGGTCAACCTGGCTTTCTGGGCGCGCACCCAGGCCGGCCAGGACTCGGGCCAGGCGCGATGGGGTCTGCGCGCCGTGCGGATCAGTTCGCTGCTGCTGACGGTGATCGCGATCCTGACGCCGTGCTTCGTCGCCATCGACCTGGTGGGCTGGCAATGCTTCCGGGCCAACGCCGTCGCCTGCCCGGTGTTGCCGGACTGGCTCGATCCGATCGCCGCCCTGAGCGTGGGCCAGCGACTGGCGTTGACCTCGCTGGTTCCGCTGGGGGCACTGCTCATGCTGGTGGCCCTGTCCTTCCAGAGTCTGGCCCGGTACGAGGCAGCCGGCGGCGACGAGCCCGTCCCGACGTTGAGCGACACGCAGCGCAACGCCCCACGCGACGGCCTGCTGGAGCACCCGCTGATGTGGCAGGGGGAGCAGCGCACGCGCCGGCTCCAACGCCTGCACGTCGTGACCGCGCTAGCCACCGTGGTGCTCTTCACCGGGATCCACGTGCTGGTCCGTGGGCACGAGGTCCGATTGTGGCCGACGACGGCCGCTGCGGCGTTGCTCCTGCTGCTCGTCATGGCCCGTTCGCTGTGCATCGACGAACTGGATCTGGAGTACCGCAGCGAGCCCCATTTTCAGGCCTTCGGGCGTCAGATCGTGCCGTGGACAGGGCCGGGCAACGCCCTACGGTGGCTGTCTCCCACGCTGCTGGCATGGACGGCGCTGGCGGTGGTGGTGATCCATCTGGCGGTCCTCTGGACGATCGAACTGCCCGCCGACGTCCAGGACGCAGCCTGGTACGGGTCGAACCTGTGGTTCATCACCTTGTTCGTCGCGCTGACGATCCTGCACGTCATCGTGTTCGTGGGTGGCCGGGCCCGGCTGTGGTTCACGTTGGTCGTGGCGGCCCTCCTGCTGCTGTTGGCCGTCGTCGGTGGCAGGATCCTGCTCGCGGAGGACCGCGACCCCCGCGCCGCGGGCTGGTTGGCGCTGACCGCGGTGGTGGCATGGGCGCTGCTGCTCGGGTTCCACTGGAATCGAGCCCGTCGGGCGGAGAACAGGCCAGCGGCGTGGGGCGGTGCCGGTGCCTCGGTGCTGCTCGGCGCGGCGACGATGGTCGCGTTGCTGTTCACCTCGGCGGCCTCGGTCGCCGCCGCCAACTTCCTGAACAGCGACCAGCAGTCGGTGGCTGACCTGATCACGGTGCGCAACGAACGGTCGCCGGTGTCGGCGTCGGGGGAACGGCGGCTGACGCTCGCAGGCGACGTCGTTCTCGATGGTGCGCGAGTCGTCATCGAGAACCGGGCGATCCGGGTGACGGGCGGCACGATTCGTACCGATGCCCTGACGCGCGAGAGCGATGGCATGGCCTCGTACTCGATGGCCTCGACGATGGTCGACCAGGCGACGCTGCTGTTGCCACCGGGAACGACGACCGTGCGTCTGGTCGCCTCGTGCTTCGGCAGCGCGAGTGATCCGGCGTATCCGGCGGACGCGGCCTGCACGGGGGAGTCCACAGGATTCCGTACGGCCGGCTCTCTGGAGGTGTCACACTCGCTGCAGGTGGCGGCCGCGAACGGCAAGGTCGAATTGGCCGTCACGGATCCACCCCAGACCCCGCTGGTCGTGCCGCAGGTCCTGGTGTGGACGCCGCTCATGCAACTGCTGCTACTGGTGCTGGGCGGATCGGCCGCAGCGGTGCTGGTGTGGAGGTTCCAGCGTTCCGCAGCCGGTGACATCCGCCGGGGCGTCGCACGTCGTGACGCCGCCTCGGCCCGGGTCTCGGCGGCCCTCGCGCACCGGGCGGAGCGGCTGCTGGACGGCGTCGGCACCGTCACGACGGCGCTGGCCCTCGTGACGCTGGCGTTGTCCGCCGGCGGACGTCCACCGTGGGCCCTGCTCGAGGGCCTGCGGCCCGTTGCGACCATCTCGCTGTATGTCTCGCTCGTGGCCTGCGCGGGCCTCATCGCAGTGGGCGCGCAGGTGCGCAAGTCGTCGACGGCCCGCCGCAACGCGGGGATCCTGTGGGACGTCACGACGTTCTGGCCACGAGCGGCGCACCCCTTCGCGCCGCCGTGTTACGCCGAGCGAGTCGTGCCCGAGATCAAGGCCCGGGTCGAATGGGCGTTGGCCGAGCATCCGTCCCGATGCGTCGTGCTGTCCGGTCACAGCCAGGGGTCGCTCATCTGCGTCGCCGTGGCGAATCAGCTGCCGGGCCGAGAACACCAGCTCCGGCTGTTGACCTACGGCAGTCAGGTGCGCGGCATCTACGGCAGGGTCTTTCCCGCGGCGGCGGGCGCGAAGGCGCTCGGCTACGTGCCCACGCCGGGGGCCACGCGGATGGACGAGGCCTGGCCCGATGTGCCCGATCCGCAGCGGGCCACGACGGCCACCGATCCGGGAACGGGCCTGCGGCACCGGCTGCAGGCGCCGGACCATTGGGTGAACCTGTTCCGCCGCACCGATCCGTTGGGCTATCGCGTCTATTCCGACCAGGACGGCGACCTGGACGTCGTCACGGCCGAGGTGCGCCCTGCCGATGCGGGGGATCCGGGCTCGCAGGTCATGACCCACGGCGGTTACCAGAACACCCCGGAATACCGCGCCGTGATCGCCCGGTGGACGGGTGAGACGGTGCAGGAGCCCGCGACCGGTCCGGTGGACGCGGACCCGTTGCCGCCACCGTGATGCAATAAATCTTGAAAATGATGCAGTGGTGGGCCTAGGCTCCCGGTCATGAGTGACATGGATCACACGGCGGCGATCATCCGCGCCGCTCGCCATGCCCTCATCGCGGGCGAGAACGTGGACATCGGCAAGATCGCGGCGCAGGTTGGCGTTGACCGCACGACCGTGTTCCGCCGGATCGGCCGACGCGACAAGCTCATCGCCGAAGCGCTGTGGAGCACGACCTCCGAGATCGCCTGGCCGGCAAGTCTCGCGGCGCACCAACCGGGAACGCCGCACCGCGCCGCCGAGGTGCTGCGGACGTACGTGCAGCTGCTGATCGACGAGGCGTGGTTCCGCGAGTTCCTGCACCGTGATCCCGCGCGGGCGCTGCGGATCCTCACGACAGCCGAGTCGCCGATCCAGAGCCGGATGACTGCGCTCGTGGGCGAACTGCTTCAGACCGAGCCCGCCGGCCCGGTCGACCTGACCCCGGAGCTGCTCGCACTGGCAGTCGTGCGGATCGCCGAATCATTCATCTACGCCGACCTCATCGCCGGTGCCACCCCGGACGCCGATGCGGCGTTCACCGTCTTCGTCGCCCTGCTCGGGTGAC
>CAYYQO010000030.1:0-1860 GCA_964473845.1 uncultured Aeromicrobium sp.
CAGTCGCATCTACATGGCGTGGTATACCGAACTGCTCGGCGCGACAGAGCCGGAACTGGGTGATCCCGTGGTCGAGGCGGCGGCCGACAACGCACTGCTGCACTTCGTGCTGCCCGTGCTGTCGGCCAAGGAGTTCGAGGGCGCCCTGTCTGCGTTCAAGTCAGAACTGCGCAGCGGCGTGCTCGCCCCGAGACTGGCACGCCTTGAGCAGGTCACGAAGGCGCAGCAGTTCGGACCGCCGCCCGACTTCTGGGGTGCGTTGACCTGAGTAAGATTCGCTACGTTCGAGGTGGACGTGAGGTTGCGCAGCATCCCTTGACCGGGCGCCTGCTCACGCCGCTCTTGCCCTATGAACTGGTACTCGAACCCAGTGGCGACGACCTCGTTATCTATGAGCCGCCCGAGCGGGCGCTGGCGGGCACCCTCACGCTGCCGCAACTCGTCGGCCGCGACGTCGAGTTCGTTGAACTGACGATCCCCTCCAACGGCCGCTTTACCCAGGAAGACCTACGGCTGCTGTGGGAGGCGGGCGCCGAACTCAGTTCCTGGCGGCAGGCTCGCATGGCCATTGCGCGGGACGCAGGAACCTTCGGCGCACCCGAAGTCATGGGAACGGTCGAGACGCTGCGGGACTGGCGATCGCTGGCCGCCTGTGCCAACGATGCGGGCACGTTGCTGGCCTCGTGGCCATCGGTGCTGGATCGGCAACAGATATGGCTACCGGTGGGGGTTATCGGGGGCGTCGAGGACCTCATGGGAACCGAGCGCTCTGCTGAAGCCCGAGGCGCGGTGCACGAGCGCGACGATCAGTTGCTCGTATCCCAGAGCGCCCGTTGGCGCGGTGCTCGGCGCAATCTGACCTCAGTCACGATCTCAACCTTGGCAACGACAATCATTGACGTCGTGCGGTCCAGCCTTCCTGAGGATCAGGTGGGGCTGCTTCGGCCCGTCCTCGATCCCATTGCGACGGTGGCGCGCGTGGCCGCTGCGCCGGCCGGCTCCCGCGATCCCGACCCTTCGTCGTGGCCCGCGCCGTTCGTCGCCTTCGCTGCGGCCTGTATGCGGACACTGGCGGAGCTGCAGTCCTCTCGTCGCGGAACCGGCGTGGTGCCGTTCCTCGATACCGACGAGCTGTATGAGGCGTGGCTGGCTATCGCGGTGCGAGGCGTGCTAGACGCCCGGTACGGGCCATGGTCCGTTTCGGAGTCCGGCGCGTTGGCATCTTGGGAGTCGGACGACGCGACGATCGAGCTGTGGATCAAGCCGGGGATCGCCCGAAGCGGCACGGACATTGCGGGGACGCGCCTACACGCACTCGTAGCGGAGATACTCGCCCCCGATCTGTTGCTCACCGTTACCCGAGGCGAGGTGGCTGCCTTTGCCGTGATCGACGCCAAGTCATGGGCGTCGATGCTGCCCGAGCAAGCACTGGAGCAGAGCGCCAAGTACCTCTACGGCATCCGACGTTCCGACGATCCGACACTCGTCCCTGCGGTAGCGGGAGTCGATCTTGTGACTTGCGCCGTGGCACCGCGGATCGGAGCGTCTGACGTCTCGCGGGTTCGGGTGGTGAGCGCCACGCCGACCAGCGGGCTCGATGGGCTGGTCGATCGCATCGGGGCGATCGCCGACCAACTCATTGCCTCGCTTGTAGAGCGTGAGCACACGGCCTCCGAGTTCTGAGGCGAGGAAGATGCCTCGACCGCCCCGCTGGACACCGACGCTGGATGCTGCACGCCGCGAAGCAACCCTGGCCGTCCGGCTCTTCAATGATCCGACCGAGCCGCGCTCTTTCGAGGCTTTCGTCGTCCATATGCACGTCGCCTGGCTTTACCTTCTGCACGCCCGTTTCACCCGTGA
>CAYYQO010000030.1:1870-24793 GCA_964473845.1 uncultured Aeromicrobium sp.
GCCAACGCCCAGGCGCGCGAGATCTCCAAGCGTGACGGCATCGACATCCGCTACCGGCGGCGTGACAACCCTCGGCACTTCGAGAAGGTAGACGGCGAACACAAGCGCTGGGAGTTGGCTAGGTGCGCCGAAGAACGCTGGGCAGACGCCGACGATCCCGTGCGGCGAAACCTTGAGTTCTTCATCGCGCTCCGCAATCGAATCGAGCACCGCCATGACCACACCGATCGCCAGCTTTCGGAAGCGGTAAGTGGACACGCACAGGCACTGCTCCTCAACTTTGAGCACGAATTGACCTCGACGTTCGGGAACCAGCACTCACTCGCCACGGTTCTGCGTTTCCCAGTGTTCATTGGCAGCTTTACACCTGAAGGCGAACGAGCCCTGACCGCGTTGCGCGACCGCCTGCCCGCCGCCCTCAAGCGCTTCATCGCCGAGTACCACTCGGGGCTCCCCGAGTCCGTCAGCGGCGACGACAGGTTTGAGCTTCGACTCAACGTCGTTCTGCAGGTCTCGAAGGCATCTGACGCTCTGGCTATCCAATTCACGCGCTGGGACGACATGAGCGCAGAGGAGAAGGCCGCAGCGGAGCTGCTCGGCAAACGCGGTCGGACGATCGTGCGAGAGCAGCAGCGACGGGTGGTCGGCCACGGCCTCATGAAGCCCGGCGAAGCGCAGGAGAAGGTCGCAGAGGCGGTGCCCTACGTGTTCAACAGCCATCACTTCCTACGATCGTGGCAGATCAAGGGGATACGGCCGCCACAGGGCGATCCGCGCCCGGAGCGCACCGACGAGAAGTACTGCGTCTACGACGCGCTGAGCCGCTCCTACGGCTACACCGAAGCGTGGGTTAAGTGGCTCATCAAGAACTGCTCGACTGAAAGTGGCTTCCGTGCCGCTACCGGACGCGACCCTAGGCCCAAGACGTGAGCAGCGCTCAGGACCTTTCCCTGTACCGGGCGAGCCGCAGCGAAACAGCCTGTCGCGTGATCCCGTACCTCTCACCTACCTCGGTCAAGGTATGCCCTTCCGCTCTGAGCTGAAGCATGTCCTCGGTGACAGCGCGACGAGCCTCCGGCTGCCGAGCGGGGTTGAGTGCGACGCCCGCCGCCTTCAATCGCGCCAACACGGTGCTGTCCGAGACGCCGTACATCCGTGCCAGCCGCCAGGACCCGATTCCCGAGCGGTAGTCCGCCACCATCGCCTCAATCTCCTCCGGTGTCATCCGCCGCACGGTTGTCACCGTCACCTCCGGCGATACCCACGGCTCAGATCGCCGCTGAGAACGCGCCGACTCAGCCGCCTTGGCGACCCGCACCCCTGTGGGACCGAGTTTGGAATAGCGTCCCAGCACCTCCGCCATCTCAGCATCGAACCAGCGGGCGTCACGATCACCGTGACGCCCGCTGGTGTCATGAATGGACACGGCCAGCAAGGCTTGCCATCAGTGCACCAGTCACCCTGCGCTGGCCAAGGTCAATCGAACTTCAAAGAACTTCAAAGTTTGAAGTTGGCCTAGGATGTACCCGACGAAGGAGTGAGATGAAGGTACCCGCACCGCCGCCCAACCTTGCTGACATCATGGCGCAGGTCGATCCCGGCCGGGCCGTCGAACTCATTTCGGCAACCGATTTCACCTCCATGACAGACGAGTACCTGTCGTGGGACAAGATGCGCTACAAGACGCCGCCTGCGGGCCTCAGTGTCGAGGAGTGGTGGCTGGCGACCAAATTGATTCGCCGTGCCGTACAACGCCCGGTTCCGGCGCTCGTGGACAAGGACCACGAGCCCTTCACCTACACGTTGCCCGACGCCGTGCTGAAGCTGAATGACGAGGTCACCCGGGGAGCCAGCGGAGAGATCGCCATCAGCGAGCAAGTCACCAATACCGCAACTCGCGACCGGTATGTGATCAGCTCGCTCATCGAGGAAGCGATCACATCGAGCCAACTCGAAGGGGCAGCAACCAGCAGGCGCGTCGCCAAGGACATGATCCGCAGTGGCCGGCCACCTCAGGACCGCAGCGAGCGGATGATCTTCAACAACTATCGCGCCATGCGTCGAATCATCGAACTGCGCGAGCAACCCATGACTCCCGACCTCGTGTGCGAGATCCACCGAATCGTGACCGCTGGGACGTTGGACAACCCCGAAGCCGCCGGGAAGATCCAGGACGACGACGGCACGCGCATCGCCGTATGGGGCGACGGAGAACAACTACTCCACCGTCCGCCGCCCGTCGCCGAGCTGGCTGGGCGTCTGGAACGCCTGTGCGAGTTCGCCAACGGGAGCGGCGGTCCGGGCTATCTCCAGCCCGCACTGCGAGCCATATCCATCCATTTCATGATGGGCTACGACCACTACTTCGAGGACGGCAACGGGCGAACCGCGCGAGCCCTCTTCTACTGGTCGATGCTGCGCGAAGGATTCTGGCTGACGGAGTTCCTGACGATCTCCAAGATCCTCAAGGAAGCACCCGCTCGATATGCGCGCTCCTTCCTGCTGACTGAAGAGGACGACGGGGACCTCACGCACTTCTTCATCTTTCATCTCACGGTAATTCGCCGGGCCATCGGTGAGCTTCACGACTACCTGGCGACCAAATCAGCACAGTTGCGCGAGGTGCAGCAGACCATCAGAGCCGTCCCGGGCGAGTACAACCACCGCCAACTCGCCGTGCTCGAGCACGCCGTGAAGAATCCGGGCGGACTCATCACCGCGACGTCTCACGCGCAAAGCCACAATGTTTCCGAACAATCGGCGCGCAATGATCTCGCCACCCTCGAAGAGCGCGGCCTGCTCCTGCGCACGAAGGTGGGACGCCGATTCGCATGGAACGCCGTGGATGAACTGGCGGAGAAGCTCAGGGGGCACGAGGGCTGACGGTTCAGGAGGTGCAGCTTCACCAGGATCCGTCGAGGATGCCGAACCCGACGGTCCGACCACGAATCCGGACGAGCGGCCGTCGAACGATCCGAGCACAAACGCCGGAACGTGACGACGCGACCGCCCGAACCGGCTGGAGTCGTTAGTCTCGTCCTGGTTTCAGCACCACAGGCACGCGGCGAGCGAGCACGAGAGGATCACATGACCGAGTCCGGCAACGTCGAGGTGTTCGGGTCCGGGCTGCTGGGGACGGCCGATCAGACGGTGCGGCACCTGCGACTTCGGGTTCAGGTGCTTCTGACGGCGCTGCTGGTCACGACCAACGTGATCGGCGCCGGAGTGGTCCTCGCACTGGGGTTCCTCATCATCCCCGGCGAGGACCCGAACCCCGGGTTCAGTCGCGCGATGCTGATCGCGACTCCCGTGTACGTTCTCGCCGCCGTCGCGGCAGGTTCGACCTTCGGAACCGTCACGACGGTCCGGAGCCTGCAGTGGGCACTGGCCGAAAAGGTGCCCACGGGAACGGAACGGCAGGCCGCGTTGCGACTACCGTGGCGGCTCAGCCTCATGCAGGCGACGCTCTGGGGGGTCGGGGCAGTCGTCTACACCGCGCTCGCCGTGGCGCTGCAGCCTCGGGCCGTGCTCAGCGTGGCCTTCGCCGTCCTGATCGCGGGACTGGTCGTCACCGCCATCGCCTACCTGCTGACCGAGCTCGTCCTGCGCCCCGTTGCAGCCCGCGCTCTCGCGGGCACCGACCAGACGCCGCCGGGCATCGGCGTCCAGCGCAGACTCCTGATCTTCTGGGGCCTGGGCACCGCAGCGCCGGTCCTGGGACTGATCGTCGGTGCCCTGGTCGTCCTGACCGAACCGGACTCGTCCCTCACGCAGTTCGCGATCGTGGTGCTCTGCCTGGCGGCCATCGTGCTCGCGTTCGGCCTGCTGGTGACGTATCTGACCGCCCGCTCGATCGTCAACCCGTTGCGCTCGGTCACCGACGCGCTGAGCCGGGTCCGTGACGGCGACTACACCTCTGAGGTGGTCGTCTATGACGGCACCGAACTGGGCACCCTGCAGTCCGGATTCAACGACATGGTCGCCGGTCTTCGCGAGCGCGAGGCCATCCGCGACATGTTCGGGCGGCACGTCGGGCGCGACGTGGCCGAAGCCGCCGCCCGTGCCGACGTGGAACTCGGCGGGGAGACGCGTCGGGTCTCCGTGCTCTTCGTCGATCTCATTTCCTCGACCACGTACGCCACCGAACACTCCCCGGGCGAAGTCGTCGACGTCCTCAACCGATTCCTCAGCGTCGTCGTCACGGAGGTCCAGCACCACCACGGCCTGGTCAACAAGTTCATGGGCGACGCCGTCCTCGCCATCTTCGGCGCACCCGTCGACCGGCCCGATCACGCCGAACAGGCCCTGCTCACCGCCCGCGCCATCGCCCGGCGCCTGGAGCGAGAAGTGACCGAGGTCGGCGCGGGGATCGGTGTCGCCACGGGCGAGGTCGTCGTCGGCAACATCGGTGACGAGTCCCGGTTCGAGTACACCGCGATCGGCGACGCGGTGAACTCTGCCTCCCGGCTCACCGACCTCGCCAAGACCACGCCCGGCCGGGTCCTCGTCATGCAGACCACCGTGGACGCCGCACCCGCCGAGTCCGAGCACTGGACACCCACCGGCGCCGTCGTGCTCCGCGGCCGCCGATCCCCGACCGAGGTCGCGCACCTTCGCCTCGGCGCGTCGGCCGTCGTGGAGGATTGAGTCCACGCACCCGACCTGCCGAACCGTCAGGAGACGCGCAGTTTCACCAGGATCGGACTGTGGTCCGAGCCCATCGGCGTGGCGTACCGGTTCCCACGGCGCGGGTTGATGTTCGCCCACGAGAGCACGCCGATCCCGTCACCCTTGCGGATCCAGACCTTGTCGATGTGGTCACCGTAGGTGTAGCTGAATACCGGCTTGACCGAGCCGTTCGTGCCGCTGTTGTAGTTGGGTCGCGACAGCCTGAACGCCTGGTCGTAGGCATCGACGTACTGCACCGCCTCCATGACCCGCGCGGGAGTGTCCTGGCGATGGCCACGGCTCTTGTTCGAGTTGAAGTCCCCGAGATAGACCACCGGCACGCGATCGACGTTCGCCACCGCCAGGTGCCGCATCAGCGTCGTCAGTTCCGTGCGCCGCTGTGCATTGCCGCGTGCGGTCACCTCCGGCCCCAGGTGCACCGAGACGTAGATGACTGATTTCCCAGTGCGTTTGTCGCGCAATTGCGTCCACGTCGCTCGCCGTTGGTTCGGCAGGTTGATCGTCGCACTGCGCGGAACCTCGGTCGTCCACGGCTGCCCGTAGAAATCACCGGTGACCGTGTCCGTGACCTGCTCGAACCGTGACGTCCGGTAGAGCAGGCCAGCGTACGGCCGGTCACCGAACTCCAGGACCGGCGTGTAGACCGAGCGAACGTCACTCGTCACGGTCGACCAACCGGAAGCCTCCTGCAGAGCCACGACATCGGCGCCGCTGCGCAGGATCGTCCTGGTGATCACTGGCCTGCGGACCGACCACTTCCTGAAGCCCTTCAGCGCGAGGCTCATGTCCGTGTCGCAGGCCTTCGAGCAGATGTTGTAGGTGAGGGTCGAGACCGTCGCTCCGCGCTTCGGCAGGCCCACCGCGGCGGCCGGCTTGCACGTCCGGCGCGACGTCGCGATGTGCTTGCCCTTCCGGTTGAACGCCCGCACCTTGAAGCAGTACTCGCGGCCCGCTCTCAGTCCTGAGATCTTGACCCGGTTGGTGCGGGTCTTCTTCGTCCTGACGTTCTTGCTGACGCCATAGTTCGTCCCACTGAGCACGCGGTAGGTGGCGGCGCGCTTGTAACGGGGCCACACCAGGCTGATCGAGTTCGTCGTGACGGACGTGACCGACACCATGCCGACGCGGCCCGCGGCCGTTGCTCCGGCGGTCGAGAAACCGAGCAGACCGGCGACGAGTGCCAGCACCGCCCCAGGGATGACGAAGATGCGCGTGCTCATGGTGCACCAAGGTACGGCAGAACTCACACGACATTGACCACTTTCGTCACACTAGCCACGCGCTGGTGCACACCCGTCACAAGCTGGACGAATCCCGCACGGCACACACCGCAACTCGCTACGTTCTCACCATGAACCCGACGAGGACGATCGTGCTGCCCTGGCTGGTGTCGGCCGGTGTCATCGTCGCGATCGTCACCGGGTTGACCGTCCTCATGCCGGAACCGCCCAGCCCGATCCAGGGCACCATTGCCGTGGGGACCGCCAACGACGGATCGCTCCTCGTCCGCTCGCAGATGTGCGATGGCGAGCCCACGGACGTGTCGGTTCGCGTGGGCACCCCGAACGCGGGCACCGGCGAAATCGCCCGCTTCCCCGCCGCAACCGAGATTCGCGCCGACCTCACCGGCGCTGATCCGAACACCACGTTGACCATCTCCTCGGACAACACCGAGGGAGTCCGGGTGTCCCTCGTCGACTGGATGAGGGTCACGCCGGGGACCTGGCTGGTCACCGACGCGGCGGCCGACGGGCTGCACACCACAGCGCTCGCGACCGCCGAGCTACCCGATCGGGCCTGCTGACCGAGGCCACGCCGGCGGTCCGCCAACCGTCGACTTCGTCCTCCCCGCCACGATGCGGACGGATCATCCGGGCCCCGTCGTGCGATTTAAGATACAAATCCAACTGACTTACTCGACTTTTGTGTCTGACCCCGAAAGCACGGCGATGAGCCTCACCACCAACCAAGACATCGATCCTTCCAAGCTGCGTCAAGCCTTCGGGTTCTTCCCGAGTGGAGTCGTGGCGGTAGCCGCCGAGGTCGACGGCGACATCACCGGCCTGGCGGCTTCCTCATTCACCTCGGTGAGCCTCGATCCGCCGCTCGTGTCGATCTCGCTGGCGAGCACCTCGAAGACCTGGCCCGACCTGCGGCGAGCGAGGCACCTCGGGCTGACGGTGCTGGCCGAGCACCATGCCGACGTGTGCCGCCAACTCTCGGGCCCGGTCGAGCAGCGATTCGACGACGTCGCAATCACGACCTCCCCCGAGGGCGCCGTCACGCTCGACGAAGGCATCGCCTCGTTCGACTGCACGGTGTACGAGGAGGTCAAGGCTGGAGACCATCTCGTGGTGATCCTGGCGCTGCACAGCTTCGACCACGACAACGATGACGCGACCCCGCCCCTGGTGTTCCACAAGAGTGGCTTCGCCAAGCTCGCCCGGCCCACCGGCCTGCGGTACAAGGAACTCGCCGCCACCGAGACGCCGATCGCGCCCGTGCTCGCCGAGCGGTGGAGCCCACGGTCGTTCGATCCCGCGTACACGATCGACGACGAGACGGTCACCTCCTTGCTCGAGGCCGCGCGATGGGCGCCATCAGGCTCGAACCACCAGGCACGACGGTTCATCGTCGGCCGCCGAGGGACCGAGACCTTCGACAAGATTGCCTCGACCTTGAGCGCCGGCAACCAGCGCTGGGCGCCTCGAGCTTCGCTGCTCGTGCTCGCGATCCGCATCGATCACGATGCCGAGGGCACCGTCCACCGCCATGCCGACTACGACACGGGTCAGTCGATCGCCCACCTGCAGATCCAGGCAGCCAACCTCGGCCTGGCTTCACGCCAGATGGGCGGCTTCGACCCAATCCGGGCGGCCGAACTCTTCGGTCTCGAGGCTCCCTACTTCGTGAGTACCGTGACTGCCGTGGGCAAGTCGGGTCGACTCGACGATCTCGACGCCGACACCATCGAGCGCGAACGCGAACCTCGCGAGCGGCTCCCACTCAGTGAACTCGTCCTCGTGCGCGACTGACCTGCGCCATCGTCCTCGTTCATGGTCAGCATGAGGACCCGCACGTCCGGGTGCCGGCCCGTGATGTGCCGAGTCGCCTCGATCCCGTCCAGCACGGGCATCTGGATGTCCATGACGACGACGGCCGGCGGATCCGCCTCGATGACGTGGATCGCCTCTCGGCCGTCACCGGCGGTGCCGAGCACAGTCACGTCGTCGAGTGCGCCGAGTAGAGCGACGCGTCCGTCGCGCAGGATCTGGTGGTCGTCGACCACGACAACCCGGATCGGTGCGGTCATGTGCGCTTCCCCCGCCTCGCGGCAATCGCGCGGTGACGGCGAAGGCCCAGCCACGGCCGGGCGTGGGTCCGGTTCCATCGACGTCGTCGCGGGCCGGGTTCTGAGTGGCGATCGTGGTCATGGTGTCTCCTTCGATGTGGTGGTGACCCCACTGTCGAAGGCCGCGTGTCCCGGGCGACAGGGACATCTCGGCACACTTCCGGGGACGGTCCGGTGTGACGAACGCGTCGGAAGGAACCGCGGCCGCACGTCGTTGACCCAGACATGCGTGGTGAATACAAGGTCCTCGAAGGCAAGCTCGTCGCGGTCGAACTGGAGGTCGAGAACGGCCGGCTGGCCGATGTCAGCGTCTCGGGCGACTTCTTCCTCGAGCCCGAGGAGGCCCTGTTCGACATCAACGCGGCGCTGACCGGGCTGTCGGCGGACGCCTCCGTCGAGCAGCTCAACTCTGCGATCACCGGCGCCGTCGATCCCGAGACCGCGTTCATCGGCTTCACCCCCGAAGCCGTCGGCATCGCCGTGCGGCGAGCGCTCGGCAAGGCCACGGGCTGGCACGACCACACGTTCGACGTCATCGGCCCGGTCACGTTGGATCCCGCGATGCACGTCGCGCTCGACGAGATCATCGGGCGCGAGGTCGCCGACGGCACCCGCCCGCCGACACTCCGGATCTGGGACTGGGACAGCCCGCTCGTCGTGATCGGCTCGTTCCAGAGTTACGTCAACGAGATCGATCCCGCCGGCGCCGAGCGCCACGACATCGGCGTCGTGCGGCGCGTCTCGGGCGGTGGCGCGATGTTCATGGAGCCGGGCAACTGCATCACGTACTCGCTCGTGGTTCCCGGATCACTCGTCGAAGGGCTGAGTTTCGAGCGTTCCTACTCATTCCTCGACGACTGGGTGATCGAGGCGCTGGCCGATGTGGGGGTCAAGGCCCATTTCGTGCCGCTCAACGACATCGCCAGCGACGCGGGCAAGATCGGCGGCGCGGCCCAGCGACGCTTCGCGGGCGGATCGGTTCTCCACCACGTGACGATGGCCTACGACATCGACGCGGACAAGATGACCGAGGTGCTGCGGATCGGCCGCGAGAAGCTGAGCGACAAGGGCACCCGTTCGGCCAACAAGCGCGTCGATCCGATGCGTTCCCAGACGGGCCTCTCACGCGACGCGATCATCGACGCGTTCCTGCAGACCTTCCGCCGCCGCTACGCCACACAGGATTCGGCGTACACCGATACGGAACTGGCCGAGGCCCAGCGGCTCGTGGACACGAAGTTCTCGACGCCGGAGTGGACCCACCGGGTGCCGTGAGGCAGGACCTCGACACTCCGTCGCCATGACTGCCGCGACGGAGTGTCGAGGTCCGGTCGACTATCCGATCGGGTCGAGGACGCCGTGCTCGCCGACCTTGGCCGCGAGACGACCGCGGTGGAAGTCGGCGTCACCGATCAGGTGCTCGATCGCGATGAGGCGGCTGGCGTAGTGGCCGACCGAGTACTCGGCCGTCATGCCGATACCGCCGTGCAGCTGGATCGCGTCCAGGCCGATGTGGCGGCCCGCGATGCTGACCTGCAGTGCCGAGTGCGAGGCGGCCGCGGCCACCTGCTCGGGCGTCGAGTCCTCATCGGCCGCAACGATCGTGGCCCACGTGATCGTGCTGCGCGCCAACTCGAGCGCGACGTACAGATCCGCGGCACGATGCGTGAGCGCCTGGAAGGTGTTGAGCGTGACGCCGAACTGCTTGCGCGTCTTGAGGTAACCAACCGTGGTGGTCAGCGCGGTCTCCATCGCGCCAAGCGCCTCGTGGCCGTAGGCGATCCGCGCCCGGTCGAGGGCGAGCTCGAGCGCGGCCGACTGGTCGCCCTCGCCGAGCTGGACGGCCGGGGTGTCGGCGAACGTCACGGTGGCCGCCCGCGAGCCGTCGTTGGTCACGACGGTCTCGACCGCGGCAGCACCGTCGACGATGAACACGCCGGTGCCGCCCTCGGGCAACGCGGCCGTGACCAGCAGCAGGTCGGCGCGCTCGGCCTGGACGACGGGTGCCTTGACCCCGTTGAGCTTGCCTTCGGCGAACGTCACGGACGGCGTCGTCGACCAGCGCTGGCCGGGCTCGAGCCAGGCGAGGATCGGCAGCACCTCGCCGCCGGCGACGGCGTCGACGTACTGCTTCTTCTGGTCGTCGGTACCCAGATCGTTGATGAGGCCACCGGCCAGGACGATCGCCTCGACGAACGGGTCGGGGGCGATGACCTTGCCGAGCTCCTCGGCCGCTAGCGAGACCTCGACCGCGGTCGCCTCGAACGGCAGGCTCAGCACGCCCATCTCGGCGAGCTGCTCCCAGGCCGAGAAGCCGGGGTCGCTCTTGGTGATCTCACGGCGCGTCTCGGACGAGTCGTAGACGTCGGTGATCAGGCCGCGGACGGCCTGGACGAGAGCCTTCTGCTCTGAATCAATCGTGAAGTCCATGTCACAGTCCCAGGATCGTGCCGGCGATGATCCCGCGCTGGATCTCATTGGATCCACCGTAGATCGACACCTTGCGGTTGTTGAGGAAGATGCGGGTCTCGCGGCTCGTGATGGCCGACGGTCCCTCGAGGTCGACGAACAGGTCCGAGACGGCCTGCGTCAGCTGCGAACCCTTGATCTTGAGCACGCTGGAGGCCGGGTGCGGCTTGCCACCGGCGGAACCGGCCGCGACGCGCAGGGCGGTCAACTCGAGCGCGTTCAGCTGGCTCTCGATGTCGGCGATCCGCGGGGCGAACTGCTCGAAGACACCGAGCTGCTTCGCCTTCTCCTTGGCGGTCGAGAGGCTGAGCTGGCTGGCGCCCACCTGGGCGATGCCGACGCGCTCGTTGCCGAGCAAGAACTTGGCGTACGTCCAGCCCTTGTTCTCCTCGCCGACCAGGTTCTCGGCCGGGACGCGCACGTTGTCGAAGAAGACCTCGTTGACCTCGTGGCCGCCGTCGATCGAGCTGATCGGACGGACCGTCACGCCCTCGGACAACATGTCGATCAGCAGGAAGCTGATGCCCTGCTGCTTCTTCGGTGCGTTCGGATCCGTGCGCACGAGCATGAAGATCCAGTCGCCGTACTGGCCGAGCGTGGTCCACGTCTTCTGGCCGTTGACGACGTACTCGTCGCCGTCGCGGACGGCGGTGGTGCGCAGGCTCGCGAGGTCGGAGCCGGCGTCGGGCTCGGAGAAGCCCTGGCTCCACCAGATGTCGAGGTTCGCGGTGGCGGGCAGGAAGCGTTCCTTCAGCTCCTGCGAGCCGAAGTTCGCGATGACCGGACCCACCATCGAGGCGTTGAACGCCAGCGGCGCGATGACGCCGGCCAACTGCATCTCCTGGTGCCAGATGTGGCGCTGGATCTGGGTCCAGTCCTTACCGCCCCACTCGACCGGCCAACCCGGCACGGCCAGGCCGCCCGCGTTGAGGGCCTGCTGGGAGCGAACGATCTGGTCCCGGGTGATCTCACCGTGGTTGATCACGGTGTCGCGGATGTCCTGAGGAACCTGGGTGGTGAAGAACTCCCGCATCTCCTCGCGGAAGGCCTGGTCCTCTGCTGACAGCTGAAGTCTCATGAAGTGCCCTTTCGCACTAAGCGCTTGCTTAGTACTCGAGAGTAGCGTGCAACTGCCATTGACACCAGTGAGTCACTTCCGTCGGGACTTGGCCCGGAACGGACCCACCAGCCGCGGCCCGGAAAGCCTCCGTTCGAGCCGCTTCGTCTCACGACGCAGAGGCTGGACCACGTACTCGCCCAGGATCACCCCGGCGGCCAGCGCGAGCGCCACGGCAGCCGCGGTGATCCCCTCGAAGATGCCCGTCAGACTCGACTCGGCCAGCTGGGCCAACGAGAGGTAGATCTTGAGGCCGGGCAGAAGCGGGACGATCGCCGGCACCACGATCACGAGTGCCGGGATGCGCAACGCCCGCGCGGCGGGATAGCTGACCAGGCCAATGGCGAACGCTGCCGTTCCGGAGGCCCAGGGCCGGTCGAGACCGTTCTGGAACAGCGACACGGCCAGGGCGGACGCGGCGGCACCGATCACGGCGATCGCCGGTACCGACGACCACGGCGCGAAGGACTGGATCGCGAACCCGGCGGACGCCATGCCCGCGCCGAGCGTCACGAACGGCAGGTGCGAGAGGTCCGGCAGGACCGTCCCCGACCCCAGATCCACCCCCAGCATGCGGCCCACCATGAGTCCGCCACTGACGCCCGCGACGATGCCACCTGTGGCCAACATCACCTCGAAGAGACGGGCCACGGCGGTCAGGTGGTAGCCCGTCAGCGCATCCTGAATCGCGCCCATGAGACCCAGGCCGGCCAACAGCACGACGATGTTCGCCGCGATGACGAGCGAGGGCGGCGCGGGCAACGCCGTGGCCGCGGCCGAGACCGCGATGAGCGACGCGCACAGGCCGCCGACGACCTGGATGTAGAAGTCAGGCAGCCGTCGCACCTCGAGCGGTCGCCGCAGCGACTCGATGGCCACGGCGGCGAGGAAGGCGATGATCGTGACGGCCCACCCACCGCCCAGCATGAGCGCGACACCCGCGCCGACCATGCCCGATGCGCCCATCACGACCCAGCGTGGGCGGGCGTGGCCGCCGGTCGAGATGGCCGCGATCTGGGAGCGCGCCTCGTCGAGGTCGATCTCGTCGGACAGCAGGTCGGAGACCATGCGGTCGACGGCGGTGACGTCCTCGAAGTCGGTCTCGCGCCGGACCACGTTGCGGCGCAGCACGAGTGGCGGCTCGTCCAGCTCCTGGTCGTGGACCATCGTGAGCATGATGTACGTGACGTCGACGTAGGTGCCCCGCAGGCCGAGATGGCGGCAGATGGACGACATGGTGGCCGAGACGTCCGCCGTACCTGCACCATTGGACAGCAGCATCTCGCCCACGCGCAGAGCCAGATCCATGATGCGCAGGGTGTGCGGTGCGGAACTGGTCACGTGCCTATTGTGGTCACGTCAACTGACATCGCGAGGAGAACCATGGCCCAGTGGAGTGAAGACATCCTCGGAAAGCCCTACGAACGCTGGACGATCGACCTGGGCGACGATCCCGACGGCGAGGGCCGGATCGATGCCACGTTGGTCCGCCGGGTGTTCGAGGGCGAACCGCGCGGTGCCGTGATCTATGTGCACGGTTTCAGCGACTACTTCTTCCAGACCGAATTGGCCGAGTTCCACGCCGCTCGCGGCTTCGCCTTCTACTCGCTCGACCTGCGCAAGTGCGGTCGCTCGCTCGGCGATGGTCACACCCCGCACTACGTCTCGGACCTGGCGCTCTACGACGCCGAACTGGACGAGGCGCTGCGCATCGTGCGGTCCGAGGTGCCCGACGTGCCGATCGTGCTGTCTGCGCACTCGACGGGTGGACTGATCCTGCCGCTGTGGCTCGATCGGATGAATCTCGAGCCCGGCGGAACCCGCGGGCGGGGTATCGCCGGTCTCGTCCTGAACAGTCCGTGGTTCGACCTGCAGGGAGCTCCGTGGATGCGCTCGATCGGGACCGAGGCCATCCGGGCGTTCTCCAGGCTCCGGCCGCGCGATCGCATGAAACTGCCCTTCACCGACTCCTACGGGACGAGCCTGCACACGAGCCGCGGTGGCCTGTGGGACTACGACCCCGTGTGGAAGCCGCTGGCCGGGTTCCCCGTCACGTACGGCTGGTTGACAGCGGTGCGCAACGGCCACGCGGTGCTGCACCGTGGGCTGGACGTCGGGGTGCCGTCGCTCGTGCTGCGCTCGCACCGCTCGTGGTTCAGCCGCCGCCACCACGAGAAGACCGACACCTCCGACGCCGTGCTCGACGTCAAGCAGATCGCCCGCTGGGCCGGCTGCCTGGGCGATGCTGTCACGTCCATCCCGGTGCACGGGGCCCGCCACGACGTCTACCTCTCGAACGACGGCCCCCGCGCCGAGGCCTACGCCCTGACCGGCGAGTGGCTCGACCGCTGGATCCCCTGACCGCACTCGCCACCGCCCGCACCCCTCTCCACTTTTGGTACGGGATCCACGCTTTCCGCGCGGCACAACGTGGATCCCGTACCAAAAGGGGACGGGATTCCGAGCGCGCCACGGTGACCGCACTCGACGCCGATTTCGCGATCACGTCACGGTTTGCCGCCCCGTGCGACCTCACCCTCGACCGTGCCGCTCCAGGTCGACGGCACGATCCGCGTCGAATCGGGCGTGCTCGACACTGAGGCCGGAGCGATCACGATCGGCAGCACCGGCGCCGTCCTGGGTCCCGTCGGCGCACCCGAGAGTGGTCCCACCGTGATTTTCACCAGCTCGGTCGAGTCCGATGTGATCGACGGGAACTCGATCACGTTCCCGCACGCCTCACCGCACGTCATCACCGCGACCCACGTCGACGGCGCGACCGCAGACCTGCTCATCGAGGTCGAACCGCTCCTGACACCCGGCGACGACGAACCGACGACGCCGGCCCCACCGACCAACCCACGACACCAGCACCCACCGACGCGCCCGACAACACCGACGAGACGGACCTCGCCGACCAGGCGGAAGCAGCGGACCAGACCGGCGGCTCGGACTCGCCGGGCGGCTCGACCCTCACCCACACCGGCAGCTCGGTGTCTGCATGGTGGCTCGCCTCGGCTCTCGTACTGATGACGGTCGGTGGAGGTCTGGTCGGGCGGGCACGCCGACGCTGACGGGTGTCGGAAGGGGCGTCTAGGGTGGTCAACGTGGACGCACCCCTGGCTCTCTACCGTCGCTACCGGCCCGAGACTTTCGCCGAGGTCATCGGTCAGGATCACGTCACCGAGCCGCTGCGCCATGCCCTGGCGAACAACCGGGTCAACCACGCGTATCTGTTCAGCGGGCCGCGTGGGTGCGGCAAGACCACCAGCGCGCGCATCCTGGCCCGCGCGCTCAACTGCGAACAGGCTCCCATCGCCGATCCATGCGGTGAATGCCAGAGTTGCCGCGACCTGGCCCGTGGCGGCCCCGGCAGCATCGACGTCATCGAGATCGACGCAGCCAGCCACGGCGGCGTCGACGATGCGCGCGATCTGCGCGAGCGCGCCTTCTTCTCGCCCGTCAGCAGTCGGTACAAGGTCTACATCATCGATGAGGCCCACATGGTCTCGCCGCAGGGCTTCAACGCGCTGCTCAAGCTCGTCGAGGAGCCACCTCCGCACCTGAAGTTCATCTTCGCGACCACCGAACCCGACAAGGTCATCGGCACGATCCGGTCTCGCACGCACCACTACCCCTTCCGGCTCGTGCCCCCTCGCCAGCTCGGCGACTACATGCTGCAGCTGTGCCGGACCGAGGGTGTCGGCCTCGAACCCACGGCCTTGCCGCTCGTCGTCCGCGCCGGCGGCGGTTCGGTCCGCGACTCACTCAGCGTGCTCGACCAACTGCTGGCGGGGTCGGGGCCCGACGGCATCACCTACGACCTCGCGGTCCAGCTGCTCGGCTACACCCCCGACTCGCTGCTCGACGAATCCGTCGAGGCCTTCGGCTCCAGTGACGCCGCCACGGTGTTCGGCGTCGTCGACAAGGTGATCGAGTCCGGTCAGGATCCGCGCCGCTTCGCCGAGGACCTGCTCCAGCGATTCCGCGACCTGGTGATCCTCAAGGCCGTCCCGGATGCAGCCGAGACGGGCCTGCTCGACACCCCGGCCGACCGCACCGACGTGCTCCAGCGTCAGGTCGCGGGATTCTCACCGGCCGAACTGACCCGTGCTGCCGACATCGTCAGCGCGGCGCTCACCGAGTTCCGAGGTGCCACCGCACCACGGCTCATGCTCGAGTTGATGTGCGCACGGATCCTGGTGCCGGGCGCCGATAACTCCACCGAAGGATTCCACGCCCGCCTCGATCGGCTCGAGCGCCGCCTCTCCGGCGCCGCCGTCGAGCCGAGCGAGCCTGAACCAGGGCCGGTCAGCCCGGCAGCCGACCCCAGCCCGACCGAAGCCGATCCCGCCCCACCGGCAGCCGACCCCGAACCCGCCGGTCGAGTAGCACGCGAGCGCAGCGAGCGGCGTATCGAGACCACGGATCCCACGCCGGCACCCACTCCCGAATCGCCCGATCTCGATACGCCGCTCGTTCCTCGCGACACTCGATCGCCAGAGACGCCCGCGGCTCCCGGCCAACTCACGACCGCCGACGTCCGTCGGATGTGGCCCCAGGTCCTCGAGCGGGTCCAGCAGTTGCGCCGATTCACCTGGGTCATGCTCAGCCAGAACGCCCAGGTCGCGTCGCTCGACGGCAACAACCTCACCCTCGCCCTGGTCAACACGGGCGCGCGCGATTCCTTCGTCAAGAGCGGGTCGGACCAGATCGTCCAACAGGCGCTGTCCGACGTCATGGCCGTCCAGTGGCGGATCGAGGCGATCGTGGATCCGTCGGTGAATCCGGCGGCCGCCACCCCGGCTGCGCCGGCACCAACCGCACCGGCACCCGCCGCGCCGGCCGAATCCGCCGGAGCCGAGTCGGCGCGCGAAGCGCTGCGTCAGGGCCCGTCCACGAACGGCCCGGCCGATCCCGATGCGGATGCCGATCCCGACGACCCGGTGCTCGACGACGGCTCGAAGGACGCCGAAGCCCTATTGGCCGAACATCTGGGGGCCGAGATCATTGACGAGTCTCCCCACGGCTGATCCCGGCGCAGCCCCGGTGCGCCGCCGACTCGACCTCGACGCCTCGCCCACCGAGGTGCTGCGTCGCCTGCGCGGCCGCGACCGCCTCGTCGCCCTCATCGGATCGTGGCACCACGGCGAAGCCCTCATCGCGTGTGAACCTGCCCGGCTGCTCGAGGACTGGGACGACATCGACCTGCCTCGCCGCGGCGGTGCCGGCTTCGGCGGAGGCTGGATCGGCGCCTGGGGCTACCGGCTCGCCCGGCACGTCGAGGACCTGCCCGAAGGGCCCCACCGTCCACTGCCCCAGCCCGACCATCGCGTCGGCTTCTACGACCTCGTGCTGCGGCGCGTCCGCGGGGTGTGGTGGCTCGAGTCGGTCGGTCAACCCGACCCCCGACGGGTGCGGGAACTGCTCGACGCGATCGCCGAGCCCGCGAATGCCAGGCCCTTCACGACTGGCAGCTTCGACCTGACTCCAGGCCCCGACGAACACCGGGCCGCGGTGCGGCGCGCTCTCGACCACATCGCCGCCGGCGACATCTTCCAGGTCAATCTGTGCGCGCGGCTCGAAGCCGAGTTCGACGGCGACCCCCTCGACGCCTTCTGCGCCGGAGTCGAAGGACTCGAGCCGGCGTTCGCCGCCTTCGTGTCGTCCCCCGAGGGCACCTTGGCGAGCTTCTCGCCCGAGCTGTTCCTGCGGCGCACCGGCAACGAAGTGCTCACGTCACCGATCAAGGGCACCGCCCCACTGACGACTGATCCCCACGACCTGCAGGCCTCGGCCAAGAATCGCGCCGAGAACGTCATGATCGTCGACCTGATGCGCAACGACCTGGGACGGGTGGCCGTTCCGGGATCCGTGCGAGTACCGGCCCTGAACCGGCTCGAGAAGCACAGCGTGTGGCACCTGGTCTCCGACGTGGTCGGACACCTGCCGACCGAAACCGGCGACAGCGACCTGGTGCGGGCGACCTTCCCACCCGGTTCGGTCACCGGCGCGCCCAAGGTCCGCGCGATGCAACTGATCAGCGAGTTGGAGACCACGGGCCGCGAGGCATACACCGGCGCGATCGGCCACGTCAGCGCCTCGGCCGGGCTGGAACTCAACGTCGTCATCCGCACGTTCGAGTTCGCGACCGACGCCGACGGTGCCACCCGGGTCTGGTTGGGCGTGGGTGGCGGCATCGTGGCCGACTCCGATCCCGACGACGAATACGCCGAATGTCTCACGAAGGCCCGGCCTCTGATCGAGGCGATCGACGGCCGCTTGGACCTGGTGGCACCTCCGGCGTCGAAGCCGCGCCCACCTGCCCTGCAGATCGCTCCCCTGGTCCGCAGCCTGGATCGTGATCGCGGTGTGTTCGAGACGGTGCTGGTCCTGGGCGGCCGGGCCGTCGACCTCGACGCCCACCTGGCTCGCTTGGACGCCAGTGTTCGATCCGTCTACGGCACGACCGTGCGCGCCGGCCTGGACGAGGCGGTCCGGCGCCGGGTGGCGGGCTTGTCGGGTCGTCATCGGCTGCGGATCGATGCCCGTCCCGTCGACGGTGACGTCCGGGTGTCGATGAACGTGTCCAAGGCCGGACCTGCGATCGCCTCCTGGGCACTCGTGCCGCGCGTCGTCCCCGGCGGTCTGGGCGAGCACAAGTGGTCCGATCGCGACCAACTGGTCACCTCGGGCGGTCACGAACCCTTGCTGCTCGACACCGACGGGTCGGTGCTCGAGACCGCGCGCAGCAATCTGTTCGTCGTCCTGGACGACGGCCTGCACACTCCCGCTCTCGACGGCAGGCTGTTGCCCGGCACCGTCCGCGCTCGCATCATCGAGCTAGCGATGTCCCTGCAGATCCCGGTGTTCCAGCACCGACTCACCACGGCCGATCTGGCTGCCGCCACCGAGGTCTTCGCCACGAATTCGATCCGTGGTGTCGTGCCGGTGCTGGCCTGCGACGGTGTCGGCGCGTGGACGTCCGGACCCCTCACCGCACGGTTGGCCACCGCCTACGAGTCCGCCCTCACGGGGGACGGATCCTTCGACATTCCACCCGCGCCGGCGGCCGATCCCAGGTCAGCCGAACCCCTCCCCACGGCGAAGCGCACCCGATTCCGCTCGGCCCGCGCGAGCGAGCGGCAGGATCCGTCGCCGCGACGTCCGAAGGTGCTGTTCATCGACAACTACGACTCGTTCGTGTTCAACCTGGTCCAGTACGTCGGTGAGCTCGGCGCCGAGACCGTGGTCGTCCGCAACGACGCCGCCCAGGTCGACGACCTGCTGGGCGCGGGATTCACCCATGCGGTCGTCTCTCCCGGACCGGGCACCCCGGCGGACGCGGGCATCAGCGCCGACGTGATCCGTCGTTTCGGCCCGTCCATCCCCGTGCTGGGTGTGTGCCTGGGGCATCAGGTGATCGGCGAGATCTTCGGCAGCAGGGTCGTGCGCGCCGATCAGGTCGTGCACGGCAAACCCTCGCTCGTGCACCACGACGGGCTCGGCGTGTTCGCCGGACTCCCGTCGCCCCTGGTGTCGGCGCGGTACCACTCACTCGTGGTCGAGGATGTCGCGTCCCCCCTCACGGTGACGGCGCGCACCGGATCGGGAATCGTCATGGGCGTACGGCACCGCGAGTACCCGATCGAGGGTGTGCAGATGCACCCCGAGTCGATCCTGACCTCGCACGGCCACGAACTGTTGGCGAACTTCCTGCGACGCTGACGCCTCAGTACTGCAGAACGACCCGGCCGTCGATCCGGCCTTCCTCCATCTCCTCGAAGATGTCGTTGATCTCGGTGAGCGAACGCGTCGAGACCGTGGGCGTCACCTTTCCGGCGGCGTAGAACTCCAGCGCCTCGACCATGTCCTGTCTGGTTCCGACGATCGATCCGCGGACCGTGATGGCACGCAGCACGATGTCGAAGATGTTGGCCGGGAAGTCGCCCGGGGGCAATCCGGTGAAGACGACGGTGCCACCGCGGCGCGCCATCCCCACCGCCTGGCCGAACGCTTCGGGATGCACTGCGGTCACGAGCACGCCGTGGGCACCGCCGATGGTCTCCTGCACGAACTCGACCGGGTCCGTCATGGCGGCGTTCACGACGTGTTCGGCGCCGTGCCTGGTGGCCAGGGCGAGTTTGGCGTCATCGACGTCCACCCCGATCACCCGCATGCCCATCGCCACGGCGTACTGGACGGCGACGTGCCCCAGACCGCCGATGCCGCTGATGACGACCCATTCGCCGGGCCGGGTGCCGGAGACCTTGAGGCCTTTGTAGACCGTGACGCCGGCGCACAGGATCGGGGCGACACCCACGGGGTCCACGCCCTCGGGAATCCGTGGTGCGTAGGTCTCGTCGACCAGCATGTACTCGCCGAACGATCCGTCGACGGAGTACCCGCCGTTCTGCTGATTCGGGCACAGGGTCTCCCAGCCGGTGCGGCAGAACTCGCACGTGCCGCAGGCCGACCACAGCCAGGCGTTGCCGACGTGATCGCCGACAGCGAGCTCGGTCACCCCCTCACCGAGGGCGACGACCTCGCCATAACCCTCGTGGCCGGGGATCAACGGTCGTTTCGGGGGAACGGGCCAGTCGCCGTTCACGGCGTGCAGGTCGGTGTGGCAGACGCCGCTCGTGATGAGCCGGACGAGTGCCTGTCCGGGGCCGGGCGTCGGTGTCGGAACCTCGTCGATGGTCAGGGGTGCGCCAGCTTCGCTGCTGACGGCCGCGCGCATGGTGGTGGGGATGTCGGTCATGGCGGATCAGTCCTTTCCCTTCGACGTTACGTCGCGGGAGTGTCACGAACGGCCTGTCCGACGTGGTCTCGAACACCGAGCGTGAAAGACTGGAATCCGAGCCGGATCACCGGCCACCGGACGAGTGGAGTCGTACCCGGATCGCGACAAGACGGCCACGAAGGAGTCCGTCATGTCGTGGATCGTCCTGGTCGTCTCGGGTCTGTTCGAAGCCGTGTGGGCGACCGCCCTGGGTCGCAGCGAGGGCTTCACCCGACTCACTCCCTCGATCGTCTTCGCCGGTGCGCTCGTCATCAGCATGGGTGGCCTCGCCTGGGCCATGCGCGATCTGCCCACCGGAACGTCGTACGCGATCTGGGTGGGCATCGGTGCCGTCGGAACGGTCGGCTACGCGATGCTCACCGGTACCGAGGCGGTCACTGCCGCGCGGCTGATGCTCATCGCCGGTCTGATCGGCTGCATCGTGGGACTGAAGGTCGTGCACTGAGTCCCGTCCCGCGATCGTGGTCGGACCAGGCTTTTCCGGACGAGTGCGACTAGGATCACCGGGTGCCCGAGGAGAAGCGTCAGTTGCCGCTGTGGCAGGAATCGCTTCTCCTGGTCGCCACGGCCCTGGTGCTGGCCTTGATCGTGAAGACCTTCTTCTTCCAGGCCTTCTACATTCCGTCGGAATCAATGGTCCCGACGATGATGGTGGACGACAAGATCCTGGTGCAGAAGGTCTCCCTGTGGAGAGGCAATCCCCAGCGGGGTGACGTCGTGGTGTTCGACGACCCCGGCGGATGGCTGGGGCCGGAGGATTCGACCGAGGCCCACAACCCGGCCCAGAAGGTCCTCGCTGCCGTGGGCCTCTTCCCCACGGGCGGGCACCTCATCAAGCGAGTCGTCGGCGTCGGGGGCGACACCGTACGTTGCTGTGACGCCTCGGGCCGGCTGACCGTGAACGGCGAACCCATCGACGAGACCTATGTGCTGGACCCCACGGTGATCAAGGATCGTGAGTTCGAGGTGGAGGTCAAGCCGGGCCATCTGTGGGTCATGGGCGACAACCGCGGGAACTCGGAGGACTCCGTCGCCCATCTCGACGGTCCGGGAGGCGGCCAGATCACGACGGACGACGTCGTCGGAAAGGCCTGGCTACGCGTGTGGCCGTTCAGCCGCGGTGGGTTCGTCGACGGAACCGACGCGTTCGACGATGTTCCTCCATCGCCACCAACGGAACATCCGGACACTTCCGGCAAGCACTAGGCTGACGACGTGTACGAAAGTGTGATCCAGGACCTCATCGACGAGCTCGGTCGACTGCCGGGCATCGGACCGAAGAGCGCCCAGCGGATCGCCTTCCACCTGCTCGATGCCGAGCCGGACGACGTCAAGCGCTTCGCCCAGACCCTCGTCGACGCCAAGACCAAGGTGCTGTTCTGTTCGGTGTGCGGAAACGTCACCGTCGAGGCCACGTGCCGGATCTGCGCCGACCCGCGCCGCGACGACACCGTCCTGTGCGTCGTCGAGGAGAGCAAGGACGTCATCGCGATCGAGCGCACGCGCGAGTTCCGCGGCCGTTACCACGTCCTCGGCGGTGCGATCAGCCCGATCGCCGGCATCGGTCCCGACCAGTTGCGCATCAAGGAGTTGCTCGGTCGCCTGCAGGACGGCGTCGTCACCGAGGTCATCATCGCCACCGATCCGAACCTCGAGGGCGAGGCCACCGCCACGTACCTGATGCGGATGCTGCTGCCGATCGGCCTCAAGGTCACCAAGCTGGCCAGCGGCCTGCCCGTCGGCGGCGACCTCGAGTACGCGGACGAAGTCACCCTCGGCCGGGCCTTCGAGGGCCGCACCTCCGTCGGCTGACCCTGACTGATTCCCCGGTTGAGTGGGAAATCAATCACTTAACGTGGGTCGCAACCCACGTTAAGTGACAGGAAACCCACTCAACCGGGGAATCTTCACCCCGACCGCAGCCCGGACGGGGGCCGTGACGCGGGAGTCCGTTCACGTAGACTGGTCCGGGCGCAGCGTGGCGTCATGCAGCCCGCGAACGCAGAACTCCCAGAGCAAGGAATTTCCATGGGCATCGTCGTGCAGAAGTACGGCGGCTCGTCGGTGGCGGACGCCACCAGCATCAAACGAGTCGCCCAACGCATCGTGGCGACCAAGAAGGCCGGTCACGATGTCGTTGTCGTCGTGTCGGCGATGGGCGACACCACCGACGAACTGATCGATCTGGCCAACCAGGTCTCACCGCTGCCGCCGGGCCGCGAACTCGACATGTTGCTGACCGCCGGCGAGCGTATCTCGATGGCGCTGCTGGCGATGGCGATCGAGACGCTGGGCCAGGAGGCACGCAGTTTCACCGGTTCACAGGCCGGCGTCCTGACCGATGACGTCCACGGCAAGGCCAAGATCATCGACGTCACGCCGGGTCGCCTGCAGTCCGCGATCGCCGAGGGTGCCATCGTGATCGTCGCCGGATTCCAGGGCGTCTCGCAGACCACGAAGGACATCACGACGTTGGGTCGCGGCGGCTCG
>CAYYQO010000031.1:0-24383 GCA_964473845.1 uncultured Aeromicrobium sp.
CCAGGGGGCGGCGAGTGACTGCAACAACCACGTGAGAGTGGGCGGCATCATCTACACGTCCGTCGGCATCATCGAGCGCGGGGCCACGAGGTTCTCGACCGCTGAACTGGCCGACTGTGATGACGTGGGAGCAGACGCCCGCGGATCCGTGTTTCCCAAGCACCCACAGCGGGTCGACACCTGGGAGATCCCCGGATACTCGACCGACGAGGTCCTGGCCATCTGCTTGGACCAGGAGTCATTCGACGTTCTCGCCTCCGAAGCGATCCCGGCGGAGGAACGTGAACGGATCCTCGATGATCTGGCCGGCGAACCCTAAGTCGTCGCCGTCCGAATCCGGACCTCGCGCTCCATCCGCTTCTCGTGACGCGCGCGCCCTTTGATCGCCTCGAGTTCGCGACTCTTCGGCGGCGCGTTCGTCACCAGGTCGTCCAGCAGTCGCCGAGTCGCCAGGGCAATCTCGTCGATCGCTCGCTCGAACGGTTCGGTGTTCGCCTTGGACGGGCGAGTCGAACCGCTGACCTTCCGCACGAACTGCAGCGCGGCCTCTCGAACTTCGTCATCGGTCGTCGGTGGGTCGAAATTGTGAAGGACCCGAATGTTCCGGCACATGATTAGACGGTAACCCCGTACGTCGATTTGACGGCCGAACTCGCGGACCTACCTTGGCTGTGCGCGCAGTGTCTTGGCACGCATTTCTAGTCCGAGGATGACGAGAAAGTAGGACGCCAGCGCCGCGAACAACAGCGATTCCCACTTCCACACACCACTGGTGATCGGACCATCACTCAGGAGGCCACAAAGAACTCCGAACAGTCCGACCGCCATCAAGGACCTGTTCGACGCCGTTCCGCGACGCATCTGCCACAGGCGGGCGCAATTCCGGAGCCCGAACGCAAGGAGCACCGCGCCGACGAGACACGCGGCACCTGCCAGCAATGCGTAACCAAGGTGCCACTCGGCGGCGCCCGACTCCTTCAGTGGCTGGATCAACGAGGCGCCGAAGAAGGCATGGACGAAGATCCAGGCCGCCAGGTCGAAGGCGCTTCGGTGATCCGCCGTCATGAGCGGAATCGTAGTTTCATTTGCGCTCCCGGTCAGCGGTCTTGCGCCAGCATCATTCGAGGACCCACCCACTGAACTCCGCGCGGTGCACAGCGTTGGCAGGAGGACGCGTGCCCAGAGTCAGTGCCGAATACTCATGGGGACCAACCCAGACCTGTCAGCAGGGCTTCCAAGTCTTGCCCCCGGGCGCGTAGCAGCGAGGTCCGGTGTATCCCGGGTACGGAGCGGACGAGCCGCCGCCGGAGCCTCCACCCGTCGTCGGCGGACTACTGCGTCTCGCCGCTGCTCGGGCGGCATCCTCTGCTGCCCTGCGCACCTGCGCAGCCTTCTGTTGGGCCTTGGCCGCTGCAACACGCTTCTTCTTCACTTTCGCGAACTTCCTCCCGACCTTCTTGACCGCAGCGTGTTGGCGGACGACCGAAGCGACGTATGCGCTGCGGCCGACGGTCGAGTACACCTTCACGATCAGTGCCGTGCCCTGCACAGCCAATTTCTTTGTCTCATTGATGGACTTGGCGAGCGTATAAGCCGAGACAGCTGCGGCCATCGCGTCAGCGGCCGATGACCCGGGCTCGATTTCCTGGGCTTCCGCCACAACCTGATCCACAGTTTCCAGCTGGGCCGCGAAGGTGCAGTCCTGCTCCGGGTCGAAGAGCCCTCTCTCCAAACTCGCGGCTTCCAGGAGCGCGTCGCGCACATCCGTGAATCGGTCGCCATCGCCCTGTTGCTCCACCGCGTTGCCCAGTCCCGCGCGCGCGATCTCGTCAGAGACGTATCGCCCGTCTTCCAGTTTCACATGTGCGAAATCTGTCCCGTCGACATCCTTGAGACCATCGCCGTATTCCAACGTGACTTTCTCGCCCGGCGGGAGAAGCACTTCGGTTAAGGCAAGCGCCTCCTGGCCTAAGCACTCCGCATCAGGGATGTTCGACTCAGGCGGCTCGATGTTCAGAAGACGAACCCTCTTGGTGCCCTCATCAACGGTGACCTCGATCGTGTCGACTGAGACCACTCGTTCGACAACGAGGTTCTTCTTCTCTGCCGCGGACGACTCGCCGGGCGAATCACATCCCGCAGAGGAGAGCAGCAAAACCGTGAGAACCACGAAAATCGAAAGCACCTTGGGCAATTCACGGCGCCCTACGCGCACAGTGAGGGATCCGTACCAGTTCGAGGGAGACACGAGACCGGATCTTACGACACCATTGTCGACGACAACCATCACGTCGTCCGGTTCTAGGTCGAGCGCGCCACGGGAGGTTGCACTGTGAAGGCAAAGCCGAAAGCCAGCAGGACGCCGCGGACTCTGGGCGCGACCGGACGAACGGTGGTGGACCGCCCGCCACGAGAAATGTCGGAGCGCGCCCTTATGGTTCTGATGTCGCAATGACCGCACCTCGCCGTGGCACCGGCCTAGGGTGGGGAACGAAGGAGGAGTCCATGAGCGCAGCCGTCCTTGAGCGAATCACTGAAGACGAAGCCCGAACCCGGCGAGAAGATCTACTTCGGCTTCTCGGGGGCGACGGGGAGACCATTCGCGCCCGAGCGCGCAATTACCTTCTCGATGCTGACGAGCAGGCGCTGTACGACGAACTCGAAGATCTCGACTACCTTCTATCGATGTGACCGAAGAGTCGCTTGAGGCCCAAGCCGAGCGATTCGCCGCCAGCATCACTTCAACGGTGCGAAACATCGCTCCGGACTGTGATCCCTTCGCCACCAAGGTCATGACGAAGCGAGACGGCGCTGAGGGGTTCACGGTTCGCCAAGCTCCAGCGGAGGGGATCCTTCTTCGCATTGATGGCGAACCATTGTTTCGACTCATCGTGGCGTACAAGTGCTCGCTCGACAGCGTTGGCCACTATCTTGCCGTCGACGACGCAAGGGTCAAGGTCCACGCCATCGGTGAAAGGGAGCCGCTGTTCCGATACGAATATGACCGTGACGCAACAGACGACATGCCTGCCGCGCACATCCAGGTCCACGCTCACCGCGACGCATTCGCGCACGTCATGAGCAAAGCAGGAACGTCCACTGCGCGCGGGAAGCGCCGCGCGACGCAGGGTGACGTGCCGCGAGTTGCGGATCTTCATTTTCCGGTGGGAGGTCACCGGTTTCGTCCCTGTCTCGAGGACGTGCTCGAGATGCTTGTCACGGAATTCGGTGTAGACAGCACGCGCGAACGTATCGCCGCTCTCCACGACGGTCGTGAGGTCTGGCGACGAGCCCAGGTCGGAGCAGTTGTTCGCGATGCGCCGCACGAGGCGATTCGAGTACTGAGCGAACTTGGTTACGAGATTCAACTGAAGCAAGACGCTGAGGATCCCTGCGAGAAGACGCATCGATTGCGGGACTTCTAGTCCATCGCCGGGGCATCTGGTCGTAGCGCCAAATGGAGTTCGGTGCGTCGAACGCGGTGGAATGACGTACAGTGCCGGGAGTCGCCCGGTACGGCCGCGCCCGTTCTGGGCGAAAGGACGCACGACTTCGCGCGAAGCCAGCAGACGAACTCAGTGACCCCCACCGATGGCGGCGGGCCCGCCCTCGCGACGGATGTCGATGACGTGACCCGTCATGGGAGCGACCAGCACGTCGAGCGACCGGCGGGCGACTTCCACCGAAGACAGCAGCGTGCCCTCGGGCTCGTCGCCGAAGGCCTTGGTGCGCATCGGGGTGCCGGTGCGCTCGGGGTTGACGCAGTTGACTCGCACCTGTCCGGCCCACTCGTCGGCCAGGGCCTGGGTCAGATTGACCGTGGCGGCCTTCGCGGAGGAGTAAAGCGAATAGCCCTTGCGGCCGCGGGTGTAGGAGGAGGATGTGAACAGCAGGAGCGAGCCGTTCGTCTCGGCCAGCAGCGGCCGGAACTCCTGGGCGATGAAGATCGGGGCGAGGTAGTTGATCTCGGTCGCCGCCCAGATCGTCTCCTCGGACGTCTCGGCCAGATCGCCGATCGGCAGGACGCCGGCAGTGTTGACGACGAAGTCGACCTTGCCGGACTTCTCGATGACCTCGCGCGCCGCCGTCGCCAGATCCTCGCGGCGATCGACGTGCGTGCCCGTGCTGGACCTTGAGAACGAATGCACGTCGGCGCCGTACGACTCGGCCAACTTCGCGATGTCGCCACCGATGCCGTAGGACCCGCCGAACACGACCATCGTCTTGCCCGCGAGCGCTGTCCGGTACTGATCGTCGTCGAGCGCCTCCGGCGTCTCGGCCGACGCCAACTGGAACAGCTTGTCGGCGATGTAGACGTCGATCGGCTCGGTGACCTTCATGTTCCGCTCATGCCCCTGCACCACGGCGATCGGCACATCCGGCCGGTACCGCAGCACGACGGTGCAGTCGTCGGTCGCCGTGAAATCCGGGTCCTGCCACGCCTTCTCGTATGCGTCGCGGATGATCGACGAACGGAACGCCTGCGGGGTCTGACCGCGGCGCAACAGGTCCCGGCGCAGGACGTCGGAGATCGTGTCGAGTTCACCCGTGCGCTCGGCGTGGACCTGGACGACCGTGTCGGCCGACGGGATCGCCGTGTCGACGGCCCCGTAGTCACCGAGCGCGGCGACGACGTCCTCGATGATCTTCTGCGACACCAGCGGCCGCACGGCATCGTGGAAGAGGACGTTCACCTCGTCCTCGCCCAGCGCCTTGAGCGCCAGACTCGTGGTCTCGTTGCGGGTCGAGCCGCCCTCCAGTACCTGCGTCACCTTTGGGTAAGCGCCGTCGCGGACGATCGCGTGCACCGGATCGAGGTGGCCCTGCGCCATCAAGATGATGATCTCGTCGATGGATTCGGCCGCCTGGAACACCGCGATCGTGTGCTCGAGGATCGTCTTCCCGGCGATCTTGATGAGCTGCTTCGGGATCGTCAGGCCGACCCGAGTCCCGGTTCCACCGGCGAGGATCACGGCAACATTGCGCAATTCGGTCACCCGATGAGGTTACCGGGGCCCTCCGGCCGCATCACGGCGTCCTGCTGCTGGCGCTTCCAGTCGCGGAAGCCCTCCTCGGTCACGCCGCGACGCCAATAGGCCGAGACCGAGATGTCGCCGCGGGCCACGCGGCCATCAAGCAGGTAGGGCCGCACGGACTTCAGCAGGGCCGACTCACCGTGGACGAACGCCTGAACCCGGCCGGCCGGGAACTCCCAGCCGCGCACCGCATCGTCGAGCAGCGTCGTCGAGCCGGGAGCCGCGCCATCGCGGTAAAGCCAGTGGATCGTCAGGTCGGCCTTCGTGGGCAGGTCGATCTCGTGGCCCGGCCCGTCGACCTCGATGAACGCCGTCGCCGGTGTCCCCGCTTCGAGCACCTCGACCGATGCGGCGATCGCCGGCAGCGACGCCTCGTCACCGACGAACAACTGATGATCGGCCTCGGGGATCGGGCGGTAGCCACCGCCAGGCCCGCGGAATCGCAGCGTGTCCCCCGGCTGGGCCGATGCCGCCCAAGGTCCGGCGAGACCTTCGCTGCCGTGCGTGACGAAGTCGATCGCCAACTCCTGCGCCTCGGGATCGACCCAACGGATCGTGTACGTGCGCATGACGACGTCGTCACCCTCGCCGAACGCGAGTTTCACGTACGTGTCGGTCGACGGCAGGTGGACGGCGAGGTACTCGGCGAACTGCGGTCCTCCCAACACCACTCGGCGCAGTCGCGGCGCCAGTTCCTCGGTGCGCTGGACAGTCAGTTCAACCTCGGTCTTCTTAGCCACACTGTGTAGCCTAAGCCGCGTGACCAATGGCCTGGATCCCACGACCTTCGACGACCAGATCCGCCCCCAGGACGACCTGTTCCGCTTTGTGAACGGGCCCTGGCTGCGCGACTACCAGATCAAGCCCGACCGGGCGACTGCCGGCGGCTTCGTCCAACTGGTCGACGAGGCGGAGGAACTGGTCCGGACCATCGTCGAACGCTGCGCCGCGACCCCCGAAGACGACGAGGAACGCAAGATCGGCGACCTCTTCACGAGCTTCATGGACACGCAGCGCATCGAGCAGTTGGGCGCCGCTCCCCTGGCCGACGATCTCACCAAGATCGATCAGGTCGCCTCGATCTCCGACCTGGTCCGCACGGTCGGCGCACTCGAGCGCTCGGGCGTCAACAGCATGATCGGCCTCTACATCGCTCCCGACCGCGGCAACCCCGACCGCTACGTCACCCACGTGGTCCAGGCGGGCATCGGCCTGCCCGACGAGTCCTACTTCCGCGACGAGCAGTTCGCCCCCATCCGTGAGGCCTACCGCGACCACGTCGCCACGATGCTGTCGCTGGCCGGCTTCGACCAGAGCGACGAGCGCGCCGATCGGGTGCTCGACCTCGAGTCCCGCATCGCCTCGCACCACTGGGACCGGGTGGCCGTCCGCGACGCCCAGAAGACCTACAACCTCAAGTCGTTCGACGAACTCGGCGCCTTGGCGCCCGCCTTCAACTGGACCGCATGGGCCGCCGCGGCCGAGATCCCTCAGGCCGTGCTGGCCGAGGCCGTCGTCTCGCAGCCCTCCTACCTCGAGGGCCTGCAGACCCTGCTCACCGACGACCTGCTGCCCGCCTGGCAGGACTGGCTGCGCTGGCAACTGGTCCACGGTGCGGCCCCGTATCTGTCGGACGAATTCGTCGAGACCAACTTCGACTTCTACGGCAAGACCCTGCAGGGCACCGACGAACTGCGCCCCCGGTGGAAGCGCGGCATCGGCTTCGTCGAGGGCTCGATGGGCGAGGCCGTCGGCAAGATCTACGTCCGTACCGAGTACCCCGAGGCGGCGAAGTCGCGCATGGAGGAACTCATCGCGAACCTGCTCGAGGCCTACCGCATCAGCATCCGCGAACTGCCCTGGATGAGCGACGAGACCAAGCATCGGGCCCTGGAGAAGCTGGACGCCTTCACGCCGAAGATCGGCCACCCGGCGGAGTTCAAGGACTACTCGGCGCTCGTCACCGACCCGACCGATCTGGTCGGCAACGCCCGCCGCGCCCAGTCGCTCGCGATGGACCGGGAACTGGACAAGATCGGCCAGCCGATCGACCGCGACGAGTGGTACATGACGCCCCAGACGGTCAACGCCTACTACAACCCGACGATGAACGAGATCGTCTTCCCGGCCGCGATCCTGCAACCGCCGTTCTTCTACGCCGACGCCGACGACGCCGTGAACTACGGCGCGATCGGGGCGGTGATCGGTCACGAGATCGGCCACGGATTCGACGACCAGGGTTCCCAGTACGACGGCACCGGCGCGCTGAGCAACTGGTGGACCGACGAGGACCGCGCCGCCTTCGATGCCCTCGCGGCCAAGATCATCGCCCAGTACGACGGCCTCAGTCCCGAGCACGCCGACGGCCAGAAGGTCAACGGCTCGCTGACGATCGGCGAGAACATCGGCGATCTGGGCGGGCTCGGCATCGCCTACCTGGCGTTCACGCTGGCCCAGCAGGACCAGCCCGCCGAGTCCGTCGACGGTCTGACTCCCGACCAGCGGTTCTTCCTGGCGTGGGCGCGCGCCTGGCAGGGCAAGGTGCGCCCGGCCGAGACGATCCGCCGGCTCACGGTCGACCCGCACTCGCCGCCGGAGTTCCGCTGCAACCAGGTCGTCAGCAACATCGACGCCTTCTACACGGCCTTCGACGTCACTGCGGACGACGCGCTGTGGCTCGATCCGGCCGAACGCGTCACCATCTGGGCCTGAGGTGAGCTGGCCCGCGCAGCGGCGCACGGTCGGCACCCTGGCACTCGCCCAGGTCGTGGGTGGCATCGGCAACGGCGCGGGCCTGGCAGTCGGTGCCCTACTGATCGAGGACGTCACAGGTTCGGCCGGCTGGGCCGGTCTGGCCGTCGTCGCGATGACGTTGGGGGCGGCCCTGTTCACGGTTCCGTTGTCGAACTTCGCCGTTCATCGCGGACGTCGCCCAGCGCTGACCACTGGTTGGCTGGGCGGCGCGCTGGGTGCCGTCTCCGTCGTCGCCGGCGCCGAATGGGGCCTGCTGCCGTTGCTGTTGCTCGGCTTCGTGCTGTTCGGGGCCAGCACCGCCGCGAACCTGCAGTCCCGGTTCGCCGCGGCCGACCGAGCCGAACCTGCCGAGGTCGGGCGCTCGATCTCGCTCGTCGTGTGGGCCACCACGGTCGGTTCGGTGGCCGGACCGAATCTCACCGCTCCCGGCGCCTCCGTCGCCCGCACTCTGGGAATCCCCGATCTGGCGGGCCCCATGGTGTTCTCGGCGTTGGCATTCGTTGCCGCCGGCGCGCTCATCTGGCTGCTGTTGCGACCCGACCCGCTCGAACGGCGCGCGGCCACGGCTCCGTCACCGCCGCGCATCGCCGCCGCCCTGCCCCACGTCCGCGGAACCACGGCCGTCGCGATCATCGCCGTCGCCCTGTCGCACGCGGTCATGGTGGCCGTCATGGCGTTGACTCCCGTACACATGTCCGGCCATGGCGCGGAACTCTCGGTCATCGGGCTGACGATCAGTCTGCACATCGCCGGGATGTACGCGCTGTCACCGCTGTTCGGGTGGATGACCGACACGTGGGGCGCCGGTTCGACGATCCTCTTCGGTCAGGCCGTGTTGATCCTGGCGTGCGGTGTCGCGGGAACCTCGGGCCACTCCGAGGTCCAGATCACGATCGGGCTGATCCTGCTGGGCATCGGCTGGTCGATGTCGGTCATCGCCGGTGCGGCTCTGTTGACCCGCAGCGTCGAGGCCGAGGTCAGGCCGCTCGTCCAGGGGTTCAGTGATCTGTCGATGAACCTCGCCGGCGCGGCCGGTGGACTGCTGGCGGGCATCGTCGTCGCGGTGTGGAGCTTCGGACTCCTGGCCGGGGTCGCTGCGTTGTTGACCGTGCCCGTCGTGGGCGCGGTACTGCTGGCGGAGCGCGCCAAGGAAAGCCGTCTCACCTGACGGGATTCTCAGTCCCTGATGCCACTTGTTCGAACATTTGTTCTATTCTTGTGACATGGACCCGCTCGCCGCTGACGCCTTCGAGGACGCTCGTCGTTCGCGCGCGCAGGCCGAGTTCGCCGAGTGGAACCTGGTCTTGACCCACCGTGAGCGGGAACTGCGCCGAATCGACACCTCCGACGAGGTGGCGATCGGCAAGGAACTGGCGCGACGCGAGGTCACCCTCCAGATCGCCCGGCAGCTGCGCCTCACCGAGAACGCCATCTGGCGAATCATCGTCCTGGGTGAGGAGATCCGCGACCGCACGCCTCAGGTCTGGTCCTCGTTCCGCGAGGGCGTCCTCGATGCCCAGCGGATCGGGATCATCGCCGGCACGGTCGCCAAACTGCAGACCACCGTCGCGGTGGACGCGGTGAACCAGACCGCCGTCAACTACGCCGCGGAACATACCCCGGCCGAGCTGCGCGCCTGGCTCAGGCGACTGCGTGTCCGCCTCGAACCAGATCAGGTCGCCAAGGAAACCGCTCGCGCGATCGAGGACCGCCACGTCAAGATCGACCACAACGACGACGGCACCTCGTGGCTCAGCGCCCTGCTCCCCACCGCGGTCGCGGTCGCCGTGGGCAACCGCCTGAGGGCGGCGGCGAAAGCTCTTCCGTCCACCGATCCCGAGACCGGCGATCGCGACGACCGCACGCGCGACCAGAAGCAGGCCGACCTCGTCGCTCATTGGCTGACCTGCAGCGAAGGCACCCGCACCGACATCCGGGCCGAGATCGCGATCTCCATCTCGGCCACCGACCTGATCGGGCTGACGGACGCGGGTGGCTTCACGCGCGGTGATCGCGAATCAATCAGTCCCGAGTGGGTCCGCGAACTCGCGGCCAGCGAACACACCCTGTTCCGCAGGCTGGTGCTCGATCCCCTCGGCCGGGTCATGGACACCACGAAGCTCGGATACCAGCCGAGCGAGTCCCTCCGCGAAGCGGTGCACTGGCGTGACGGGACCTGCCGGGTCGCCGGATGTCAGGCGGACGTCGCCGGCACCGACCTCGATCACGAACTCGCCTACGACCGCGGCGGTACGACCTCGGCCGAGAACCTGCGCTGCCTGTGCAGGAAACACCACAACATGAAGTCACACGGCCACCTCGACGAACGCATGCTCAAGCGTCCCGTCCAGTTCGCCGAGTGCTACGTCACCGGCACCCCGGTGGTGTACCGCCCGGATATGCTCGCCGGATGACTGATCAGATCCGGTTCGTCCTGGACGAGTCGCAGATGCCGACGCACTGGTACAACATCGTCCCGGATTTTCCGACGCCTCCTCCCCCGCCGCTGCACCCGGGCACGCATGAGCCGGTCGGCCCCGATGACCTGGCCGCCCTGTTCCCGCCCGAGCTGATCGCCCAGGAAGTCTCGGCCGAGCGATACATCGAGATCCCCGAGCCCGTCCGCGAGGTCTACCGCCAGTACCGGCCGTCGCCGCTCATCCGGGCCCGCCGGTGGGAGAAGGAACTGGGCACCTCCGCCCGCATCTACTACAAGGACGAGGGCGTCTCGCCCGCCGGGTCGCACAAGACGAACACCTCGGTGCCGCAGGTCTACTACAACGCAATCAACGGCGTGAAGCGCCTCACCACCGAGACCGGCGCCGGCCAGTGGGGCACCGCGCTGGCCTACGCCTGTTCGCTGTTCGGCCTGGAGTGTGAGGTGTGGCAGGTCGGTGCGTCATTCGACACCAAGCCGCAGCGCCGCACCCTGATCGAGGTCTTCGGCGGCACGGTGCACCGCTCCCCCAGCCGCCTGACCGAATTCGGCAAGTCGCTGCCTGAGGACCACTCCGGTTCGCTCGGCATCGCGATCACCGAAGCGGTCGAGGTCGCCGCCCAGGACCAGACGATCAAGTACGCGCTCGGTTCCGTGCTCAACCACGTGTTGCTGCACCAGTCGATCATCGGCGAGGAGGCGCTCAAGCAACTCGCCCTGGCCGGTGAGTCCGGTGCCGATCTGGTGATCGGCTGCGCCGGCGGAGGCTCCAACTTTGCCGGTCTGGCCTTCCCGTTCCTGCGCGAGAAGCTGGCCGGCAACCAGTCGCCGCAGATCCTCGCGGTCGAGCCCGCCTCGTGCCCCACGCTGACCCGTGGCGAGTACCGCTACGACTTCGGCGACACAGGCGGCATGACACCGCTCATGAAGATGTACACGCTGGGTCACGACTTCGTGCCGTCGCCGATCCACGCCGGTGGCCTGCGGTACCACGCAATGGCACCGCTGGTGTCCCACGCGGTGCACGAGGGCCTGATCGACGCGGTCGCGCTGCACCAGAGCGAGTGCTTCGACACGGCGCTGACCTTCGCTCGCACCGAGGGCATCGTGCCGGCTCCCGAGTCGTCACACGCCTTGGCCCAGGCTCGGCGCGCGGCACTCGAGGCGAAGGAACAGGGCACCGAGCCCGTCATCGTGGTCGGGCTCTCCGGGCACGGCCTGCTGGAACTCGGCGCGTACGAGACGTATCTGGCCGGCCGGCTCGAGGACGACCCGCTGTCCGACGACGACCTGCAGACCGCACTGGCCAACGTTCCCGTCATCTGATTTCATCAGACGATGCGGATCGTCACGTTCGTCGCGCTGCTGTGCGGTCTGCTCGTCTCGGCGGGCTCACCTGCCGAGGCCGCGCCGCGCAAGCCCACCCGGGCAGCGTTGGCGACGGCCCTTTCGGCGACGAGCCAGGTCCGCGGTGGCACCCCGATCCGGGTCCGGGCGACCTTCACCGTGCGCCGGACGAACAAGTTCTGCGACCGGGCCCGCGGACGGGTGATGTTGTACGTCGACGGTCGCCGCGTCGCCCAGCGCGCGATCACCTCGGTGCGCACCGCTGGTCGCAAGAAGACCCATCGGCGAGCCGTGGTGAGAATGACGGTGCCCGCCGCCACGAAGGTCGGGACCCACCGGATCCGGGTCGCCTACGTGGCTGCCGGCGGGCCGAAGCGGTGCCGCGCCGTGTGGGGCGCGAAGCGCAAGATCACCGTGCGGTCACCGTGGGTGCGCACGACGACCGAGAGCTTCTCGGGGACGACCCTGCCGAAGGGCTGGTCGGCTTACTCGGGCCAACCCAGTTCGGATCCGTGGACCCGCTGGCATCCCGATCGGGCCCGCGTCGCGAACGGGGCGCTGGTCCTCGACGGTGTCCCGCAGGCAGGCGACCGCCGCTACTGGCACACGGGCGGCGTCTCGTACTGGCCGGCCCAGACTTACGGCCAGTGGAAGATTCGGTTCCGCAGTCCGGTCAGCTCGATCCTCAGCTATCACCTGCTGCTGTGGCCCGCCGCCGAGAAGTGGCCGCCCGAGATCGACATCGCCGAGAGCTGGGACCGCTCGCGCCGCAAGATCGAGGCTTTCCTGCACTACGCCAAGTCCGACGGCAACCGCGGGCGAGTGGACGCCGCGGTCCACGGCGACTTCACGAAGTGGAACGAGATCGGGGTCATCTGGCGACCCGGGCGACTCCAGTACACCCTCAACGGCAAGGTCTGGGCCACGTTCACCGGCGCTGCCGTGCCCCGCGAGCCGATGTTCCTGGCCCTGCAGACCGAGACGCAGATGTGCAACCGTTCGACGAGCGACTGCACCTCCGATTCGTTGTCGAGTCGGCCCCGGATCGAGATCGACCGCGTCACCGTCGACGCCTATCGGCCATGACGGTGCCGGCATGACGATCATCGTGAGGCCTGCAACCGAGTTCGACGACGTCCGGACGATGGTCGGGCCCAAGAAGCCCGACTCCAACGTCTGTTGGTGCCTCAGCTATCGCATCCCGAACAAGCTGAACCGCGAACTGGTGAAGCAGGCTCGTGGCGAGTACGTCCGTGAGTTGATGGGTCAGGGACCGCCCGGAGTGCTGGCCTACGACGATGACGGCGAGGTCGTGGGGTGGGCCGCGATCCATCCTCGCGCCGACACGAGTTTCGCCACCAACCGCAAGATCCCGCACGTCGACGACCTCGACGTCTGGAGCCTGTGGTGCATTCGTGTCCGGCCCGGCCATCGGGGCCAGGGCATCGCGCACCACCTGCTGGCCGGGGCCGTCGAGTTCGCGAGGTCCCAGGGTGCGCCCGCCATCGAGGGCTACCCCGTCGACAGCAGCGGTGAGCGGGTCGACCTGACGATGGCCTACGTGGGAACCCGCGCGCTGTTCGAACAGGCGGGATTCTCGAAGGCGGCCGACACCACTTCGGTGCTCAACGGGTTCCCGCGTGTGCTCATGCGGTGGGAGTCGTAGGCCTCAGCGTGTCCGGAGCCGGGAACGAGACTCTGATGAGTTCCGGGTCGGACCCGACGACTCCGGCCGACCCGAAGTCGTCCGCGACGAGCGTGATGCCGTCGACCGTGGCCTCACCGACGCGGACCCGACGCGGGCCGTCTGGCAGGTCGAGCGTGTAGGCGTCGGCCAGGTAGCGGATCCCGATCTCCTCGAGCGCTTCCTCGGCGGCGAGCCAGTCGACGGGTTCGTCGGTCACAGGCCGGCCCAGCAGGTCGTGGGCGACGAAGTCCTCGCCGGCCGGTTCGATCCAGCCGAGGGTCTCACCGTCGGCACGTCGATGCGGGATCCAGGTCTGGGGAATCATTCCCCCATCGTGGCAGGCCCACCGCCGGGCCCGCCTCCACGTCCGCCGCCGGGTCCGCCTCCCATGCCGCCACCCGTGCCCTCACCGGCCGTGGCGGTCGCGACGTCACTCCCGTCCACCTGCACCGTGTACGTCTGGCCGGACTCGATCTCGTCGTTCGCGACGACGATGTCGGCCGCGGCCTTGGCCAGCGTGTACTCGGCCACCTCGTTGCCGTCAGCATCCAGGATCGTCACGACCGCGCCCGCTGCGGCGTTGCCCAGGCTCGCCTGCAGCCAACCCTGGGAGGAATCGGACTCCGGCGATTCGGCCATGCCTGCGGGGCCGACCGCGATGAGTGACCCGCCGTCGATCGTCGTGCCGCCGGCGCTGTCCAGTGCTCCGTTCCCGTCGTTGGTGGGACCGTCGACGGTGATCGTGCCTCCGGTGATCGTCGTCGTGCCGTTGGAGTCCAGACCGTCTCCGCCGGCGTCGACGTGCACGGTGCCTCCGGAGATCGTCAGCGTGACGCCGTCCTCGGCCGCCATCGACTCGCTGCCCGACCCGCTCGACGCGTTGATCCCGTCGTCGGAGGCCGTCAGGTCGAGCGTGCCGCCCGAGATCAGGACCGCCGCGCCCTCGAGTCCCTCCTCCGAGTTCGTGACGGTCACGGTGCCGCCCGAGACGATGGCGTCGGTCATGGCATCCAGTCCGTCGCTGCCTGCGTCGATCGTGACGCTGCCGTCGGTGATGGCGATGTAGCCCATCGTCGCGTCGGAGTCGTTGTCGGACTTCAGTCCGTCGCCCCCGGCCGTGACGTCGATGGTTCCGCCGTCGATCATCAGGTAGTCCTTGCCACGGATTCCGTCGTCGCCCGCGGTGACGGTGATGTCGCCGCCCAGGATCACCAGTCCGTCCTTGGAGGTGATGCCGTCTGCCGACTGCGAGGTCACGCTCAGGGCTCCCCCGCCGGCGATCGTGAGGTCGTCGGACGACCACAGGGTCGCGTTCGCGGCGTCGTCCACCTCGTCGTCGGCAGCCGAGCCGACGCCGTCGGCGAGACTGTTCTGGGAGCCGTCGGCCAGGATCACCGTCGTTTCGTCGGACTGCGTGACCACAAGTGGTGAGTCGTCGGACGAGGTGACGTCCACCCCGTCGAGCACCAGCACGACTTCGCCGTCGTCCTCGCTCGTGACCACGACCTGACCGTCGCTGAGCGAGCCGGAGAGCACGTAGGTGCCGGCCGCCGAAATCGTGACGGTGTCGCCGTCGATCGCGACCCCCGCGTCGGACGACGTCGTCGACGCGCCGTCGGACAGTTCGATCGTCGTGGCGGACGAAGCGTCGTAGGACACATCCTTCTCGCTCGTGGCGTGGGGTTCCGCATTCTGCGAGATGGTCGCCACCGACGGCTCGGTCGTTCCGCAGGCCGCCATCATGAGCAGGCCGGCAGCAGCCGTCGCGGCGGCGACGCGCCGTTTCCAGTTCGGGGTCTTCATGCGATCTCCTTCAGGATGCGGGCCCACTTCAGGCGCCGCAGGGTCGGGTCGAGCGCGGCCAGGCCGACCGCGAATTTCGAGATGGTGGTGGGGCGGTGGCCGTGGGCCCACAACAGTCGGTCGAGCACCGCCGGGGTCGAACCGGCCTTCGTCTCGACGATCGCGTGACCGGGGCGATCGAAGTCGCGGCCGTCACCCACCCGGGTCCAGCCCAGGTCCACGTCGATCGTGGCGCGGCACAGTCCGTCGGGCAGCAGCAGGGTGGATCGCCGGTAGGAGGTCACGATGACCGGCTCGAGATCCGCGGCCCGGACGTCGGGCACGCGACCTTCGTCCAGGGCGGTGTCGACGAAGATCTTCCCCTCCGCCGTCAGTGGCGCGTCGGCGACGTCGTGGTGCGCGATGCGGTCCTTGATCGTGGTGCCCCGGCTGCCGCGGGTCTTGACCTCCAGCCAGCAGGTGCCAGTGTCCAGGTAGGAGCGGGTGCGGACCTTGAACCGGCGCCGCCTCCCCTGGCCGGCCCGGTGGTACGCGACCAGATCGGGCGTGTCGAGGTAGGTCGAGCGATAGCCGAACACGCGCTGAGAGTCGATCTCGAGCACCCGCGTCCGGTCCGGCACAGCGTCCAGCACGGGCGCCAGGTCGGCCAGCGGCAGGACGTACTTGCGGTCCACCCGGGTCAGCAGGCCGGCGTGTTCGACCAGTTCGTCCAGATCGATCGGCGCGAACCGGTCAACCGCGATGGCCGTCATGACACTCATCGGACGGCCGCCAGTGACATCGTGGGGTCGTACCGGACCTGGACGGTCGTGGTGTCGTTCACCAGATCCGTGCGCGACACCGTGACCTTGGTCGGCTCGGAGCCGAGCAGCACCGTCAGGTGTTTCCTCAGGGCCGCCGGGTCGGTGACCGCACGGTCGATCACGATCTCCTGGCCGACACCCCTGCCCGACACTCGCGGGTGGTCTCCGAACCACAGGACCGCCATGACGGCCGTCATCATCGCCGGCGCCAACCAGGCGCCGGCGGGTGCGAGCCCGCCCAGCAGACCGATCGCGAGTGCGGCGAAGTAGTAAGCCACCTCGCGCTGGGACAACTCCTCGGACCGCAACCGGATGATCGACAGGACCCCGAAAATGCCCAGGCCCAGTCCGGCACCGACCCCGCTCGACGAGAGGGCCGCGGCAACGGCCATGACCCCGACGTTGACGGCCAGGTAGGCCACGACGAGTTCGCGGCGGCCGCCGCGGGGTAGGAACAGGGCGAAGACCATCACGGCGACGGCGACGAGATCAAGGGCGAAGTTTGCGTACTGGCTCATGTGAACAGCACACCAACACCACGTCAGCAGACGTTGAGCATTTCTTGTGGGCCGTCTGTGAACCCCTCGGCACTACCGTGAGTCCATGAACGACATGATCCTGGGCATCGCCGCCATCATCGTCGGCCTGCTCTTCTGCATTGCCGGCGCCATCGCCCTGCGTTTCGTCATCTCGCTGTGGGGCGCCTTCGTGGGCTTCAATCTCGGAGCGGGGATCGTGGCCCACTTCTGGGACACGGGCTACCTGTCCACCGCCACCGGATGGGTCGTCGGTCTCGTGCTGGCGATCGGGTTCGCGGTGATCGCCTACCTCTACTACGCCGTCGCGGTACTGCTGGCCACCACGTCGATCGGATTCGCCCTGGGCGCCGCGTTCATGGGGGCTGTCGGGGTGGACTGGAACTGGCTCGTCATCGTGGTCGCCGTGCTGGTCGGGGCACTTCTCGGGTTCGTCGCGATCGTCGCCAACCTGCCGCGCATGCTGCTCGTGGTCCTCAGTTCACTGGGCGGCGCCTCGGCGACGGTCACCGGCATCATGCTCGTGACCGGGACGCTCGACAGTGCCGACTTCGAGCACTCCTACGTCACCGAAGCGATCGACCAGCAGTGGTATTGGTACGCGCTGTACTTCGCGCTGGCCATCGCCGGCGCCGTGATCCAGTCGCGCCGGTTCCGGGCCTGGGACCAGGAGACCTGGCAGTCCTGAGGCCTCAGGGAACCAGAACGATCTTCCCGCGCACGCTGCCTGATTCGCTGAGGCGCTGGGCTTCGGCCGCCTCGTCGAGCGGCAGTACCTTGCCGATCTCGACATCGAACTCGCCCGCGGTGATCAACGGAAGAACCGCACCGACCGCCTCGGCGCGCAACGCCTGCTGCTCGGGGGTGAGCGGTTCGGGCGATCCGCCGGACCACGCCTGCAGACCCAGCTCGTGGTACTTCGCACCGACCACGATCGTGCCGATCCTGGTGCGGTCGACCAGTTCGAGGCTGGCGTCCAGCGCCTCGTCCGTACCGGCGGCATCGAGGGCCACGGTGTAGCCCTCCGGCGACGCCTCCCGCAGCCGGTCGACCAGACCCGACCCGTAGGTGACCGGTACCGCGCCCAGTTCCCGCAGCCGGCCGTGGTTGCGTTCGCTGGCCGTCGCCACGACGGTGGCCCCACGTCGGAGAGCCAACTGGATCGCAGCCTGCCCGACACCGCCGGAGCCTCCGTGCAACAGCAGGCGGTCTCCTTCGCCGACCTCGAGGGACGCGAGCGCCTGGTACGCCGTGGACACGGGGATCGGCAGCGCTGCCGCGATCTCGAAGCTCACCTCGGTCGGCTTGGCCACCAACCGACTGGTCTCGGCGACCACGTGGGTGCCGTACGTGCCCTGGGTGTTCTGCAGGACCACCTCGTCGCCGACCGACCAGCCGTCGACACCGGGGCCGACGGCACTGATGACTCCCGCACCGTCGAACCCGGTACGCCGCGGTTCTTCGAAGGGTCCACTCGGGCGGATGCCTCGCCGCAACTTCGAGTCGATCGGGTTCACCCCGGCAGCCCGCACCTCGACGACCACCTGGCCGTCACCGGGCGAGGGCTCCGGCCCCTCGGTCACCTCGAGGACCTCGGGTCCGCCCAATTGCGAGTACGTCACATAGCGCGCCATGCGCCCAGTCTGTCCCATCGGACCGCGTCATGGTCGTCGTCTCATACCAGCATCGAGGTGAGCAACGAGACCATCAGATCCTTCTCCCGTGGGTCACTCATGGCGACCATGAGGGTGATCGCCGCAAGGGCATTGTTCGAGATGCGCGGCATGTCGTTCGCGTCATTCAGCGATTCGTTCAGGGCCGCTGCACTCCACTTGTTGCCGTCCGTCAATGGATGGTCCTTGACGATCAGGTACAGCAGGTTCGCCGCCTTCGTCTGCACCGTGGCATACAGATCCTGCCCCCGAACGTCTGATAGATCTGGACATCGTCGGGGAATTCGGTTGCGACCTGGTCGATCACCTCGCGCGCCTCGGCATGGTCGAGCTCACCCTCGTCGTAATCACGCAGGGTCCGCAGACCCGGCAGATGGGTCGATACGACCTCGCCCACACCCGCTACCAGCGTGTTGTCAGCACGCTCCAGGATGCGCACGACGGACCCGAGTTCGTCGAGATGCCGCTGGTTGATGGCGGACCCGGACTCCTTCTGCTGACTTGACCCGGTATCGGAGTGAGATCACGACATCCAAGTTGTAGTGGCTGACCGAGTACGTCTTTCCATCAGCCGCAGTTGTTGCGATTTCTGCAACAACTGCATCGCGTTCCACCTCACGCTAGACGGGGACTGACAACGCCTCAGGCTCACATCCGTTGGGTACACCTACTCCTTGACCCGCAATCGTGAGGACGTGCGCCTGACGTTCACCCGGTAGGACATCGCCATGACCGAGCACAGCGTCGCCCACTCCGGATTCACCCTCGTCCGCAGCTATCCCGTTCCCGTCGAACAGGTCTGGGCAGCCTTCGCCGAGGAGGACCAGAAGAAGGCATGGTTCGGCGAAAGTGACGACTGGTCCATCGGCGAGTGGAAGCACGACTTCCGCGTCGGCGGCCACGACGTCGCGGAAGCGCTGGCTCGTACCATCTCACGTATGACCGATGCCGCTTTCAAGCCCGGGGACGACGTGTTCACCACGCGCGCACGCGGCACCATCGTCGATGTCCGGGCGACTCCGTCCGGCACATGGGTCTTCGGCGTCGAGGACGTCAACGGCGAGGTGGGTTACTACACGGCCAAGGCGCTCCGTCTCGCGCAGGACTGAGCCGGCTATGCCCAGGGGTCGGTGACCTCGCGGAGCATCATCAGCGCATCCTCCAACTGCTTCATTCGCGCCGCCCCGAGGTGCTCGCACCACGCCGCCAGTTCGTCGGCGACGGCGGCGTCGGCCGCGCTGATGAGAGGTTCGGCAGCCGCGGTGAGCCGAATGAGCCGCGCCCGGCCGTCCTCGGGGTCCGTGACCCGCTCGATGTACCCGGCTCGCTGCAACTCGTTGACCAAGTGGGCGGCGGTCTGCTTGGTCACCTGCGCCTGGGCTGCGAGGTCGGTGAGCCGCGTGCCGTGCGGTCCGATCCGTGCGGCCAAGCGTGACTGCGCGACCGTCATGGTGCCCCCCACCGCTGCTGCCGCCTGATACGCCCGCTGCTCCAGCGCCCGGTAGGACACGAACATCAAGACACCGAGATTGACCGACTCCGCCACTTGACGCGCCTTCCGACTCCGAGCAATATTAGTCAGAGTATCGTACTAAATGAGGTCGTCATGGACAGCGACACCCTGTGGGGTCACATCGACAGCCAACGGTCGGCATTGTGCGACCTGCTGGACACCTTCGACGAGGAACAGTGGCGACATCCCTCCCTGTGCGAAGGCTGGAGCGTGCGTGATGTCGCCGCTCACCTGACCTTCGCCCAGGCAGGCCTGGGAGACGTGTTCGTGCCGCTGGTCAAGGCCGGATTCCGCAACAACACGATGATCCGCCGGACCGCCGTGGACAGCCCGCTGAACCACGACGAGATCATCAGCACACTGCGCGGATTCGTCGGGTCGCGGCGCCACGTCGCCCTCGTCACCGAGAAGGAACCGCTGCTCGACATCCTGATTCACTCCCAGGACATCGCAGTCCCCCTCGGCATCGACCACCCGATACCCGTCGACGCCGCCAAGGTCGCCCTCGACCGCGTGCTGCAGTTGAACCGCCGTCCGCTGATGAGACTCGGCCCCCGCCTGTCCGGGGTGCGACTTGTCGCCTCCGACACCGACTGGAGCCACGGACGAGGCGAGCTCATCGAGGGCCCGATCCGGTGGCTCCTGTTGTACGCCGCGGGCCGAGAGATCACCCGCGAAAGGGCCCCATCATGAATATCGTCTTCACCATCGTGGCCGCGCCGCTGATCGGCTGGTTCGTGAGATCACGCACGGGCGCCGTCGCGATCTGTCTGGCCGCGCAGAGCCTGCTGTTCTCGTTCCAGACGTTGGCCGTCCTGCTCGCCTGGATGGCTGGCGAGGGCGGTTTCGGCGGCGCGACCGAGGGCGGCGCGTTCGGCCCCACGCCCACGGGATTCCCGGTCTCGTACAACGAAGCGGACTTCTGGGCCTACGGGCTGATCAACCTCGTGCTGATCGGCCTGAGCATCGCGGTCACCATCGCGTTCGGGCATCTCCGCGCCCGCAGGTCGGCACGCCACGCGAGTGTGGCCTGACGCCGCCGGGAAAACCTTGGGTGGAGCATAGGAGATTCGAACTCCTGACCTCTTCCATGCCATGGAAGCGCGCTACCAACTGCGCCAATGCCCCGTAGAACCTCGTTCATATTACCTGCCCGGTCGTGACTTCCCCAAACCGGGGTCGGGCTCGTCCGCTTCGTCGTCGGACATGACCGGTTCGGGCAGCGAGCCGGTGTTCCATTCCGACAGGCGCCACTGGGACCAGTCCTCGTAGCGGGACTCCTCCAGCACCGCCCAGTGGCAGTTCGACAGGCCGCCGATCTGGCGCCACGACGACTCCGGAACGTCCAGGAACGTCAGTACCCCGGTGCGCAGCACGGCACCGTGGGCCACGACGACCAACGTCTCGCCGTACGGCATTTCCTCGAGGAGCCCGTGCAGCGCTGCGGACAGTCGAGCTCCGGCCTGGGCATGCGTCTCGGCGCCCTCGATCTGTGTCTCGTCGCCCTCGGACCACGCCTGCATCTGATCGGGGTAACGCTCCCAGGACTCGCGCCACGTCAGACCCTCGCGCACGCCGAACGCCAGTTCCCGCAATTGCTCATCGAGTTCGACCTCGACGCCGGTCAGCGCACCCAGCGCTCGCGCGGTCTCAGCTGCCCGGGACAGATCGGAGCTGACGATGCGCGCCGGCTTCAGTGACGCCAGTCGCGCCGCAGCGTCCAGTGCCTGCTGGCGGCCAACCTCGTCGAGTGGGATGTCGGTCTGGCCCTGGACGCGGCCCGCGACGTTCCACTCGGTCCGGCCATGGCGCCACAGGATGACCCGGCGGGTCAGGATGCTGCCGGGCTTCATCCGAGTTGCAGATCGATCGCGGGGCAGTCGCTCCACAGCCGCTCGAGCGCGTAGAAGGCACGCTCCTCGCTGTGCTGGATGTGCACGACGATGTCGCCGTAGTCCAACAGGATCCAGCGGGCCTCGCGCTCGCCTTCGCGGCGCAGCGGCTTGGCACCGAGTTCGAGCAGGGCCTTGCCCACGGCATCCTTGACCGCGTTCATCTGCGGCTGGTTCGCGGCCGAGACCAGTACGAAGACGTCCGTGATCGCGAGCTGATCCGAGACGTCGAACGCGATGATGTCGGTCGCCTGCTTGTCGTCGGCAGCGGTCGCTGCAGCGCGGGAAAGTTCGAGCGCACGTTCAGTGGCGGTCACGAGGCGTCCTCCTTCGGTCGGTCATGCGGTTGGTAGAGGCCGTGCTTGCCGATGTACTGCACGACCCCGTCGGGAACGAGGTACCAAACCGGCTCGCCGCTGTGGACGCGCGTCCGGCAGTCGGTGGAACTGATCGCCAGGGCCGGGATCTCGACCAGGGTGATGCGCTCCTTCGGCAGGCCTTCGAGGGTGGTCTCGTCCATCTCGTGGCCCGGTCGAGTACACCCGACGAAGTGCGCCAGATCGAACAACTCGGCATGGTCGCGCCAGGAGAGGATCGCGGCCATCGCGTCGGCACCGGTGATGAAGTAGAGCTCGTCGTTCGGATACGCCGCGGCCAGTTCACGCAGGGTGTCGATCGTGTAGGTCAGTCCTTCACGATCGATGTCGACGCGGCTGACGTTGAAGCGGGGGTTGGCGGCCGTCGCGATGACCGTCATCAGATAGCGGTCCTCCGGCGGCGAGACGTCCCGCTCGGTCTTCTGCCACGGCTGGCCCGTCGGCACGAAGAGGACCTCATCGAGGTCAAACCACGATTGCACCTCGCTGGCGGCAACGAGGTGTCCGTGGTGGATGGGATCGAACGTTCCGCCCATCACGCCGATGCGACGGCGTCGATCCGACATGCTCAGGTGTGCTCGCGCCCCAGTCCGAACAGGAACGTGACGAGCAGCAGGGTCAACAGGAAGCCGAGTGCAATGCCACCGATGACGTACGGATTGATGGCTGCCTCGCCATGGTGAGCCGCTTCTTCGGCGACCAGCAACAGATCGAGCATGGCGAAAGGTTATCAGCGAGTCTGGCCGGTGCCGGTCACGACGTAGGTGGTCGTGGTCATCTCGATCAGGCCCATGGGTCCGCGGGCGTGCAACTTCTGGGTCGAGATGCCGATCTCGGCGCCGAAACCGAACTCTCCACCATCGGTGAAACGAGTCGAGGCGTTCACCATGACAGCCGCCGAATCGACGCCCATCGTGAAACGACGGGCCGCGTCCAGCGAGCGGGTCACGATCGCCTCGGTGTGACCCGAGGTGTAGCGGCGCACGTGGTCGACGGCGTCGTCGAGCGAGTCGACGACCTTGGCCGAGATCTCGGACGCCAGGTACTCGGTCGCGTAGTCCTCGTCGGTGGCCTCGTCCACGCCGTCGAACGAACCGAAGGCGGCGTCGCCGTGGATCGTGACGCCGTGCTCCTGCAGTTCCTTGACGACACGGGGCAGGAACTCGTCCGCGACGGCGCGGTGGACCAGCAGCGACTCGGCCGCGTTGCACACGCTGGTGCGGTGGGTCTTGGAGTTCAGGACGATGTCCAGCGCCATGTCGAGATCGGCGTCGGCATCGACGTAGACGTGCACGTTGCCCGTGCCGGTCTCGATCACGGGGACCGTGGACTGCTCCACGACCGTGCGGATCAGGCCCGCTCCCCCGCGCGGGATGACCAGGTCGACCAGCCCGCGAGCCGTCATCAGGTCGGTCGAGGTGCCGCGGTCCTCGGCGCTGATCGCCTGGATGACGTCAGCGGGAAGACCCGTGGACGTGACGGCATCGCGCATGATCTGGACGATCACGGCATTGGAACGCCGGGCGGATCGCGAGCCGCGCAGCAGTGAGGTGCTGCCGGCCTTGAGGCAGATCGCGGCGGCGTCGGCCGTGACGTTGGGCCGGCCTTCGTAGATCATCCCGATCACGCCCATGGGCACACGGATCTGCTGGAGTTGCAGTCCGTTCGGCAGCGTCGAGCCCCGCACGACCTCGCCGATGGGATCGGGCAGCGCAGCGATGTCCCGGACACCCTGGGCGAAGGCGGCGACGCGGTCGGCGTCCAGCGCCAAGCGGTCGATGACGTTCTCGGGGGTGCCCTCGGCGCGCGCCTCGGCCACGTCCTCGGCGTTCGCCGCGACGATGCGATCGGTACCGGCTACCAGCGCCTCGGCCATCGCGGTCAGCGCCGCGTCCTTGTCCTTGCGCGTGGCGAGCGCCAGCACGCGTGCCGCCTCACGGGCGCGCACGGCGGCGTCACGGACCTCAGTTCCCATGCGGGTGAGTCTAGTTCGCTACCGCGAGGATCTCGCTGACGTAGGCCGCGGACCGGTCCGAGCCGATGATGCCGGGCGCCATCTTGTTCATGACGTACGAGATCGTCATTCGCTGGTCGGGGAACATGATCGTCAGCGAGCCACCCCAGCCGCCCCAGAAGCAGATCCGCTCGTCCGGGATGTACGGCAGCGTCGCCGGCTCGGGCAGCGCGAAACCGATCCCGAATCGGAGCGGCACGCCGAGCACCAGGTCGACGTTGCGGGACTGCTCCTGGAAGATCACGTCGATCGTCGAGTCCGACAGCAGTCGCACCCCGTCGACCTCGCCCCCACGTGAGATCACGGAGAACGTCCGGGCCAGGGCGCGTGCGTTCGTGTGGCCGTTCAGGGCGCCCATGTCCGCGCGGCGCCACGGGATCGTATTGGCCGCGTTCGCGTCGGCGATCGGACCCATGAAGGTCTTCGCCATGGCCGACTCGAGGTCGATCTGCGAGAAGTCGATGTCCAACGGCGGCGGCGCGACGATCTCGGCGATGCGGTCGTCGTCCTG
>CAYYQO010000032.1:0-24224 GCA_964473845.1 uncultured Aeromicrobium sp.
AGGTGTGCGAGTCGCCGCACACGATCGTCATGCCCGGCTGCGTCAGGCCCTGCTGGCGACCGACGACGTGGACGATGCCCTGGTCGATGTCGCCCATCGGGAACAGGCGCACGCCGAACTCCTCGGCGTGGGGGCGCAGCGTCTCGACCTGCGTGCGCGACACGGGGTCGGCGATCGGCTTGTCGAGGTCGGTCGTCGGGATGTTGTGATCCTCGGTCGCGAGGGTGAGGTCGGGGCGGCGCACGGTGCGGCCGGAGAGACGGAGTCCGTCGAACGCCTGCGGGCTGGTGACCTCGTGAATGAGGTGCAGGTCGATGAACAGCAGGTCCGGTTCTCCGGGCGCGGAACGGACGACGTGGTCGTCCCAGATCTTCTCGGCGAGCGTCTTACCCATGGTTCTCTCTCAATCGGGGGTTGCGTCTCACAATGCGATACGGCAGTATCAAGACATGGACAACTCTAGCGGAGTCGGCGTCTTGGACAAAGCCGCCCTCGTGCTGGCCGCGCTGGAACCGGGTCCGGCAACCCTGGCCGGCCTCGTCACCGCGACAGGCCTTGCGCGCCCGACCGCACATCGACTCGCGGTCGCTCTGGAACATCATCGTCTCGTCGCGCGCGACATGCAAGGCCGCTTCATCCTGGGTCCCCGCCTGTCCGAACTGGCCGCCGCGGCCGGCGAGGACCGGCTGCTGGCCGCCGCGGGACCAGTCCTTGCCCGGCTGCGCGACATCACCGGCGAATCGGCCCAGCTGTTCCGGCGACAGGGCGACCACCGCGTGTGCGTCTCCGCGGCCGATCGGCCCACGGGCCTGCGCGACTCGATCCCCGTCGGCAGCCAACTGACGATGGCCGGTGGATCCGCCGCCCAGGTGCTGCTGGCCTGGGAGGACCCCGAGCGCATGAACAAGGGCCTCATGAAGGCCAACTTCTCGGCCGCCGAGCTGTCCGCCGTCCGCAAGCGCGGCTGGGCGCAGAGTGTCGCCGAACGTGAACAGGGCGTCGGCTCGGTCTCGGCACCGGTCCGCTCCCCCAGCGGCAAGGTCGTCGCCGCCGTCTCGGTCTCGGGCCCGCTGGAGCGGCTGACTCGTCAGCCCGGCCGCATGCACGCACCGGCCGTCGTCGCCGCGGCCGAGCGCCTGTCACAGAACCTGCGCCGCTGAGCTGCAGCTCAGCGGGCCGGAAGGGTGCGCCGCCAACTGAGGACCGCACCGAGGCCCATGACCACCGGCTGCGCCACCGTGAAGACCCGCCACAGCACCAGACCGGCGACGGCAGCGGACTCGATACCCGCTCCGGCCGCGTCCACCAGTCCGGCCAGCAGGATCGCGTCGACGACTCCGATCCCCGAGAACGGCATGAACGTCAGCGGGTAGGCGAACAGGTAGGCGATCGCCACATCGGTCAGCGAGATTTCCGCGGCACTCAATCCGACGAACCTGAGGCTGAGGACCAGGATCACGAAGTCCAGGACCACCATCGTCACGATCGCCAAGGTCGACCGTAGGAATCCACCGGCGAATCCCTCGGCGACGTCGGCGCGGAAGCCCACGCAGGCGCGCCCCCAGACCGACGGATCGACCGCAGGACGGACGACGCGGGCGATCCGGCCGCCCGCGACTCCGATCATCGAGGCGAGGACGTCACTGCGGACGATCTGGACCAGCACGACCACGATCGCCAGGGCGATCGCCACGAAGATCAACTCGGCCCAGCGGTAGGACACCGCACGGCCCGCCGCGAACAGGACGACGAACCCGATGGCCGGGGTGGCGAACCGGATGAACTGGAACACGGCCGTGCCCAGGATGGAGCCGGCCAGCGCCTTCGCGATGTTGATGGACCACGAATCGAACATGGCCAGTCGCAGGGCCATGTAGCTCGGCGGCGGAGCGACGGCGAGCATGAGCAGGGTCCCGAGGTCGCACACCAGGGCACGGGTCCCGTTCACGCCCCGGATGAAGAACGACAAGGGAAGCGCCTTGACCACCTGACGCGGCACGACCAGCACACCGAGCAGAAGCAACTGCCACCACGCGAGCTTTCCGAAGGCAGACCGGACCGAGCCCCAGTCGATCTCGCCGATGAATCGCGGAACCGCGAGCACGACGGCGACCGCCACGGCGAGCATGCCCAGCCGCAGCAACCAGGCGCGCCGCGCGGGCGCTCCTGCGGTCGTCTTGCTGATCTCGCTCACGTCATCCCCGGTCCGAAAGCAGTGCTCCTCTCGCACCCTACTGCGCGTTCGCGTCCAGCCGCAGGGTCAGAACAGCCCGGGCTGCTCCAAATCCAGCAGCGTCTGCTTGCGGCCCAGACCTCCCGCGTAGCCGGTGAGTTTGCCGTCCGCGCCGATGACGCGGTGGCACGGCACGACGATCGGAAGCGGGTTGGCGCCGTTGGCTGCACCGACCGCACGTGAGATTCCCGGCTCGTAACCCAGATCGGTCGCGATCCGACCGTAGGACGTGGTCGTGCCGTACGGAATCGTGCGCAGGTACGACCACACCTTCTTCTGGAACTCGGTGCCGTCGGCCGCGACCGGCAGTTCGAATTCGCGCCGGTTCCCGGCGAAGTACTCGGACAGTTGGCGTTCCGCCTCGTCGAGCAGCGGGTCCCCGGACCACGAACCGACAGGAACCGCGTCGAACGCGATCCGGGTCAGCAGCCCCGAGTCGACGTGCAGCCGCAGCCCGCCGATCGGCGAGTCCATCCAGCGTGTCTTCATGCGATCCTCCACAGGTGCAGTGAGGCGTACGACCGCCAGGGTCGCCACCGGTCGGTGCGCGTCCGGTCCAGCCCCTCGCGCGCGAGGACGCGGCGCAGCACGAGGTCGGTGTCGAGCAGGACGTCAGGATCGCCCAGGGCCCGCATCCGCACATAGTCGGCCGTCCACGGACCGATCCCACGGATCGCGAGCAGCCCTTCTCGTACGGCCTCGCGGTCAGCGCCGGGATCGAGGTCGAGGTCGCCTCCTGCGACCGCATGGGCGACCGCCAGGATTGCGGCCGCACGGCCTCGGGGCATCGCGAACTCCTCGGGTGCGGCAGCCGCGACGGAGTCGGCCGTGGCGAAGGCATGGGTCAACCCGTGACGCCGCGCCAGCTCGAGGTCGACCTCCGTTCCCCTGGTGCGCGCGATCCGGCCGAGGATCGTGCGCGCGCCGGCCACCGACACCTGTTGCCCGACGATCGCCCGGACCGCGACCTCGAACCCGTCGACCTGTCCCGGCAGTCGCGATCCGGGCGATTCCTCGACGAGCGACGCCAGGGTCGGCTCGGTCGCCAGCACTGCATCGATCGCCACCGGGTCGGCATCGAGGTCGAGCAGCCGGCGGCACCGATGGACGGCCGTCGCCAGGTCACGCAGATCGGTCAGTTCCAGTTCCGCATCGACCCGATCGTCGTGCAGCGTCAGTTCCACGGCACCGAACCCGTGGGGCAGCGTCATCACTCGCGCATACGTGCGGGGTCCGACGACTTCGACGCCCTCGATCGCTCGCGGGGCCAGGAAGTCGAGCAGCCCTTGGGCGTGGAAGGGAGGTCGCAGGGCGAGCGTCAAGGTGATCCGGCCCGCTCCCGGGTGGGCCGCGCGCCGGGAACGTGCTCTGAGCTCGCGAGGAGTCAGGGCGAACGATTCGCGGATCGAGTCGTTGAACTGACGCACCGAGCCATAACCGGCGGCGAATGCCACATCCGCCGCGCGCATCGCGGTGGTCTCGAGCAGGATGCGCGCCGTACGGGCGCGATTGCTGCGCGCGATGGCCTGCGGGCCTGCCCCGAGCTCACTGGTGACGAGTCGGTTGACGTGGCGTTCGCTGTAGCCCAGCCGGCCGGCGAGACCGTGGACGCCTTCACGTTCCACGACACCGTCGCCGATCAGTCGGACCGCGCGGGCGACGACGTCTGCTCGCGCATTCCACTCGGGAGAACCAGGTGTGCTGTCGGGCCGGCAGCGACGGCAGGCTCGATAACCGGCCCGCTCGGCGGCTGCGGCGGAACGATAGAACGTCACATTCACCCGCCGTGGGGTGACGGCAGGACACGACGGTCGGCAGTAGATCCCGGTGGTGCGGACCGCCGTGTAGAAGACACCGTCGAAGCGGGCGTCGCGCGCGGTCACTGCGCGGTAGCACTCGACGGGGTCCATTCGTCCATCCTGACGCATCGCCCCGACTGATTCTGGCGGAAATCGGACACCGTGGCCACCCTCCCCACTTTTGGTACGGGATCCACGTTCTATGTCGCGCAGAGAGTGGATCCCGTACCAAAAGTGGCAGGCGGGGCGGGCGGATCCGACCGCAAGGTGTGGCCGGGGTCTCGGTCTGGCAGGCTCGGCGTGTACCCACGACTGAGGGAGAACCATGAGTCAGCAGGTGAAGGGCGTCATCGCGAGAGCGAAGGACGCGCCGGTCGAACTGGTCACGATCAACGTCCCGGATCCGGGACCGGGCGAAGCTGTCGTGACGATCCAGGCCTGCGGGGTCTGCCACACGGACCTGCACTACCGCGAAGGCGGGATCAACGACGAGTTCCCGTTCCTGCTCGGCCACGAGGCCGCAGGAGTCGTCGAGGCCGTCGGCGACGGGGTCACCGAGGTGGCACCCGGCGACTTCGTCGTCCTGAACTGGCGTGCCGTGTGCGGCGAGTGTCGTGCCTGCAAGCGCGGCGACCTGCAGTACTGCTTCGCCACCCACAACGCGAAGCAGAAGATGACCCTCGAGGACGGCACGGAACTCTCCCCCGCCCTGGGCATCGGGGCGTTCATCGAGAAAACGCTCGTGGCGGCCGGCCAGTGCACCAAGGTCGATCCCAACGCCCGGCCCGCGGCCGTCGGCCTGCTCGGCTGCGGGGTCATGGCCGGGCTGGGAGCCGCGATCAACACCGGCGCCCTGACCCGCGGGCGGTCCGCCGCGGTCATCGGCTGCGGCGGCGTGGGCGTGGCCGCCATCGCCGGGGCCGCCCTGGCCGGTGCCAGCCCGATCATCGCGGGCGACATCGACCCGGTGAAGCTCGAGGCCGCCACGAAGATGGGCGCGACGCACACCATCGACTCCTCACAGGTCGATCCCGTCGAGGAGATCAAGCGGGTCTGCGCCGAGACGTACGAGGGCGCCGAAGGTGCCGACGTCGTGATCGAGGCGGTCGGCCGCCCCGAGACCTGGAAGCAGGCGTTCTACGCCCGCGACCTCGCCGGAACCCTGGTCCTGGTGGGGGTTCCGACTCCTGACATGAAGGTGCCCGACCTGCCCCTCATCGACGTGTTCGGGCGGGGCGGATCACTCAAGTCCAGTTGGTACGGCGATTGCCTGCCCAGCCGGGACTTCCCCATGCTCGTCGACCTCTACCGCCAGGGCCGCCTGGACCTGGACGCGTTCGTCACCGAGGAGATCCGCATCGAGGACGTCGAGGACGCCTTCGCCAAGATGCACCACGGTGACGTGCTGCGATCGGTCGTGGTGCTCTGATGGCCGCGCGGATCGATCACGGCGTCGTCGCGGGCACCTTCAGTCTCGACGGCGAGACGTTCGACGTCGACAACAACGTCTGGGTGATCGGCGACGAGACCGAGTGCGTGGTGATCGACGCCCCCCACAACGTCGATGCGATCCTCGAGATCGTCGGCGACCGCACCGTGACGGCGATCGTCCTGACCCATGCGCACGACGACCACTGCCGCGTGGCGCCGGAACTGCGAGAACGGACGGGTGCACCGATCTGGCTCAACCCCGCCGAGCGCCCGCTGTGGGAGCTCACGCATCCGACGGACAGTTGGGACGAGAACCTGGTCGACGGCACCGAGTTCACAGTCGGCGGCACGACGCTGCGTGCGATCCACACACCCGGTCACGCCCCCGGCGCCACGTGCCTGCTGGCCGAGGACCTGGGCTGCGTCTTCACCGGCGACACCCTGTTCCAGGGCGGACCTGGCGCCACCGGCCGGTCGTACAGCGATGCCGACCTGATTCGTGAGTCGATCACCGCACGACTGCTCGTCCTGCCCGACGACACGGTCGTCCACACCGGTCACGGGTCCGACACCATGATCGGTGCCGAACGCGAGAACGTGGGAGCCTGACCGCGCCACTAGGGTGACCGAGTGACTCGCCCTTCCCGGCTCGGCCTGCTGCAGGTCTGCGCTGCCGGCGTGCTGTGGGGCACGGGCGGTCTCGTCGTGACCGTGCTGCACGAGCGCGATGGCGTCGGCGCCATGACCGTGAGTGCCTGGCGCATGATCCTGGCCGCGGTAGCCCTGCTCGTCTTCGTCGGCCTCACCGGACGGGCGCGCACCGTTCACCGGACCATGCGCGAGCATCCGGTCCTCGCGATCGTGATCGGCGGGGGCACGGCGACCTACCAAGGCCTGTACTTCCTGTCCGTACTGATGGTCGGCGTCAGTGTCTCCACGGTGGTCGCTCTCGGGCTGGCACCGGTGCTGGCAGCGACCTGGGAGCATCTGCGAGCGCACACGCGACCGACCGTGCGTGATGCGGGCGTGTTGACCGCTGCGCTGGCAGGACTGGTGTTGATCAGCGCGACCGCGGGGCACGGCTCCACCGCTCCGGGCGACCGTCCCATGCTGGGTCTCATCCTGGCCGTGGCGGCCGGCGTGACCTACGCGGCGACGACGGTGCTGGGGCACACGCTGGCTCAGCGGGTGGAACCCGTGGCCCTCACGACGTGTGCCACGGCCGTCGGTGCCGTCGTCCTGTCGCCGTTCCTGCTGATCGCGGCCACCTCGGGTGAGCCGGTCGTGGGAATGTCGGCCGGTTCGCTGGCGCTGCTGCTCTATCTGGGCGTCGCGACGATGGCCCTGGCGTACGGACTCTTGTACGCCGGCCTACGCACGACATCGGGATCGGCGGCGACCGTCGCGACGCTGGTCGAACCGATCTCGGCAGCCGCGCTGGCCGCCGTCCTGCTGGACGAACGTCTGAGTGCGGTGGGCATCGTCGGAGCCGCGCTGATCCTGGCGGCCGTCGTGGCCGTGCGACCCGAGGCGCACCCCACGACGGTGACCCGACCTGACGGCGGACCCGGGGGCTAGGCCGTGGCTCATGTCGTGGCCCGTAGCAGCGCACGCACCTGAGGTCGTGTCGCGGCCAACCAGTCCTCGTACGTGGCGGGATCGTCGTACTGGGAGTCCAGGACGTACAGTCCTCGTCCCGGCACGGTCGCACCCAGCTCGGTCAGCACCGGACGCAGGGTCAGTTCCGGCGCCAGCGCGTGGGCCGGACCCGCACCGAGCAACAGCGGCACGGCCAGACCGCGCAGTCCGGTGCCACCGGCGAACCGGTCGAGGAAGAGCTTGAGCAGCCCCGTGTAGGTGCCCTTGTAGGTCGGCGAGGCCACGACCACCAGATCCGCGTCCCCGATCTGCGTGACCAGTTCCGAGACCTCGGTGGACGTCCAGTCCAGCAGGGCCGCCCCGAGGGTGGCGAGGTCGACGGTCAGATCTGGCTCGTCGCCGCTCAGCTCGCGAGCGACGTGGGTGGCGGCGGCGAGGGTGCGGGACGCCGGTTTCGGGTTCCCGACGATGACGGCGGTGCGGATGTGATCGGACAACGTGGGCCTCCTGGGACGCGGCATCTCCGCGGAATGGATGTATCGCCCGATGAGACTACGGAAGACGACCGACCTCGGTGACACCTCTCACGATGTGGCCAACTACCCAAAGTTCAGTATGTCGTGCGGTTTACTGGACTTCATGACCGACCGCCGCTCGCGAATCACCATCCTGATCGTCGGTGGCGGGGCTGCTGGCACGCTGGCGGCACTGCACCTGGTCCGGGAATCCACGGATGCGCTCGACCTGGTGGTGGTCGAACCTGCCGAACGGCTCGGTGGCGGGACCGCCTTCTCGACGCCTGACCCGGCTCATTTGCTCAACGTCCCCGCTGCGGGCATGAGCGCGCTGCCTGACGCTCCGGGCCACTTCGCGAACTGGCGGTCCTCCACCACCGGAAACCCGGTGGATCCGTATGAATTCGCTCCCCGCCGCGAGTGGGGCCGGTACGTCGCCGAGACCCTTCGCACCGCGCTGGCTGAGGCCCCTCCCCGCGTCACCCTGACCCATGTCCGCCGCACCGCCACCGCGGTCGACGCCCACGACGATGGCATCACGCTGGTTCTCGACGACGGAACGATTCTCGCCGGGCATGCCGTGGTGATCGGTGTCGGTCTACCGGCGCCGTCCGATGCGTGGGCTCCCGACGCACTGCGCACGAGCGACCGATTCGTCAGCGACCCGTGGGCACCAGGTGCCCTGGAACGCATCCGCGACACATCGTCGTCACGGCCCGACGTCCTCGTCGTCGGAACCGGGCTGACCATGGTCGACGTCGTCACGACGATCGCATCGGCCGACCGCGTCCTCCATGCCGTCAGCCGCAGCGGGCAGCTGCCGGCACGTCACGCCGTGGCCCACCAGGCACCGGCCGTCCCCGATGTCACCGACTGGGGCCACGATCTGGAGCTGATCGAGACGCACGTGCGCGCTCACCTGTGCGCGGCGCAGGCGCTGACCGGCGACTGGCGCTCCGGCTCCGACGGACTGCGCCACCTGACGCAGGATCTGTGGGGACGCCTCAGCGAGCCCGACCGTCTCCGATTCCTGAGCGAGCGCAGCGGCGAGTGGAACCGCATCCGGCACCGGGTGCCGTCCACGAGCGCCCAGCACATCAACCAGCTGCGCGCCGACGAACAGCTGATCGTGTCGGCGGCCCGCGTGTCCGGTGCGCATGCGCTGAGCGACGGCCTGCGCGTTCACCTGACCGACGGCCAAACCCTCGACGTCGGGTGGGTCGTGAACTGCACCGGTCCAGAGACCGACATCCGGCGCCTCGGCGACCGCCTGCTCGACGACCTGCTGCGCGAGCGGTCCGGCGGCGCCCTGGCCCTGAGCGCCACGGCGGGCATGGGCTTTCGCACCCGCAACGGCCGGGTGCTCGACTCCTCGGGCACCCCGGGCGCCCCGATCTGGGTGCTCGGTTCCCTGCGCCGGGGCGAACTGTGGGAATCCACGGCCGTCCCCGAGATCCGCAACCAGGCCTTCGACACGGCCGGCGCCGTGCTCGATGCGACCGAGGCGTCTCCCACCCTGCTGACGGAAGGACTCCCCCGATGACCGACCGCCCTCTGCGGTTCGACTGGTTCCTGCCCACGACCGGCGACAGCCGGGCCCTCGTCGGTGGCGGCCACAGTGTCCCGACCGAGGTCGGTCGCTCCGGCGGCTCCGTCGACACCGCGGGGCGCTATCGCGAACCCGACCTGCGGTACCTGGCGCACGTTGCCCGGACCGCCGAGGACCTCGGATTCGACGCGGTCCTCACCCCCACCGGCACGCCCTGCGAGGACGCGTGGGTCGTCGCGTCGGCGCTCATACCCGAGACCACGCGGCTGAAGTTCCTGGTCGCATTGCGGCCCGGTCTGATCAGTCCGACATTGCTGGCCCAGATGGCGTCGACCTTCCAGCGGCTGTCGAGTGACCGTCTGCTGCTCAACGTGGTCGTCGGTGGGGATCCGGCCGAGCAGCAGCGCTTCGGCGACCGAGTCCAGAAGGACGACCGTTACGCGCGCGCCGCGGAGTTCATCCAGGTCTTCCGCGAGTCGTTCACGCAGGCCGGCAGCAACTTCACCGGCGAGTACTACGACGTCACCGATGCGCGAACCCGCAAGCCCGGCCGCGTCCCGGAGATCTACCTTGGCGGTTCCTCCGCCGCGGCAGGACCGGTGACCGCCGCACACACCGACGTCTTCCTCACCTGGGGCGAGCCGCCGGAGATGGTTGCCGAGAAGCTCGCGAAGATCCGCAAGCTCGCCGACGACGAGGGCCGCACGGTGCGGTTCGGCGTCCGTCTGCACACGATCACGCGAGACCGGTCCGAGGACGCCTGGAAGGTCGCCGGCGACATGCTGGCCGGCCTCGACCCGGCCGACGTCGAGAAGGCCCAGCAGGTCCTCGCGGCCAGCGAGTCGGAGGGCCAACGCCGCATGCGCGAACTGCACGGCGGCCACTACGACCGCGCCGATCCGCACTCGCTCGAGGTCCACCCGGGTCTGTGGGCCGGGGTCGGGCTCATGCGCAGTGGCGCCGGCACGGCCCTCGTCGGCAGCCACACCGAAGCGGCCGACCTGATCGAGCAGTACGCCGCCGTGGGTATCGAGGAATTCGTGATGTCGGGGTACCCGCATGTCGAGGAGGCCTACTGGTTCGCCGAAGGCGTCCTGCCGATCCTGCGCCACCGTGGACTCCTGGCGTGAGCCGCACGGCCGTCACGCCGGGCACCCGCCCGGCGCGCACCCCTGTCCCGTATCGCCGTTGGCTGCCCCACGTCGCGACGCTGACGACCCTGCTGGTCGTGTGGTCCGCCGTCGCCGCGGCGGACATCGTCAAGCCGAGTTACCTGACGCCCAGCCCGCTCGAGGTGTGGGACGCGTTCGTGCGCGCCAACACCCACCACGCGATCGGTGGCGGTGTCGACCGCGTCGTGCGCGGCGAGGAGGGGTACTTCCTGTGGGAGCACCTGCTCATGAGCCTGCAGCGCATCGGCGCGGGCCTTCTCGCCGCGACCGTCGTCGGCATCCCCCTCGGGTTGTTCATGGGCACCGTGGCCTGGGCCGGCACCCTGCTCGGTCCGTACGTGGACTTCCTGAGGTCGATCCCGCCACTGGCCTACATCGGCTTCCTCGTCGCGTGGTTCGGCATCTACGACGCGTCCAAGATCTGGTTGCTGTTCCTGGCGGCGTTCCCGCCCATCGCGCTGGCCACGATCAACGGCGTGCGCGGGGTTCGCGAGGACCAGCTCAATGCCATCCGCACACTTGGCGCCTCGCGGCGTCAGACGATCACCTCGGTGTTGCTTCCCGCCACGTTGCCCGACATCCTCAGCGGCCTGCGCGTCGCCGTCGGGTTCGCGTGGACCACGGTCGTCGCCGCCGAACTGGTGAACGGTCTGCCGGGTATCGGGGGCCTGGCCTACCTGTCCGGCACGCAGAACAAGATCGCACTGTCGGTCGCCTGCATCATCGTCATCGGCTTCACCGCGATCGCCCTTGACGCACTCATCCGCACCATCGAGAAAGCACTCGTCCCTTGGCGAGGAAAGGACTGACATGTTCTCCCCCCTGAAGTACCTCGCGGCCGGCGCCGCAGCCACCTTGGCACTGACCCTCGGCGCCTGCAGCGTCGGCGGCGACGAGGAGCAGGCATCGGCCAGCGACTGCCCGTTCGAGGCCAACGAGGAGTTCACCGGCACGCTGCGCCTGGGCTTCCAGAAGATCCCGAACGCCGATGTCGTCGTCAAGGACCAGAAGGTCCTCGAGAACTGCCTCCCGAACGCCACCGTGAAGTGGAACAACTTCGCGTCCGGCGGTGACGTGATCCAGGCTTTCGGCGGCGGCAGCCTCGACATCGGCCTGGCCGGCTCCTCGCCGAGCACGAAGGCACTGTCGGCGCCGCTCAACCTGCCGGTCTCGGTGATCTGGATCCACGGTGTCATCGGTTCGGCCGAATCGCTCGTCGTGCGCGAAGGTGTCGAAGCCTCCACGATCGCCGACCTGAAGGGCAAGACGATCGCGACCCCGTTCGGATCGACCGCGCACTTCTCCCTGCTGCAGGCGATCGCCGACGCCGGTCTCAAGCCGACGGACTACCAGCTCATCAACGCCGAGCCCGAGCAGATCGCCCCGGCCTGGGGTCGTGGCGACGTCGATGCGGCCTGGATCTGGGATCCGACGTTGAGCGAACTCGTGGGCGAGGGCGGCACGGTCATCCTGACCAGTGAGGACACGGCCGAGGCCGGCAAGCCGACCTTCGATCTGGCGATCGCGGACAACGACTTCGTCTCCGCGAACCCGGACGTGCTCACGGTGTGGGCCAAGGCCCAGGACTTCGCTGTGAAGCAGATCAAGGAGGATCCGGCCAAGGCAGCCGAGAGCGTGGCCGTCGAGGTCGGCGTCTCGACCGAGGAGGCCGAGAAGCTGTTCGCGGGCTTCATCTTCCTCGACGCGAGTGAGCAGGCCAGCGACGAGTATCTCGGTGGCAAGCTCGGCCAGGACCTGTTCAGCACGGCGCAGTTCCTGCTGACCCAGGACGGCATCGCCAAGGTCGAGGACGAGTCCGTGTACGCCGACGGCGTGAACGCCGTACCGGCCGAGGCCGCATCGTCGTGACGGTGGACACCCACATCCGCCACGATCTCGCCGTGGTCGTCTCGGGCCTGGAACAGCAGTTCCAGGCCCGGGACGGCGCCGTCCAGGCCCTCGACCAGATCGACCTCGTGATCGAACCGGGTGAGTTCGTGACGCTCGCGGGCCCGTCCGGCTGCGGCAAGACGACACTGCTGCGACTCATCGCCGGATTCGGCCAGCCCACGACCGGGACGATCCAGGTGGGCGGCCACCCGGTCGTCGGCCCCAGTGCCGAGCGTGGAGTCGTCTTCCAGCGCCCGACGCTCTATCCCTGGCTGGACGTGCAGGCGAACGTGGCGCTCGGCCCCCGGCTGCGCGGTGTCCCGAAGGCCGAACGACTCCAGATCGCCGACCGCTACCTCGAACTCGTCGGATTGCATGACGCCGGGCGATTGCGCCCGTACGAACTGTCCGGCGGCATGCAACAGCGTGCGCAGATCGCCCGGGTGCTGGCGAACGACCCCGAGATCGTGCTGATGGACGAGCCGTTCGGCGCACTCGACGCCCTCACCCGCGAGCGCCTGCAGGACGAACTGCTGACGATCTGGCGCGAGACGGGCAAGACGATCCTGTTCATCACGCACGATGTCGAGGAAGCCGTGTTCCTCGGGACTCGTGTCCTGGTGATGAGCCCGCGGCCCGGCCGCATCGTCTTCGACGAGCCGGCCCGGTTCTCGTCCGAGCATCGCCAGATCGCACCCGCGGACCTGCGGTCGCTGCCGGAGTTTGGCGCCCTGGTCGGACGCGTTCGCGACGCCATCTCGCACTGATCGATCGGCCGGATCAGCCTCGCTCAGGCTGGATCGCGGACGCCAGCGAGGTCAAGGCGTCGTCCAGGACGCGATAGTAGGCCCAGCGACCGCGCTGCTCGCGCTCGACGAGACCGGCCTCGGTCAACAGTTTCATGTGGTGCGACACGGTCGGCTGACTCAGTCCGACAGGCTCGGTGAGGTCGCAGATGCACGCCTCACCTCCCTCATGCGCCGCGATCAGGGACATGAGACGCACCCGGGTCGGATCTCCCAGCGCCTTGAACTTGGCTGCCAGGGCCGTCGCCGCAGCATCGTCGAGGACTCCGCCGGTCAGGGGCGAACAGCAGGTTGATTCCTCAGCGTCGACGATCGGGAGCATCGTGGTCATGGCGTCAGTGTGCCACACGTATTGACATCTATCGATTCATCGATCATTGTCAATGCATTGAAGTTCATCGATGCATTGGGAGTCGAGCATGAAGACCACGGATCAGGACATCATCGAGCAGGTCCGGGAGCGGTACGCCGCCGCAGCCACGAGCGCAGGAACCGGCGCATCCAATGCGATGGTGATCGCGGAGACCGAAGCGGCAGAATCGTGTGGCTCCTCCTGTTGCAGCGGAGCGTCGAGCGAGATCGACGACCGCTTCGGCGCCGGCCTCTACGCGGCCGCCGACATGAAGGCAGTCCCGGCAGCGGCTCTGGCAGCCAGTCTCGGATGTGGGAATCCGACGGCCGTTGCCGCACTCAACCCAGGCGAGCGAGTTCTCGATCTCGGCTCCGGTGGCGGGATCGATGTGCTCCTGTCCGCGCGTCGCGTCGGGCCGACAGGGTTCGCCTACGGGGTCGACATGACGGACGAGATGCTCCAGCTCGCCCGCGCGAACGCCGAGAAGGCGGGCGCACGGAACGTGGAGTTCCTCCAGGGCACGATCGAGGACGTCCCCTTGCCCGACGGTGCCGTCGACGTCCTGATCTCCAACTGCGTCATCAACCTGTCTGTCGACAAACCCCGGGTGCTGGCCGAGATGTTCCGCGTCCTCTCCCCCGGCGGACGGATCGGGATCTCCGATGTCGTGGCCGAGGACCACCTGACTCCGACCGAACGCGCCGAGCGTGGCTCCTACGTCGGCTGCATCGCCGGCGCCCTGTCCAGGACCGAATACTTGTCCGGGCTCGCCGCCGTCGGCTTCATCGACGCCGAGGTGGAGTTCACCCACGAGGCCGCGGCCGGTATGCACGCCGCCATCATCCGCGCCACCAAGCCGACCGCATGACCACACGGCCCGACCAGCGCGGACTGTCCTCGACTGATCGATGGCTGCCGCTGTGGATCGGCGTCGCGATGGTCTCCGGACTGCTGCTCGGCCGCCTCGTGCCCGGTCTGGACGACGCACTCACCGCGTTCGAGATCGGCTCGGTCAGTGCGCCCATCGCCGTCGGACTGCTCGTCATGATGTACCCCGTCCTGGCCAAGGTCCGGTACGACCGCACCCGCGCAGTGCTCGCCGATCGACGCCTGATCGTGGTGTCGCTCGCACTCAACTGGATCGTCGGGCCGGCGCTCATGTTCGCCCTGGCCTGGCTGCTGTTGCCGGACCTGCCCGAGTACCGCACCGGACTCATCGTCGTCGGCCTCGCACGCTGCATCGCGATGGTGCTGATCTGGAACGACTTGGCGTGCGGCGACCGCGAGGCTGCGGCCGTGCTGGTCACGATCAACAGCGCCTTTCAACTCGTCGCCTTCGCCGCGCTGGGCTGGTTCTACCTGCAACTGTTGCCCGGATGGCTCGGGCTGGAGACCACCTCGGTCGAGTTCTCGGTCACGGCCATCGCGGTCAGCGTGCTCGTCTTCCTCGGTCTTCCCCTGGCCGCCGGGCTCGCCAGCCGCGTCGCCGGGGAACGGGTCAAGGGCCGCGAGTGGTACGAGAACCGCTACCTGCCCGCGATCACTCCCTTTACGCTGTGGGGGCTGTTGTTCACGATCGTCCTGCTGTTCGCCCTGCAGGGAGACGCGATCACCCGCCAGCCTTGGGACGTCGCCCGTATCGCGGTCCCACTGTTGGCGTACTTCGTCCTCATGTTCACTCTCGCCTGGGTGGTCTCGAAGGGAGCCGGACTGGGGTACGAACGCACCACCACGGTCGCCTTCACCGCCGCCGGCAACAACTTCGAACTCGCGATCGCCGTCGCGATCGGCACGTGGGGCGCCACGAGCGGTCAGGCTCTGGCCGGCGTGGTCGGACCGCTCATCGAGGTCCCCGTCCTGGTGGCCCTCGTCCATGCCACCCTCGCCCTACGCCCCGCCGTCAAGGAGACCGCCCGATGACCACTCCGACCGTGCTGTTCGTCTGCGTCCACAACGCCGGCCGCTCCCAGATGGCCGCGGGCTTTCTGCGCCATCTCGCCGACGACACGGTGCGCGTACTGTCGGCCGGGTCCAAGCCGGCCGACCGGCTCAACCCCGTCGCTGTCGAGGCGATGCGCGAGGTGGGCATCGACATCGGCACCTACCAACCCGAGGTGCTCACCACGGACGCCGTCGAGCAGGCCGACGTCGTCATCACGATGGGGTGCGGCGATGCCTGCCCGTTCTTTCCCGGCAAGAGGTACGAGGACTGGGTGCTCGACGACCCCGCAGGGCAGGCGCTCGATGCTGTTCGGCCGATTCGCGACGAGATCGAACGCCGGGTTCGAGTGCTGATCGGCGAACTGGCTCGGTGATATCCTTCCGGCAGCCGTGCAAGCGATTGAGGAGGTGGTACCCGTGAACGAATCGACGTGGGTGCTCCTCAGCGAGGTCACGGTCAGGCGATAGGTCGTCCGGGAGCGCCGTTCTCACGAGCACTCCCGAAAGGCACGACCATGCACTTCACCGCTGAACACCACCTCGACGACGGCGTCGTCGAACGCGAATTCACCCTCGGCGAGATCCCAGGAATCCTGTGGACTCCCCCGACCTCGGCCTCCCCGGCACCGTTGATCCTGCTCGGGCACCCCGGCGGACTGCATGCCATGCATCCTCGACTCACGGGACGAGCCCGGCATGCCACGACGAACGGCTTCGCCGCAGCCACGATCGAACTCCCCGGCGGCGGCAACCGGCCTCGCTTGGCCGAGGCCGATCGGGCTCGCGACGATCTGCGTCAGGCCTTGGCGGCCGGCGAACCGGTCAATGACGACATCATCGACCGACTGGTCCTGCCCCTGGTCGATCAGGCCGTCCCGGAGTGGCAAGCCACCCTGGACGCCCTGCTGTCGCTGCCTGACATCAGCGGCCCGGCCGGATTCTCCGGCGGAGTGATCGCCATCGCGGTCCGGTTGGCGCTGGTCGAGCCGCGCATCGTGGCCGCCGGACTCTTCGCCGGAAGTTACGTGCCACGGACGACGTTCGACGACGCACGTCAGGTCACGATTCCACTGCACGTCCTGCTGCAGTGGGACGACGAGGGCAACGACCGGCAGATGGCACTGGACCTGTTCGACGCTTTCGGCTCGCCGGAGAAATCACTGCACGCCAACATGGGCGGCCACACCGGCGTCCCGCCGCACGCCGGAGAGGGACCGGACGGGTTCTTCGCCCGCCACCTGAGCCGCTCATGACCGGTCGAACTGCGCAAAGTGCAGCAGCACGCCGCTGGGGTCCCAGACGTAGGTGACACGCGCCCAGCCCTCATCCTGCGGTTCACGGACCCGGGACTCACCGAACTCATCACTTTCGAGGACTGCGGTGACGTGCCGGTACCAGTCGTCGGCCGACGCGACCTCGACCGTGAGCATCGAATTGTCCGCCCACTCCTGCACGTAGCGGTCCTGCAGCATGAACTGGCTGCCACCCAGGGACAGCAGCGCGAGCCCTTCGTCGCTCCACAGTTCCGCCCAACCCAGGGCGAGATAGAACCTGCGGGAGCGCTCGAAGTCGCGCGCAGGCACGAAGGGTCGGACGTCGCTCGCGGTTGGTGCAGCCATGGCCTCAGCCTGCGTCAGCCGACTGAGCCGGGTCAATCGCTTAGCGTTCCGTCCACTCCGAAGTGTCAAGCAGTGACCGCACCCCGGGCGACTGAGGAGGATGTCACACCCGGTGGCCGGGCAGCAGGCATGCTTGGGTCATGGAGTCCACGAACCGCGCGCAGCGAACTGCGGACCTCGCACTGGGCGCGGCGATCTTCGCTGCTCCCCACGTAGGGCGCGCGGCGAAGATCGCGACCACGCCTGCGGTGCTGGCGTGGCACGTCGTGCGGCGCCCTCCCCTGCTGCCCGAACGGTTCGCGCCGGCGTCGATTGCCGGACGCTGGGAGGCCCGCGGACGGCTGGCGCGGCAGACTCACGTGGACCTTGGCATCGACGCCACCGGTCGACTGTTCGATGCGCTGGTCCCGGCGATCGCCACAGTCGTCATCGACAGGCTCGACCTGCCCGAACTGATCGTGCAGGTCGTGACCCCGGAAACGGTCGATGCCGTGATCGCCCGGGTCGACGTACCGGACGTCGTCACGAAGATACTCAGCCCCGCCACGGTGGACGCGGCGCTGGCGCAACTGGATCCGGTGGCACTCACGGAGCAGTACCTCGACCCTGTGGCCGTCGAGAAGTTCGTGGCGATTGCGTTGCCGCCGGTGATGGCGGCCGTGCTCGATCAGCTCGATGTGACCGAGGTCGTGCGCGAGAACGTGGATCTCGTCGGGCTGACCAACGAGGTCGTGGCCAGGATCGACCTGGCCGGAATCACGAACGAGGTGATCGACGAGATCGATCTGCCCGGCATCATCCGTGAATCGACCTCCGGTGTCGCCACCGAGGTGATGCGAGGGACGCGCGCCTCAGCGGCGTCGGCGGACGAGGCGATCGCCAGCTTCTTCGGTCGCAGGCGGCGCGACTGATGCCCACCACGCACACCGTCCACGAACTGCAGGGCAAGCCGGCTGGAGTCGTGACGAGGACCCTGGCCGGCGCGGTCGACTACGCCATCGTGTGGTCAGCCGTCGGCCTGGGCTACGTCGGACTGGCGGTGCTGGGCTTCCTGCTCAACCCGGCCAGATTCACGTGGCCGACGATCCCGTTCGGCTGGTTCATGACCGCCGGATTCGTCCTCATGGTCGTCTACCTGTGGCTGTCGTGGGCGACGCGCGGCAAGACAGTCGGTGCGGTGCTGCTGGGAACTCGCGTCGTCTCGCTCGACGGCGACCGACTCGACGTCGTCCGAGCCCTGCTGCGCGCCGCCTTCGTGACCGTCTTTCCCATCGGCCTGTTCACGTGCGCGCTCACGCCGGGATCGCGGTCCATTCACGACATCCCGCTGGCGACCAGGGTGATCTACCACTACCGCTCGGACCAGATCGACGACGAATCCGGGCACCCGGCTCGTTAATGTCACCCATGTCCGCCGCCGCCATCAGCGCTGGTCAGCGCAACGGATAGGGCGCGAAGGTCCCACGACTCGGATCGACGTCGAGCGGTCGGCCGATCGGCGGTGCCGCCCGCTGCGGACACCGAGGGCGGTCGCACGTCTTGCAGCCCGGTCCGATCGGCGTGACCTCGGGCTGACCCAGGTCGAACCCGTCCCCGTAGACGAGACGTCCTGCCTGACGAAGCTCGCAGCCCAGACCGATGACGAAGGTCTTGGGCATCGCGCGGAACCCGCCTCGGCGTCGCGTCACGGTGCGGGCCGTCCACAGATAGCGCTGGCCGTCGGGCATCTCGGCGAGTTGGACGTTGACCCGCCCGGGGTCGCTGAAGGCGTCGTAGAGGTTCCACAGCGGGCACGTTCCCCCGCTGCGGGAGAAGTGGAAACCCGTTGCGGACTGGCGCTTCGAGATGTTCCCGGCCCGGTCCGCGCGGACGAAGATGAACGGCACGCCTCGCATGCCAGGCCGTTGCAGGGTGCTGAGCCGCTGCGCCGTCGTCTCGTACCCCACGCCGAAGTGCTCGGCGAGTGCCTCGACGTCGTACCGCAGCCGTTGGGCCGCCTTGAAGAACGGCGTGTACGGCAGGATGAACGCGCCCGCGAAATGATGCGCCAACCCGATGCGCGCCAGCTCCCGGCTCGTCTCGTCCGGCCAGGTCTCGGCGTCGAGCTCGGCCTCGAGCAGGTCGGCCGCCTCCAGGAACGCCAGCCGGGTCGCCAGGGCGAACGCCTGCTGACCCGAGCGCGTGTCGGACGCGAACGTGATCGTGTGCTCGTCCGCGTCGTACACGTACGTCTCGGGCTGGTCGGCATCGCGCGAGGTGATCACCCGCAGGTGATGGGCCGACTCCAGATGCGTGCGCAGGCGGGTACGCACGGAGCCTCGTCGCGTGCCGAGTTCCCGAGCGAGGGCCTCGGCCGCGCGGTCGATCGCCTCGAAGTGGCCCTGGTGCCGGTAGAAGAAGTCGCGGACGTTCTCGTGCGGCATCGACGCGGGAGACTCGGTGCGGCCGTCGGTCACGGCCTCGAGATGCTCGGCCGTCTGACGTTGGCGGTGGTGCAGTCCGATCACGGCCTCGGTCACCTCGGGCATGGTCCTGGCCAACTGCTGCAGATCAGCCAGCGGCACGGGGCCCGCGCCGTCGGGCGGCAGCAGCGCCTCACGCAGCTCGGCCAGTTGGCGCGCGGAGTCCCGCGGGGTGAAGAAGGCCGCGTCGACCCCGAAGACCTCGGTCAGTCTCACCAGGACGGTGACACTGAGCGGCCGGGTGTCGTGCTCGATCTGATTGAGGTAACTCGGCGAGATCAGCAGCATCCGGGCCAACTCCACCTGGCTGAGCCCACGCTCCTCCCGCAGGCGACGCAGACGGGCACCGGCGAAGACCTTGTCCATGGGCAGCCACGGTAGCGACATCTTGCGAAGATCAAAATTGGCACACTTCGCAAACGGGCAGGTCATGGTTGGCCGAACTTCGCCGATTGCGGCGGTTCCCGTCAGGCGGCCGATCGGGTGTCCTCGTCATGTCGACCCACACTCCCTGGAGGAATCCGTGACCACCACTGCCCCGACCGCCACCGAACTCGATCAGCAGTGGGCCAACGATGCCCGTTGGTCCAACGTCAAGCGTGACTACACCGGCGCGGACGTCGTCCGCCTGCGGGGAACCGTCCAGGAGGCCCACACGCTCGCCGACCGCGGTTCGCGCGCCCTGTGGGATCTCGTCAACGGCCAGATCGAGGGCGTCGACTACGTGAACGCTCTCGGTGCGCTCACTGGCAATCAGGCGGTCCAGCAGGTGCGTGCCGGCCTGCGCGCGATCTACCTGTCGGGCTGGCAGGTTGCCGCCGACGCGAACCTGGCGGGCCAGACCTACCCGGACCAGAGCCTCTATCCCGCCAACTCCGTGCCGGCCGTCGTCCGGCGCATCAACAACGCCCTGCTGCGCGCCGACGAACTCGAACATGCCGAAGGCGACGTGACCCGTGACTGGCTCGTCCCCATCGTGGCCGATGCCGAGGCCGGCTTCGGAGGTCCACTCAACGCCTACGAGTTGATGAAGTCCATGATCGCCGCCGGCGCCTCGGGCGTGCACTGGGAGGACCAGCTCGCGAGCGAGAAGAAGTGCGGTCACCTCGGCGGCAAGGTGCTGATCCCCACCCAGCAGCACGTGCGCACCCTCAACGCGGCCCGCCTGGCCGCCGACGTCGCGGGTGTTCCCTCGGTGATCATCGCTCGTACCGATGCGCAGGCCGCGACCCTGCTGACCAGTGACGTCGACGAGCGCGACCGCCGATTCCTGACCGGTGGCCGCACCGCCGAGGGCTTCTTCGAGGTCAGCAACGGCATCGACCCGTGCATCGACCGCGGCATTGCCTACGCCGAGTACGCCGACCTGCTGTGGATGGAGACGTCCGAGCCCGATCTGGAACTGGCTCGCCAGTACGCCGAGGCCATCAAGAAGGAGCACCCGGACCAGCTGCTGGCGTACAACTGCTCGCCGTCGTTCAACTGGAAGAAGCACCTGGACGACGACACGATCGCGAAGTTCCAGCGCGAGCTCGGTGCCATGGGCTACACGTTCCAGTTCATCACGTTGGCGGGCTTCCACGCCCTCAACCACTCGATGTTCGATCTCGCCCACGGGTACGCCCGCAACGGCATGAGTGCCTACGTCGAACTGCAGGAGCGCGAGTTAGCCGACGAGGCCCGCGGCTACACCGCGACCCGCCACCAGCGCGAGGCCGGGACCGGGTACTTCGATGCGCTGAGCACCACGATCAACCCGGCCTCGTCCACGACCGCGCTGACGGGCTCCACCGAGGAGGCGCAGTTCTGATGTGTGCTCCGACCCGAGCCGACATGAGCATCACGGCGCCGCTCGGCCCGCGCGACAAGGAGATCCTCAGCGACGGAGGTCTGGGCATCCTGCGGATGCTGCACACGAAGTTCGATGACCGGCGCCGTGCCCTGCTCGCGGCCCGCGCGGCGCGGACCGGCGTGCCGGAGTTCCTGCCCGAGACGGCTTCCGTGCGCAGCGACCCGCACTGGCGAGTGGCCCCGCCAGCACCGGGATTGGAGAACCGCCGCGTTGAGATCACCGGACCGGTCGATCGCAAGATGACCATCAACGCGCTGAACTCGGGCGCCTCGTGCTGGATGGCGGACTTCGAGGACGCGACGAGTCCGTCGTGGCGCAACGCGATGGACGGTCAGATCAACCTCCACGACGCGATCAGCGGGACGATCTCACACGAGGCGAACGGCAAACGGTACGCCGTCACCGCCGAGAGCACGCCGACGATCGTGGCTCGTCCCCGCGGACTGCATCTCGATGAGCGGCACGTTCTCGTCAATGGGCGTCCGGTGTCGGCGTCCCTGTTCGACTTCGGGCTGTACGTGCACCACAACGCGGCCCGGTTGATCGCCCGGGGCAGCGGCCCGTACTTCTACCTGCCGAAGCTCGAGAGCCATCTCGAGGCCCGCTGGTGGAACGACGTCTTCACCCGGACCGAGCAGTGGCTGCGCATCCCCGCGGGGTCGATTCGTGCGACAGTCCTGATCGAGACCTTTCCTGCCGCGTTCGAGATGGAGGAGATCCTGTTCGAGCTGCGCGACCACGCCGCCGGACTCAACGCGGGTCGCTGGGACTACATCTTCAGCGTCATCAAGACGCTGGGCACCGATCCGGAGTACGTGCTTCCGGACCGGGCCGACGTCACCATGACGGTCCCGTTCATGAAGGCGTACACCGAACTGCTCGTCGCGACCTGCCACCGGCGAGGCGCCATGGCGATCGGTGGCATGGCGGCAGTGATCCCCAGCAAGGACGCCAAGGCGAACGCTGCGGCACTCGGGAAGGTGGCTGCCGACAAGAATCGTGAGGCCAATGCCGGCTTCGACGGTTCCTGGGTCGCACACCCGGGACTCATCGAGACGTGCAGGCGAGAGTTCGACGCCGTGCTGGGCGACCGGCCGAACCAGCTCGATCGGCTGCGCGAGGACGTCGACGTGACCGCCTCGGACCTGCTCGCCATCGGGAAGACCCCCGGCACGGTGACGGCAGCGGGCCTGCGGGCGAACGTCTCGGTGCTCGTGCGGTACCTCGATGCCTGGCTCGACGGGCTCGGCGCGGTCGCCCTCGACGGCCTCATGGAGGACGCCGCCACGGCCGAGATCTCCCGCTGCCAGTTGTGGCAGTGGATCCAGCACGGCACGGTGACCGATCAGCATCGTCCCGTGACCGCGTTCATGGTGACGCAACTGCTCGAACAGGAACTGGGCCTGCTGGCGCACTCCAAACCAGAGGCCGCCGGCGAGCGCGTTGACGCCCTGCGCGATCTCGTCCGCACCGGCTGCCTGGGCCCCGTCCTGCCGCCGTTCATCACGACGATCGCGTACGAACGTCATCTGGTGAGCGTGAGCTGAGGCATCAAGGTCGAGGATTGCAGTCACCTGGTGACTGCAATCCTCGACTTCGTCAGCGCTGACACCACTCCTGCGTACCAGCGATGTCGATCAGTTCAGAGATTGCTTCTTCGCTCAGATCAGACTGAAGACCTGCGGTCAGGTGGGTCGCAGCCACGCAATCGACATTCGGCACGTCATCGAGGATGGCGACGCACGTGGATCGCATCGCTTCTGAGATGCGATCCGCGTCCATCCGGACATCGGGGACGACGCCTTGAACCTGTTCCACCAAGTCGGCCTGCTGAGCGTCGGACAAGTAGGCGACCGTTCGATTTGCGGATTGAACTGCCTGCTCCCGTTCTGGCGTCCCAGACTCCGCCGAACACCCGTAGGCCGAAGTCAGGACGATCGCTGCGACCACGAACTTGTGCTTCCACACGACGGACACTGGGGTGGAGGAGAATCACGCCGGGCATCGGTCTTCCTGCCACAACCCGGTCGCGCACGAAGCCCGACATCGTCCTGATGTCGTGACTCACCAGAATGCGGCCGGCGTCGGCGGCCCACTGAAGGATCGTCGGATCGTCCTGCGTGCGCAGACCAACGTCCTGCACTCGCACGAAGTCGGCATCATCGACGCGACGCTTGAGCCCGAACGCCAGATCAGGGTCTATGTTTTCGTCAGCGAGAAAGCGAACCTTCACGTATCGAGCCGCGCGAGAACCTTGGCGCGAAGCCCCTCCGCCAGCGGGAATTCGGCTTCAACTCGAGACTGGATCTCGGCAGCCTCGCGGTCCTGCTGCGAGAGGTAGGCCTCCACCTCGTTCCGGTGCCGGAGGTAGTAGGTGAACACGGCGTACACGTCAGCAAGCGATACCGTCTCGAACGCATCATGGACTGCTTCGGGGGTCTTGCCACGCTTGAAGGCAGCCACCAGCACGTCCAAGGAGATACGCGTTCCAGGCACCACCAACCGGCCCGTGTCGCCACGCTCCAACGGAACCGGCTCGGGCTCGATCACTGCTGCGCTCATCGGCTGAACACCTCCATACCCCAAGGGTAGCGGCTCGGGCAGTTTCACAAGCTCGGATCGAGGGCGGATCAAACGCGCGACTCCCCCTCGCTCAGCAGCCGACATAGGGCCAGAATCGATCCACTTTGGAAGCGGAGAGCCAGCGAATCGGGTAGTCAACGCCGCCGTACCGGAACACTCTACGCGACAACTCATCGACCAACTCATCGCCGAAGTCCATTCCCTCAGCAGACGCTGGAAACGGTGACCTCACCTCCACACTCGTGAGCAACCAGGAGCGGCGACCCAACGGCCTCTCGGGCGAAGAGATGGGCCCCGTGTGGCCCCAGCGCCTTACACCGGGAATGAGAATCGGCCCGTGGTTCCAGATTTACCTTGGAATCACGGGCCGTTCACGCTGGTAGCCCCGACGGGATTCGAACCCGCGCTACCGCCTTGAGAG
>CAYYQO010000033.1:0-7599 GCA_964473845.1 uncultured Aeromicrobium sp.
ACTCGCGGCATGACCGAGGCGTCGACGACCCGCAGGCCCTCGACCCCGTGGACCTTCAACTCCGGATCGACCACGCTGCCCTCGCCCGTGCCCATCGCGCAGGTCGAGGTGGGGTGGTACAACGTCTGGCCGATCCTGGCGACGACGTCGATGATCTGCTCGTCACTGGGGTTGCGCGCGGCCGGTTCCCACGGCTCGTCGAGGAACCGGGCGAACGGCCCCTGCCACACGATGTCGAGCATGTGCCGGTAACCGCTCAGCATGGCGTCGAGATCGGCCGGGTCGTCGAAGTACATCGGGTCGATGTCCGGATGCCACGTCGGATCGGCCGACCGCAGCCGGATCCGGCCCCGACTCTGGACGTTGACGAGGGTCGGTGCCACCGTGACCGCGCGGCGCACGGGCTCGTGCATGCCGTTGTCGTAGAACGCGCTGGGGGCGACGTGGATCTGGATGTCCGGATGATCCAGACCGTCGTGCGAGGTGTAGAACGCGCCACCCTCACCGATGTTGGACACGAGCGGACCGGACTTGGTCGCTTTCCAGCGCAACAGGTTCTTGAGCGAGATCGCCTCGGCCAGATCGCTCGTGTTGCGGGTGTAGATCATCGTCCCGGCGACGGGGTGGTCCTGCAGGTTCTGGCCCACGCCGGGCGAATCGACGAGGACGTCGATGCCGTGTTCGCGCAGGTGCTCGCCCGGCCCGATGCCCGACAGCATGAGCAACTGCGGGCTGTTGACGGCACCGCCGGAGAGGATCACCTCGGCGTTCGCCCGGACGACGTGCTCGCCACCGCGATACCGATAGGCGACGCCCGTGGCGCGTCCCCCGTCGAGCAGGATGCGCGTCACGAAGGCATCGGTGCGCACCGTCAGGTTCGGTCGCTTCATCGCCGGGCGGATGTAGGCGTCGGCCACCGACCAGCGCTCGCCCTTGCGGTTCGTCACCTGGTAGAGGCCGGCGCCCTCCTGCTGCGCGCCGTTGAAGTCGTCATTGCGCTGGTGGCCGGCCGCCACCGCCGAGTCCACGAAGGCCTCGGTCAGTTCGTGGGTGAACCGCCGGTCCTCGACCAGGAGCGGGCCCCCGGTGCCGTGGTATCGGTCGGACAGACGCTGGTTGGACTCCGACTTCACGAAGTACGGCAGCACGTCGTCGTAACCCCACCCGGTCGCGCCGTGGGCATCGCGCCACTCGTCGTAGTCGGCGGAGTTGCCGCGGATGTAGATCATCGCGTTCATCGCCGAGCAACCACCGAGCGCCCGCATCCGCGGCCAGTACGCGCGACGGCCACCGAGGTGCTTCTGCGGGCCGGTCTCGTAGTTCCAGTCCCAGCGCGTCTTGAACAGGTTGCTGAAGCCCGCCGGGATCTTGATCATCTCGTCGTCGTCGGCAGGACCGGCTTCGAGGAGCAGGACGCGACGATCGCGATCCTCGGTGAGCCGGGCAGCGACCACACCGCCGGCACTGCCCGAACCGATCACGATGTAGTCGAACGTCTCGTCGGCCATGTCCACTCCAGATCTGCGCCAGCGTGACGCTCGCCACAAACCTAGACGGCAGCGAGACCTGAAACAACAGATTGCAGCGCCCGGCGCCCGGCGCGGGTCACCTGGACCTCAAAGACCTCGATACCCACAGGAGTGCGGGACAGGTACCCCTCGAGTTCGGAGGACTGGACCAGCCGGTGCTTCACCCCGTGTGCGGCACACAGCGACTCGATCGACGTCCGGGTCGGCGTGCCGAAGACACGCTCGAATGCCCCCGAATACTCAGGAGATCCCTGCTCGAGGGTGTGGAAGATGCCGCCACCGTCGTCGTTCAGCACGACGATCGACAGGTTCGGCCGAGGCTCGATCGGGCCGATCAACAGGCCGTTCGCGCCGTGCAGGAAAGTCAGGTCGCCCATGAGCGCGATCGCGCGTCCGTAGTGCCCGAGCGCAGCACCGATGGCAGTCGAGACGGTGCCGTCGATTCCGGACAGACCCCGGTTCGCGAGCACGCGCGGCCCGGGCACCCGTACGGGTGCGACCAGGTCGACGTCGCGGATCGTGTTCGATGAGCCGAGTACCAGCAGACCCCTGCCCGCCGCGTTCCACACCGCCTTGGCGACCGTCAACTGCTCGGCGGCCAACAGGGCGCTCTCGATCCGGTCGCCCGCCTGCAGCCAACTGTTCAACCACTCGCGGTCCGGGGTCCCGCGGAATGAGAGACGATCGACGAACTCGACATTGCCGCCGGGCACGTCCGGGAAGGTGGAGGCGTCACCGACGTGGATCGTGGGCAGGTTCGTGCGGGTCAGCAGGTTCGTGACGGGCCGCGACAACGTCGGATGGCCGGCCGACACGATGCGCTCGATCCGCTCCATGAGGCGGCTGCCCAGCACGACTCGACCACACGCGACCGCCGTGGGCGCGCCGCGCAGGCCCGACGAGGGCTCGGCCAGAATCGGCCAACCGGCCTGTTCGGCCACGGAGGCCAGCGCGGGATCCGCACCGTCGCCGGCGATCACGAGGGTGCGCTTGCCACCTTCGACCGTGTGGACCCGACCGGCGCTGGGTGCGCTCATCGACCACGAGTTCTGCGGGAAGTTCCACGAGACCGACTCGACGAGGGGCTCGTCCAGCTCGATGTTGAGGTGGACCGGTCCGCCCTCGCGCACGGCGCCGGCCAGACCGGTGATGCGGTCCGTATAGGTGATGCCGGGGAACATGCCCGGCTGGATCGTGGTCTGGTTCGCCCCGGTCCCCCGCAACCGCGCCGGACGATCGGCCGTGACCGCGAGGATCGGGATCTTCGAGTGCAATGCCTCGAGCATCGCGGGGTGAAGGTTTGCCACGGCGGTACCCGACGTCGTGACGACCGGAACGAGCCGGCCCGACGCCTTGGACAGGCCGAGCGCCAGATAGCCGGCCTCGCGCTCGTCGACGCGCACGTGGAGCCGGATCAGCCCCTGTTCGTCGGCAGCATGCAGGGCCAGCGCGATCGGGCCCGAGCGTGACCCGGGCGCGATGACCGCGTCCGAAACCTCCTGGGCGAGCAGCGCCGTCACGAGCCGCCGTGCGACGTCGACGGCTCGATCCTCGGTCACGGCGCCAACCTTGCGAAGAAGCGACGATACCGCGGCGGCACCGTGAGAACTCCTCGGTTCGCTCGCTGAAGCTCGCTCACAAACTCTCCTGGACATGTTCGAGACGAGCCTGCCAGCGCTCGTCCACTTCGGGGGGTGCTGCCACCAGAGCGTAGGCGTTCTCGTCAAGTTGCGGGCGGGTGACCAACAGGCAACCACCCACCGGCTTGAGCGGCTGGGTCACGACATCGGCCGTCAGCAGGTGCGCGGTGCCGATCCCGCACGCGTAGGGAAGGTCCGGGAGAGCAGCCGCGAGAGCGACGCTGGCGGCCAGGCCGATGGACGTCTCGACGGCGCTCGAGACGGTCACCGGCATCCCGATCTGCTCGGCGATGCGCAGGCACGCCCGTATCCCACCGAGAGGCTGGACCTTGAGGATCGCGATGTCGGCCGCGTCGAGATCGCGCACCCGGAACGGGTCGGCGGCGCGCCGAATGGACTCGTCGGCCGCGATCGGCACGTCGACCTTCTTGCGCACGTGTGCGAGGTCCTCGACGGACGCGCAGGGCTGCTCGACGTATTCGAGGCCGCCGGCGACGTGGTCGAGCTTCTTGATCGCCTTGACGGCGTCCTTGACGTTCCACGCGCCGTTGGCGTCGATGCGGATGATTGCGCCCGGCATGGCGTCGCGGATCGCGGCAACGCGCTCGATGTCGTGCTCGAGCGTCTCGCCCGCTTCGGCGACCTTGAGCTTGATCGTCGTGCAGCCGCTCTCGATCGCGATCCGGGCCGCGTTCGCGCCGTCACCGACGGCCGGGACGATGCCGTTGATCGGCACCCGGTCGCGAACGGCCTCGGGCCACGGCTTCGTCGCCGATTCCATCGCGGCCTGCAGCCACGGCAGCGACGCGAGATGGTCGTACTCAGGGAAGGGGCTGAACTCGGCCCATCCCGCTGGGCCCTCGGTCAGCATCCCCTGACGATGCTCGAGCCCCCGGAAACGGGTGCGCATCGGGATCGAATACGTGAGGAACTCCACGGCACGACAGTATCCATGGTTCGGTGCACAGGTTCCAATCTCCCCCGGGGTGAGGCGATGCCCCGCCGATCGAGTGGCTCTGCGAGGAACGAGCAGGCGTATCGAGCTGGTGGGTGCCTGTGGCTCGGGGAGGCGGTGAGTGATCAACCGTTCCCTGGTGTGGGTGGTGGCCTGTCAACCGATACCGGGCTGAGGGGGTTGATGGCCCACCGCCGCCGACAAGGTTCGGTTGATGACTCACCGCCACCGGAGCACACCGTGATCCATGCCTGTCTGAACGGCCAGACCCATGCCACGCCCACGAGTGCGAACCCAGAGAGATCCCTCAGGAGATCAGCCGAAGTAGGTGACCGTGCCTACGGTGGACTCATGTCCACCATCGCCATCGTCGGCGGCCACGGCCAGATCGCCCGGCTGCTCGTTCCCCTGCTCACCGATCGCGGCGATCTGCCGGTCGCGCTGATCCGCAACCCCGACCACGCCGCCGACCTGCCGCGGGCCGCCGCACGCATCCTCGACATCGAGAACTCGACGGTCGAGGACTTCGTCACCGCGTTCACCGACTGCGACGCCGTGGTGTTCGCGGCCGGCGGCGGACCTGACGGCAATGCTGCTCGCAAGCAGACCGTCGACCTCGAGGGTTCGCTGAAGTCGATCGAGGCCGCCGAACGGCTCGGCATCAACCGCTTCGTCCAGATCTCGGCCATGAACGTCGACGACGAACCCGACGCGAGCGCGGGCGACGCCTGGGTGGCGTACGTGCACGCCAAGCGCGATGCCGACATCGCCCTGCGCGACAGTTCGCTGGACTGGACCATCGTGCGGCCGGGACGACTGACCGACGAGACCGGGACCGGACGCGTTTCAGCCGCGTCGTCGTCCTCGTACGGCGAGATCCCGCGTACCGACGTGGCGGCCGTCGTGGCCGCAGCACTGGCCGACGACAGCACGATCGGCCGGCAGTTCGACGTCATCGGCGGCGACACGCCGATCGGCAAGGCCTTGGCCGCGCTCTGACGGGTCCTCCTCCGCGCGACGCGGGATCCTTCGGCCTTGCGGTCGTCAGAGCGACATCTTTGTACGAAGGTGTGTTCAGGCCCAGCGTGTGCGCACGTCTGCGAACTCGCGAATCGGCCTGTCGTCGGTGAGCAACGTCAGTCCCTCCAACTGCGCCTGAGCAACGAGCATGCGATCGAACGGGTCGCGATGTGTCCAGTCCAAGTCGCCTGCCCGACACATGTGCGAGACGCTCAACGGGAGTTCGGACGCCTGCAGGTTGCGCAGCAGCCGCGACCACCCGTCGAGCAGCGCGCGACCGCCGTGGAGTTTGCCGAGCCTTGTCTTGATCGCGATCTCGTAGGCTGAGGCGGCCGAGACATGACGCCCACTCGCCTCTGCCATGACCGCACGCGCCTGGCCATCGAGCCGACCGCTGTCAGCGGCAGCCCAGATCAGCACATGCGTGTCAAGCAGCAGGTTCATCGCGCCACGGCAGGTGAATCGCCCTCCCAGGCGGTGAGTTCGTCCTCCGGCAGGGGCGCAAAGAATTCGTCGGCGAGTTCGACGTCGAACCCGCCGAACACCAAGTCCGGACGCACGACCGGTCGCAATTCGGCCACCGGCTTGCCCGCGCGTGCGATCACCACCAACTCTCCGGCCTCGACCTGCTTGAGCAGTTCGGACAGCCGCGTCTTCGCGTCCTGAACGTTCACGGTGGTGGTCATGCCATCCAATGTACGCCCCATCGACCAGGTTGACCAGACCAGTCTGGTCGACCTGGTGCGCCGGATCAGGCGCGGCGATGCACCTTGATGCGATTGTTCGGCCCCTTGACCGAGACCTTCGTCTTGCCGGCGCGCACCTTGACGAGGTTGTTCGCGCCCTTGACGACGACTCGCTTCGCCCGGGTGAACCGCGCATCGTTGTTCGCGCCGCGCACGACCAACCGCCCCGTGGTCGTGATCCGCACCGTGTTGTTGGCGCCGCGCACCGTGATGCGGGTGTTCGACTTCGCCCGGACTCTCGCATTGGACGTCTTGACCGCGACGACACCGAGCCGGGCGCCCGCCGAGACCGAGGTGACCGCGCCCGTGATGCGAACCTGCTTGGCGCTGCGCTGGACGCGCACCGAGGTGTTGCTGCCCGAGACGACGAGCCTGGTCGCCGAGCGCAGGGTCACCTTCGCGTTGCTGGCCGCCACGACGACCGTCGAGCAGGTTCCCGTGAGCCGGTAACTCGTGACGGCACGGGTCAGCTTCACCGGCCCGGCGGAGCAGTCGACGTTCACGGCCGCAGTCGCGGGAGCGGCAGGCAGCAGGACCGATGCTGCGACAGCAGTCGCGAGCCAGATGACGAGACGACGCATGAGGTTTCCTTCCCCCGAAGAACGGGATCGCCACGCGCGACCCCACCGAGATCATGTCAGAGACGTGGATGCCGCGAGCGCACGACGATCGGGCTTGCCGTTGGGCAGCAGCGGCAGCGAGTCGACGACGTGCAGTGAGCGAGGGGTCCACGTGCGCGGATGTCCCACGCGTTCGAGCGCGGCGGCGGCCTGGCGCCGGTCGAGTGCGCCCACGACGAACGCGACGACCCGCTGTCCCCATTCCGGGTCGGGCTGAGCCACGACGACGACGTCGAGAACACCGGGCTCGTCGCGCAGAGCCGACTCGACAGCCGCCAGCGGCACGTTGACGCCACCGCTCACGGCCACCTGGTCGGCGCGGCCCAGTACCCGCAACCGACCGTCCTCGCCGATCTGACCCAGGTCGTTCGTCACGAGCCAGTCGCCCATGCCCTCAGCCAGGACCGGACCGGCCAGCGCGACCCGGCCGTCGTCCTCGATCCGCATCCGGACACCGTCCAGGGGCACTCCGTCATAGACACAACCGCCGCACGTCTCGGTCATGCCGTAGGTGCGCACGATGCGGACTCCGGCCTTGCGGGCACGGCCCAACACCGCCCGCGGAGCCGCCGCCCCGCCCAGCAGCACCGCATCGAGGGAAGCGAGCACATCGGCGCGGCCGGCCTCGACGAGCCTGAACAGTTGTGTGGGGACCAGCGAGGCGTAGCGGCGTTCACCGCTCATCGCCGCCACAGCGGCCGGCAGGTCCGGATGCTCGTCGAGGAAGACGGGTTCAGTCCCGGACAGAACGGATCGCACGAGAACCTGCAGCCCGCCCACACCGGTGACCGGCAACGCCGAGAGCCACTGGCCCGGACCGCCCAGACGCGCCAGCGTGGCACGCGCCGACGCCAGCATCGCCGTGTGCGAGAGGCGGATGGGCTGGGGATCGCCCGTGCTGCCGGACGTGTGCATGACCAGCGGCTCACCGCCGTCGGCCACCCACGCCCGCAACAGCTCCAGCACCTCGCGGGGCGAGCCCCCGACGGGAGCGAGCGAGGCAGTCACCCGTCCACTGTAGGTCGGGACCGCCCGGAGGCGGTGCGCTGAGTCCCACCCGGCCGCGGAGGCGGTGCGCTGAGTCCCACC
>CAYYQO010000033.1:7699-21844 GCA_964473845.1 uncultured Aeromicrobium sp.
GGCCGCGGAGGCGGTGCGCTGAGTCCCACCGCGCCGCGCCGCGTGGGACCAGGCTCACCGCTCCCGGGCGGGGCGTGGGACCAGGCTCACCTCCCCCGGCGGGGCGGGACCGCACGCGACAGCCCGGTGGTCGACTCCTAGAATCACCAGGTGAGCACCCCCACTGGGCTGCGCCTGTGGATCGAGGGCGCCCGACTTCGCACGCTTCCCGCCGCCATCGCCCCCGTCGCCGTCGGCACCGGCGCGGCCGCCTTCGACGACGGTGCCGTGTGGTGGAAGGCATTGCTGGCGCTGGGGGTCTCGCTCGCCCTCCAGATCGGCGTGAACTACGCCAACGACTACTCCGACGGCGTGAAGGGCACCGACGCGGACCGCGTGGGTCCGCTGCGGCTCGTCGGCTCGGGCCTCGTGACACCGGGCAAGGTCAAGGCCGCCGCGTTCGGCTTCCTGGGACTGGGCGCCGCCTTCGGCCTCGTGCTGGCGGCCACCTCGGGCTGGTGGCTCATCGCCGTGGGCGTGCTCGCGATCCTCGCGGCCTGGGGCTACACCGGCGGCTCGAATCCCTACGGCTACCGCGCCCTCGGTGAGGTCAGCGTCTTTCTGTTCTTCGGCGTCGTCGCCGTGCTGGGTACGACCTACGTGCAGCTCGGCGCGATCAACGGCGTCAGCGTCGCCGGCGCAATCGGCGTGGGCGCACTGGCCTGCGCGATCCTCGTGGCGAACAACCTGCGCGACATCCCCACCGACTCCGTCACCGGCAAGCGCACCCTGGCCGTCGTGCTGGGCGATGCCCGCACCCGGCGGTTCTTCGTGCTGCTGATGATCGTGGCCTTCGTGCTGGTCGTGGCGTGGACCGTCACGCAGACCCCGTGGGCGTTGCTGGCCCTGGTCGGGTTGATCCCGGCCCTGCGCGCCACCGCGGTCGTGCGGGGCGGTGGCACGGGGCCGGACCTGATCCCCGTCCTGAAGGACACCGGCATCGCCGAACTGCTCTATGCCCTGGGGCTGGCCGCCGCCTTGTTCATCGGGGCGTGAACGTCCCCGTCCGGGTGAACTCGGCGATCTGCTCCAAGTAGGGCGCCGGGTCAAGATCGTGCTCGGCCACCCAGCGGTCGTCGAAGTACGTGTGGACGTACCGGTCGCCGCCGTCGCACAACAGCGTCACGATCGAGCCGGTCCGGCCCTGCTCGACCATGTGCGCGGCCAGTCCCAGCACCGCCCACATGTTCGTGCCGGTGGACCCGCCCACGGGACGCCCGATCAGGTCCGAGGTCCACCGCATCGCGGCGATCGAAGCGGCATCGGGGACGCGCACCATGTCGTCGACGACACCGCCGACGAACGACGGTTCGACGCGCGACCGGCCGATCCCCTCGATGCGCGAGGCCGCCTCGGTCGTGACGTCGGAGCTGTCCTGGTCCCAGCCGTCGAGGAACGCCGAACCCTCGGGATCGGCCACGAGCAGGCGCGTCGGGTAACGGCGATAGCGCACGAAACGGCCGATCGTGGCCGAGGTGCCGCCCGTTCCCGCGCCGACGACGACCCAGGCCGGGACGGGGTTCGGCTCGTCGGCCATCTGGGCGAAGATCGACTCGGCGATGTTGTTGTTGCCGCGCCAGTCGGTCGCACGCTCGGCGAACGTGAACTGGTCCATGTAGTGGCCGCCGGTCTCGTCGGCCAATCGCTGCGCCTCGGCGTACATGTCACGGGCGTCGTCGACGAAGTGGCAACGACCGCCGTACCACTGGATCAGCGCGATCTTCTCCTCGCTCGTGCTGCGTGGCATGACCGCGATGAACGGCAGGCCCAGCAGGCGCGCGAAGTAGGCCTCGGAGACCGCGGTCGACCCGCTGGACGCCTCGACGATCGCCGATCCCCGGCCGATCCAGCCGTTGCACAGCGCGTAGAGGAACAGTGAGCGCGCGAGTCGGTGCTTCAGGCTGCCCGTGGGGTGGACCGATTCGTCCTTGAGGTAGATCTGCACCCCCGGGAACGGAAGGTCGAGAGCGTGCAGATGGGTGTCGGCGCTACGGTTCGCGTCGGCCTCGACCAGGCGGACGGCCTCGGCCAGCCAGGCGCGGTCGTCAGTCGACGTCTTCGGCACGCCGAGACTCCTCGATGCGGTCGTTGATCGCCTGGGCACGGTGCTGGAGGCGGACGGCCAGTCGGTTCCGCAACGGGGCCAGCGCGAAGATCGAGATGATGGACGAGACGACCAGCGCGAGCAGCAGGGTGGCCAGGTCGATCACCGAGCCGCCCTCGAACACCAGGCGCGACACCCCCCACAGGGCAGCCCACGTGACGAGGAAGACACCGAGGCGCGCGAGCGTGTAGGTCCAGAAGTCCTTCATACCCGCACCTTAGTTGGTTCGACCGAACTGCAGGAGGCGGCTGGACCGGGTCGGTACGCTCGCCTCATGGGCAAGGCGTTCTTGGTACTGGTGGCAGTGGTCCTCGTGGTCTACAGCCTCTACGACCTCGTGGCCACCCCGCGCGACCGGGTCCAGCACATGCCGAAGTGGGGTTGGGCCCTGCTGATCGTGCTGGCGCCCTATGCCGGTGCCCTGCTGTGGATCGTCTTCGGCACCGCCAAGGGCCGTTCGGCCGGGCCGCAACGTCCGGGGCCGCCGCGCCCCATGGGCCCCGACGACGATCCGGACTTCCTGCGCGGACTCTGACGACTCACGAGACCGCTGATCTCGATGCCGCTCGATCGGCGGGGTTCGCATCTTGGTTCCAACCGGTCGCCTGAGCGACCCAGAAGTAGAAAGATCCGTCCTGTCCCCCAGGAGCGCTGCTTTCGTGATGTGGTGTCGGATCCGACGCTGGGCCTGGACCACGGCTGGCCCGGGGAGGCGGTGAGTGGTCAACCCTTCCCTGGTGTCGGTGGTGGCCTGTCAACCGATACCGGGCTGAGAAGGTTGATGGCCCACCGCCGACGACCGGGGTTCGGTTGATGACTCACCGCCACCCCAGCACACCTTGGTCACGCCTGTCCGAAAGGCCAGACCCACACCACACCCACCCACCAGCGCGAACCCAGAAAGATCCCCAGGAGATCCCGTGACTCTCCGACATCAGGAGTCCCAGCGGAACAGCCGCGCCGAGATCAGCGAGAACACGGCGGCGAAGCCCAGCAGGATCAGCATCGGTTGCCAGATCGCCTCGATGCCCTGACCGCGCACCATGACGTCGAGCATCGCGTCGTTGAGATGGCGCAGCGGCAGCAGGTTGCTGATGAACTGCAGCCAGCCCGGCGCCCCGTCCAGCGGGAAGAACGAACCGGACAGGAACGCCATCGGAAGGACGATGAAGTTGGCCAGACCCACCGCGCCCTCCTCCGTCTTGCTGATCGAGCCGGCCAGCAGGCCGATCGACAGGAAGGACAGGGTCCCGGCCAGGACCAACGGGATCACGAGCGGCCACGAGCCACTGAGTTGCAGACCGAAGGCACCCACGGCCAGGGCGATGAAGATGACGGCCTGACCCAGCGCCACCACGAGACTGACCCCCACCCGCGCCAGCACGACGGACGACGTCCGCACGGGTGCAAGTCGCAGCCGGCGGAGCAGGCCCGTGCGGCGCCACGCAACCAGGTTGACGGCCGCGCCGAACGTGGCGCTCATCGCGATCGCCCACCCGAGCAGGCCGGGCGTGACGTACTGGATCGTCTTGAGGGACTCGTCCTCGACCTGTTGGGGATCGAGCGTGAACGTCGGCTCGGTCCCGGTCACGGCCAGATTGGCCGCGTCGACGATGCCTTGGAACGTGCCCTGGACGCGGGCCGCGGCGACCTGGTCCGCTTGTGAGTAGTGGACGACGAGCGTGTTGCCCTGCTCGGTGATCACGGCCGCCAGATCGCCGTCGCGGACCTTCTGCAGGGCCGCGGCCTCATCGGTGACCTGGTCGATGTCCAGGCTCTCCGACAGCGCCTTCTTCGCCTCGGCGGGCATCTGGTCGAGCGCCGCGACCGGGCCGACCTGGGCGACCTCGATCTTCGAGGAACCCTGATCGGTGAAGATCCCACCGAACAGGACCAGGAACATGAGCGGGAAGACGACCGCCCAGAACAGGGTCATCCGGTCGCGGACGAACCCCAGGAACATCGCGCGCGACAGCGACAGCAGCGGCTTCATGAGCGGTACTCCCGTCCGGTGCGGTCCAGGAAGACATCCTCCAAGGAGGCTCCCGACGCGCTCAGTCCGGTCAGCGCGTCGCGCCGGGCCAGTTCGGCCAGCACCTCGGCGGGCCGCCGGGTCGAGAGGACGATCCGGTCCGAGTGAACGGTGACCTCGTCGACACCGGGGAGTTCACGGGCGGCGCCCTCGTCGATCGCCTCGGGCGCGAGGCTGATCCGGGTGGGCGCGTCGAGACCGCGCACGAGCGCCGCGGGAGTGTCCAACTCCAGCAGCCGGCCGTGGTCGACGATCGCGACCCGGTCGCACAGCGCCTCGGCCTCCTCCATGTAGTGCGTCGTCAGCACGACGGTGCGGCCCGAGTCGTTCAGGCCACGCAGGAAGTCCCACAGGTTCCGTCGGGCCTGCGGGTCGAGCGCCGACGTCGGTTCGTCCAGGAACACGATCTCGGGGTCGTGGACCAGCGCACACGCGATCGACAGCCGCTGCGCCTGACCACCGGACAACTTCTCGACCTGCGAGCCGGCCTTGTCCTCGAGTCCGACCTGCGCCAGCAGTTCGTCCACCCGTTCGGTCGGGGCGTCGTAGAGCGCGGCGAACGTGACGAGTTGTTCGCGCGCCGTGAGCCGCTCGAAGAACGCCGAGGACTGCAACTGCACACCGAGCCGGCCCTGCAGAGCGGGGTCGCGTTTCCACGGGTCCTGCCCGTCGATCGTGACCGTCCCCCCGTCGGGTCTGCGCAGCCCCTCGATCATCTCCAGGGCCGTCGTCTTGCCGGCGCCGTTGGGGCCGAGCAGCCCGAAGAACTCTCCGGGCTCGACGGTGAAGGACAGGTTGTCGACTGCTGTCAGGTCGCCGTAGGACTTGGTGAGCCCAGCGACCTCGATACGCGCACCCATGGCTTCGACGCTAACGCAACCGTCCGAGGGTGTCGTGAAGGCTAGGGTCAGTTGTAGTAGTTGTATCTAGCCGCTTTGCGAAGCTTCAGCGCGTCTCCACCCGAATAAGCGACTGAGAGAATGGCCAGCGACACACTCGCACTCCATCCGCCGCCACTCTGATTGTGCTCGAAGAAGAAGCTGCCGGCTTTCCGACCACCGCACTTTTTCTTCTTGTCCTTGCGCATGTCGATCTGATGGATTCCGTTGTCGCTCAGGAGCATGTGGTTGACTGTTCGATCCTTAATCGACCGGATGACCCTGCCATGACTCGCTAGGTACCGCGTGCCCTTGCCTCGGACCTTGCCCTTGTAGTCCTTGTAGACAGCAGCGTCCGAGACCTGCGTCCAGCACTTGGCATTGAAACCAGAGATCGCCATGGCAGACACGTCTGCGGGACCTCCGGATCCCACGAAATTGTTGCGGAAGTTCCACGTCCCGTAGAAGACGACGTGCTTGCGCCCCTTCTTGTCCGTGTAGTCGGCCCAATAACTGCGAACCGTGAATGCGTTGTTCGGCAAGGCCTGGACACCGACGCGGGCCGCGGTCGCATCCTCACGAACCCGGACTTCCCGCGCTCCACGTCGTTGTAACATGCGTGCGATGTCCCCGGGGGAGGGGTCGATCGGCAGCTCGGCCAACGACTTCGGAGACCCAGTCTGATCAGACCCGGGGGCCATTGCGCTCGCCGGAGCCAGAGGCACGAAAAGAAGCCACGCCAGAGCGAAGGTGCAAAGCCTCCCGATCGAACCGATGTGAATGATCGACACGTCCACGCCCCCTGGGAAAGACAGGCGCCTCGTGAGCGGAACACCAGTGAGGACCTTGTCACACAGGGTCAGTCTTCGTCAAGATCGGAGCCTGTACTCCAGTTCACTTCCCGTACGTGTGCTGACTGAAGACGCCGAACTCGGACGCCATCAGGTTCACGACGTAGTAGCTGAAGATGAACGTCCCGAAGCCGACGAGGGCGACGATCGCCGCACGGCGACCCTTCCAGCCCGCGGTGACCCGCGCGTGCAAGTAGCCCGCGTAGACGATCCACGTGATGAGCGCCCAGACTTCCTTGGGGTCCCAGCCCCAGTAGCGGCTCCAGGCGTAGTGCGCCCAGATCGGCCCCGTGATCAACGCACCGAACGTCCACAGCGGGAAGCCGACGGCATTGACCTGGAAGGCCAACCTGTCGATGCGGGCGATGGACGGGAACCGGGAGAGAACGACGCCAACGGTGCCCTTGCGCTCGGCGCGCTCCTTGATCAGGTAGAGCGCGCTGGCGGCAGCTCCGACCATGAACATCGCGGCGGCCAGCATGATCGAGGTGACGTGGATGTACTTCCAGAACGTGTTGAGTGCCGGGACGAGCGGACCGGCCGGCACGTAGGTCGAGAGGGACATGCCCAGCACGAGCAGGCTGACGCCCAGCACGAGGCCGCCCAGCCACTGGATCTGCGCCCGCCACACGAGGACCAGGTAGACGGCCAGCGCGATCGCGGTGCCGGTCATGCCGAACTCGTACATGTTGCCGAACGGCGCTCGTTGAGCGGCAAAACCACGGGCCACCGACGCACCGACCAGCAACACCGTGCCCAGCACGGACAGGGACACGGCGACGCCCAGCAGCCGGTCCGCAGCGCTCGGCTCGTCGTCCGAGACGTCGAGAACCGAACCCTCGGCACCTGCCTCGACCGGCACCTTGTTGCGCAGACTGATCCACTCGGCGACGTGGCACACGAACGCGATGCTGAGGATCGCGAAGGCCGACCCCATCAGGTAGTTCGAAATCTCGGCCAACTGGTCGGATGTCATGGGCGTTCCCTGTCTGTCGTGCTCTCCTCACCCAGGCCCGCACGGAACCGGGAGAGGAATTCGTCGAGGTCCGCAGGCAGATCGTCGCGCGGGACACGGTCGAGCGCGGCGACCTTGACCACGGTACGCGATCCCTCGCGCCGGGCCCGAATCCAGGTACGACGGGGGTGGACCATGAGCGAGGCCGTGAGCCCGAGGATGCCCAAACCCACGCCCACCAGCGGCAGCCACACGAGCGGCGTGTGCCCGATCTGGAAGCGGGCGAACTGCTTGAGTTCGACGAACTCGATCGTGCCGCCGCCGGGCAACTCCTGGCTCTCGCCCGGACCCAGGTCGACGCGGAAGTTGCCGTCGCCGTCCTTGACCTGGGTCATGTTGGTCGTGTCGAGTGAGTAGACCGACTGCGAGACGCCGTCGTCGAGGCCCAGGTCGCCGGTCCACAGGTTCATGCCGATGCGCGGGTTGAGCGCTCCGGGGAACACCGAGACCGACGCCTTCTTCGGGTCGCTGGAGAACGCGGTCGGCAGGAAGAAGCCCTGGAACCCCAACTGCTCACCATCGGCATCCGGCACCTTGACGACACCGGTCGAGGTGTACGTCGCGTCGACCGGCAGGAACGGAACGGAACCATCGAAGACGACCTCGCCGGTCGAGTCGGTGACCCGAATGACCGGGGCATAGCCCTGGCCGACGAGGAACACGCCGTCGTTGCCCACCGACAACGGATGGTTCACCCGGATCGAGAAGTCGCGATCGGTCTCGTCGCCGGCCACGCGATACGTGCCGGTGGCGCGGAAGAGCTTCGGCGCGCCCCGCTGCGAGCCCTCGACGTAGAAGCGCGTCAGCATGTCGTCGAGCACGATCGACCACGGCTCGAGATCCCGCTCGGCGTCGAACAAGGACCCGGACGAGAACTCGTCGAACTGCGAGAGCGTGTTGCTGAAGCCCTGACCCTCGACGATGATCACGCTGCCGCGATAGCCCCACAGCGAACCGATGGCCACGCCTACGAGGGAGATCACGATGCAGATGTGGAAGACCAGATTGCCGAACTCGCGCAGATACCCCTTCTCCGCACGAAGCTCGACCGTGTCCGACTCGGTGACCACGTCGATGCGTGCTCGTCCGAGCGCCGAGCGGCCCGCCGCCACCACGTCATCGAGCGAGGCCCCGGTCTCGAGCTCGGCCGACGCCGGCAACCGCGAGAAGTTGCGCGGCGCCTTGGGCGGCCTGGCCCGCAATGCCTGGGCGTACACCCGGACGCGGGGCAGGATGCAGCCGATGAGCGACACCATCAGCAGCAGGTAGATCGCGCTGAACCAGACCGACGAGAAGACGCTGAACATGCCCAGCTTCTCCAGGATCGGCGCCAGCTTCGGATGGTCGAGGTAGTAGGCCTGCACGGCGCGCGCGTCGACCCCGCGCTGGGGGACGAAGGAACCGGGAACGGCCGCGACGGCCAACAGCAACAGCAACAGCAAGGCGGTGCGCATCGAGGTCAGCTGGCGCCAGGCCCAGCGCAGGAACTCGCGGGTGCCCAGCTCGGAGGCGTTCGTGCGGTTGTTCTCTCTCACAGGGGGGCCTCGAATCCACCGATCCAGTGCTGCAGCGAGACCACCAGGTCCTGCCACCAGCCGGTGACCAACAGCGCACCCGTCGCGATCAGCAGCACACCACCGGTGACCGCGACGGCGCGCTGGTGGCGGCGCACCCAGCCGGTGACTCGCAGGAAGCGGCTCAGGAACAGCGCGGCCAGGACGAACGGCAGCCCCAGGCCCAAGCAGTAGACCAACGCCAGGAAGGCCCCGCGACCGGCCGTCGCCTCCTGCGTGGACAGCGCCAACACGGCCGTGAGGGTCGGGCCGATGCACGGCGTCCAACCGACGCCGAACACCACCCCGAGCAACGGCGCCGCCAGCAGGCCGACCCGGCGGACCCCGTGCGCCCGCACATCGCGCTGCAGCCACGAGAACCGGCCGATGAACACCAATCCCATGACGATCAACACGATGCCCGCGACGACCGAGATCTCACGCTGGTACGGCAGCAGTCGCTGTCCCGCGGCCCCGAACAGCGCCCCGCTCGCAACGAAAACCGCGGTGAATCCGAGCACGAAAAGCAGGGCACCGGCCACGACCCGGCCGCGCCTGGCGGACTCCAGCTCGGTCACCGCGACGCCGGAGACATACGACAGGTAGCCCGGCAGCAACGGCACGACGCACGGACTGAAGAACGAGACCAGACCGGCGAGGAAGGCGACGGGCACCGTGAGCACGAGGTTGCCCGACGCAGCAGTGTCGAGGAACCAATCGGTGACGTCGCCAGCGATCACTGGGTGCTCTTCTTGGTCTGCTCGACCAGGGCATGAAGGGTTGCGGTGCTGAGTTCGGTCATCGCCCGGGCGGCCACCTTGCCGTTCGCGTCGATGATCCACGTCGTCGGAATCGCCATCGACGGCAGTGAGTCGGCGAAGGCCGCCTGGTTGCGGCCCGCAGTGTCGTCGATCGTGGGATACGTGATGCCGATCTTGGCGTTGAACGCCTTGGCCATGGACGCCTTGTCCTTCGCCAACAGTCCGACGAACTGGACGTTCTGGTCGGCCAGTTCATCGGCGACCTGCTTGAGCGCGGGGGCCTCCTTGCGGCACGGCGGGCACCACGAACCCCACAGGTTCACGACCAGCACCTTGCCCCGGAGATCGGCGGTGCTGAACTCGTTGCCGTCGAGGTCGATGCCCGACAACTCCGGGGCCGGCTGGCGCTTGCCCGGGTCGACGAAGGTGATCTCACCGCTACCGCTGATGAAACCGTCGTCGCCGGTGTCCTCGATCCCGCCGATGCAGGCCGAGAGGACGAGCGCCATGAGCGCGACCACGACGAGTCGCGCGGATCGGGCGGGGCTCATGCTCCGCCGATGAACTTTCCGCGCAGCGCGTCGGGGATCAGGTGTCCGGCGGGCTCGCTGTAGACGAGGCCCGTGAAGGTGTCGTCCTCGAAGGTCAGCGACGTGAGGCTGGCCAGGTTGCACTGGCGGTTGCGCGGATCGTGCGCGAACCGGCCCTGCTCGTACGAGCGGCGGGCGATCCACACGGGTAGTTGGTGCGACACGATCACGGCTTCGTGACCCCGCGCCGCCTCGCGGGCGTCGTCGATCGCCGGGCGCATGCGGGCGGCGATCTTCGTGTAGGCCTCGCCCCACGTCGGGCGCAGCGGGTTCCACAGCCACGGCCAGTACCTCGGGTTGGCGAAGGCCTTCGGGCCGACGCCCACCTGACGGCCCTCGAACTTGTTCTCGGCCTCGATGACCCGCTCGTCGGTCCGGATCGACAGTTCCAGAATGTCGGCGAGCGGCTGGGCGGTCTGCTGCGCGCGCTCCAGCGGCGATGCGACCAAGTGGGTGATGTCGTTCGACTTGAGCGATTCGGCCACCGTGGCCGCCATGTCGTGACCCAGCTCCGAGAGGTTGTAGCCGGCCAACCGCCCGTACAACACCCCCGTGGGGTTATGGACCTCGCCGTGGCGCATCAGGTGGACGATCGTGCGGGTGCTCATCTGGATCCTTCGGTGTCAGCGGGCTGCTGCCGCGGCCGCGCGCGCGGCGCCGGGCAGGGCTTCGGCCAGTCTAGAGAGTGGGGCCGAGTCGACGTCGGGGTCGTGCGCCGCCGACAGGAACCAGGCCTCGTAGGCGCTGGGCGGCAGGTAGACCCCGGCGTCCAGCATCGCGTGGAAGAAGGCGGAGTAGGCGCCGGTGTCCTGGGCCTGGGCGCCGGCGAAGTCGGTCACCGGCTCGGTCGTGCCCCAGAAGACGCTGAACATCGTCCCGGCGGCCTGGACCACGTGCGGGACGCCGGCCGTGGTCAAGGCCTCGGTGACCAGGGCCTGCACCTGGATGGACGTCGCGGCGAGCCGTTCGTAGACCTCGGGAGTCGCGAGCCGCAGCGTCGTGAGGCCCGCCGTGGAGGCGACCGGATTGCCCGAGAGCGTGCCGGCCTGGTAGACCGGCCCGACCGGCGCCAGCAGGTCCATGACGTCGGCCCGGCCGCCGAAGGCGGCGGCCGGGAAGCCGCCTCCCATGACCTTGCCGTACGTGACCAGGTCGGGCTTCCAGCCCTCGACCCGACCGTCGAGCTCCCAGTGCCCGCTGCGGGCCGCACGGAATCCGGTCATGACCTCGTCGCTGATGAACAGCGCACCGTTCGCCGCGCACGTGCGGGCCAGGTGGGCGTTGAATCCGGGCGCGGGCGGGACGACGCCCATGTTCCCGGCCGCGGCCTCGGTGATGACGCACGCGATCTGGTCGCCGTACTCGGCGAACGCCGCGTCCACGGCTGCGGTGTCGTTGTACGGCAGGACAATCGTGTCGGCCGTGACGTGTGCGGGGACTCCGGGAGTCCCGGGGATGCCCAGCGTGACGACGCCGGAGCCGGCTTCGGCCAGCAGCGCGTCGACGTGCCCGTGGTAGCAGCCGCTGAACTTCACGATCCGGTCGCGGCCGGTGAATCCCCGGGCCAGGCGGATCGCCGACATCGTCGCCTCGGTGCCGGACGAGACCATGCGCACCCGATCGACGGGCGCGCGGCCGACGATCTCCTCGGCCAGCAACACCTCGGGTTCGGCGGGGGTACCGAAGCTGGTGCCACGGGCAGCAGCGGCGGTGACGGCCTCGATGACCTCGGGATGCGCGTGGCCCAGCAGCATCGGACCCCACGAACCGACCAGGTCGACGTACTGGTTGTCGTCGGCGTCGGTCAGCCACGCGCCGGTTCCGGATTTCATGAATCGGGGCGTCCCGCCCACGGCGCGGAAGGCCCGGACGGGTGAGTTCACCCCGCCGGGTGAGACCTGCTGGGCGCGCGCGAACAGCGACTCGGACACCTGCGTCGACTTCTCCACCCCTGCATTGTCCCAGCCGACCCCACCGCGAAAAACCGCGGCTTCGACGAGGGTCAGCCCGTGCCCAGTTCGTCGCCGATCTCGGTGAGCAGATCGACGACCGTGCGCACCGCGAGACGCGCGTGCCGGTCCGGCTGGGAGAGGGCGACGATGCTGCGATCGGCGCGGACCCCGATCAACGGGCGGAGCACCACGCCGGGTCGCGGTCGCGTCGTGAAGCGGGGCAGCAACGCGATGCCCTCCCCGACTCCGACGAGCGCCTCGACGACGCGGTTGTCACGCACGCGATAGCGGCGGTCCAACCGCTCCCCCGTCAGGTTCTCGACCGTGATGAGGATCGTGTCGAACGGATAGCCCGCCGGGACGGCGATCCACGGGTGGCCCACGAGGTCGGCCGGCCGCAGGTGGAGGCGAGCCGCCAATGGGTGATCCGCGGGCATTGCCACGTCGATCGGCTCGCGCACGAGGACCCGGCTCACGAGAGACTCGGCACCGCTGGGGACATCGCCGGTCAGGCTGTGCGCGATCACGATGTCCGAATCGAGCGTGCGGGCCGCGAAGTCGGACTCCGCGACGTCGAAGTCGTCGAGGTCCAACTCGATGGACGTGTCGGCCAGCCGCGCGAGCAAGGGCGGCAGCAACGCCTCGGCAGCACTCGGCAGGGCTCCGATCGAGACGCGGCCGCTCGGTTCGCCCAGGCTCGCGTCGAGTTTCGCCCGCACCTCGGCGATGGCGCTGCCCACCGACCCTGCGCTGTCGGCGAGGAGTTGGCCCGCAGTGGTGAGCCTGACCCCTCGCGAGAACGGTTCGACCAACGGGACGCCCAGGTCCCGCTCGGCCGTCCGCAACTGCTGGGAGACCGCTGACGGGGTGCGATGGGTGGCCGCGGCGACAGCGGCCAGCGTGCCCCGGACGCTGAGCTCCCGGAGCAGTTCGAGGTGCCGCACATCCATGTAGGCACCCTACAGTGATGGTTCATGATTTCTCGCTGGTCCTTCATGCTCGTGACCGCGAGACTGAAGCGTGCCCATCCGCCACATCGCTCTCGCATGCGTCGTCGCCGTCTTGTGGGGCGTCAACTTCCTCGCGATGCACTACTCGCTCCAGCAGTTCCCGCCGATCCTGCTGGTCGCCCTGCGCTTCACCGCCATCGCGATCCCCGCACTGCTGTTCGTGCCACGGCCGAACGTGCGCCTGCGCTGGCTACTGCTGTACGGCTTCGGGTTCGGGATCGTACAGTTCGTCGGGCTCTACCTCGGCATGGCGCAGGGTTTCCCGACCGGTCTCGCCTCGCTCGTCCTCCAGGCGTCCGCGCCCTTCACGGTGGTGCTGGGCGCCGTGTTCCTGCGTGAGTCACTCACCCCGCGCAGGATCGCCGGCATCACCGTCGCCGTCGGCGGCCTGGCGATCGTCGGCCTGTCCCGCGGCAGCGGCGGCGACTGGTGGCCGTTCTGGCTCGTCGTGATCGGCGCGCTCGGCTGGGCGGTCGGCAATGTCTCGACCCGGCTCGCGGCTCCTGACAAGCCACTGCACCTGATCTGCTGGATGACGGTCGTCCCGCCGTTGCCGATGTTCGCCCTGTCGCTCGTCGTCGAGGGGCCTGACGAGATCCAGCACGCGTTCGCGACCTCGCTCTCGGCCGAAGCAGTTCCCGCCTGGATCGGCCTGGCGTACACCGTGCTGCTCGGGACGCTGGTCGGCTCCGGCATCTGGGTCTGGCTCATGGGGCGGCACGCGGCCGGGGTCGTCGCCCCGTTCTCGATGCTCGTGCCGGTCGTCGGGATGGCGACGGCCTGGATCGTGCTGCACGAACGACCGACGACCCTGGAGTTCCTCGGCGGCGTCCTCGTGGTCGGCGGCGTGCTGTGGGCCGGCCGGCTCAGGCCTCCCCGACCGAAACGTCCACGGCCCGATCAGCGCAGGCGCGCGGCGTACTCGGCGGCCCAGTAGGTCAGGATCATGTCGGCGCCGGCGCGGCGGATCGACAGCAGCGACTCGTCGATCGCGCGGTCGCGGTCGATCCAGCCCTGGGCCGCGGCGGCCTCGATCATCGCGTACTCGCCCGAGACCTGATAGGCCGCGACCGGCAGGTCCACCGCGGCGCGGACGTCGGCCACGATGTCGAGGTAGGACATCGCCGGCTTGACCATCACGATGTCCGCGCCCTCGTCGACGTCCAGCAGGGTCTCGCGCAGCGCCTCGCGGCGGTTGGCCGGATCCTGCTGATACGTGCGGCGGTCGCCCTGCAGCGACGAGTCGACCGCTTCACGGAACGGGCCGTAGAACGCCGACGCGTACTTCGCGGCATAGGCCAGCACCACGACGTCGAGGTGACCGGCGGCGTCCAGCGCCTCGCGGATGACGGCGACCTGG
>CAYYQO010000033.1:21854-23696 GCA_964473845.1 uncultured Aeromicrobium sp.
CGTAGACCTCGAGCGTGGCGTCGTTGTCGACCCGGCCCCGGTCGTCGAGCACGCCGCAGTGGCCGTGATCGGTGAATTCGTCGAGGCACAGGTCGCTCATGACCAGCAGGTCGTCGCCGACCTCGGCGCGCGCGTCGGCAATCGCGACGTTGAGGATGCCTGCCGGGTCGAGTGCCCCTGAACCCTGCGCGTCCTTGTGCTCGGGGACCCCGAACAGCATGACGCCGCCCAGCCCCAGTTCGGCCGCCTCGGCGTAGGCCTTGCGAGCCGACTCGCGCGTGTGCTGGACCACGCCGGGCATGCTCGTGATCGGCTTCGGCGCGGTGATGTCCTCGGCCACGAACATCGGCAGGATCAATTGCGACGGCTCGAGGTGCGTCTCACGCACCAGCCGGCGCATCGCTGCCGATGACCGCAGTCGGCGGGGTCGGTCGATCATGCTGCCTCCTGGGTGGGCGCGGATTCCCCGGTTAAGTGGGGAATCCGTCACTGAACGTGGTCCACAACCCACGTTCAGTGACAGGAAACCCACTTAACCGGGGAATCAGTCACCCTGTCAGCGACCGCCGGGCTGGACCTCCCCGTTCACGGTCAGCGTGTACGGCGCGTACTGCTGGACCATCTCGGTGGATTCGTCGTAGCCGATGACCGCGACGATCTGCGAGGCCGGCAGCAACTTGAGCCGCGTGACGGCGTCGAGCTTGATCGTCGACTTGCCGTCCCAGGCGACCTGAGCGACGTAGGGCACCTTGCCGGGATGGATGCCGACGAGCTTGACGTGCCAGTTCTCGACCTGGGTCGGATGGATCTGGGTCGGCGACTTGAACGCGTCCAGGTTCGAGCCGTCACTGACGGTCGTACCACCGACCACCACGTCGTCGACCTTGATACCGCCCTCGTTGACCCCACCGTCCGAGATGTAGCGGAACGACAGCAGGATCTCCTGGCCCGCGTAGGCCGACAGATCGAACGAGTGTTGCTCGAACCCGTCGGTCGTGCCGTTGAGCGACGGGCCCTGCGGACCCGGCACCGTCTTGTCGCCCTCGATCGACGTGTACGTGGCGCCACCGTCGGTCGAGACCTGGACGTAGCCGTAGTCGTAGCCCTCCTCGGCGCCGTACTTGGCGTCGAAGGTCAGCGTCGCATCGTCGGCCGGCACGGTCACCGGAATCACGGCCGCGGCATCCGTGCTGTTCGCGTTGCCCGAGAACAACACGGCGTCACCGGGGCGATCGGGATCGTCGGTCGTCGAGGTCCACTGCAGTTCCTGCTCCGGCAGCGTCGTGTCACCGTCGAAGCGCAACGAGCGCAGGGTCGTACCCTTGACCGCCTTGCCGTTGACCGTGAGCGGGACGTAGTCGGCTCCGTTCGGCGCCGCGCCCGGTGTGGCGTACGACGCCGGGTTCGCCAGATTCACCGACGAACGCAGGCTGGGCGTGGTGACCTTCGCCTTCGAGGTGCCGATCAGCAGCGGCAGCTTCGCATCGCCGACGATCTTGTCCAGCAGGGTCATCGACTGGAAGTCGTGCTGGACCTGACGCAGTGTCGTGCCCTCGGCCTCGAGCAGTTTCGCGACGCCGGCCAGACCCTGGTCCTCACCGTCACGGTGCAACTCGGAGATGAAGTCCTCACCGAACTTGTCGTACAGGTACAGCATGAACTGGTACGCGTGCCCGTAGTCACCCAGGACACCCGAGGCGTTCGAGCCCTCGTCCCACAGGTTGAACGAACCCTCCGGACCACCACAGTCGCGCGGGTTCGTGTTGAAGTCCGTCCGGACCGTGCCGAAGCCCTGGAAGCAGTACAGGTGGCTGTCGCCGCCCTTGTCGTACACCGTCTTGG
>CAYYQO010000034.1:0-20342 GCA_964473845.1 uncultured Aeromicrobium sp.
GACGCGAACGGCCGCCGCCTGACCGGCATGTCGGGCGTTCCCGGCGCTGACTCGATCGGCGCGATGAAGCAGATCCTCGCGACCGGCCACGACTACTCGTGGTTCGTGCTGACGCAGTCGATCATCGAGAAGGAGTTCGCGCTGTCGGGCTCGGAGCAGAATCCCGACATCACGGGACGCGACATCACGTTCCTGATCAAGAGCCGCCTCGCGAAGGGCGCCCCCGGCCCCGTCGAGAAGTTCAAGGAGCACGGCGAGGACTTCGTCGTCGCGTCGACGCTGCCCGAACTGGTCGATCAGATGAACCGGATCTCGCGCGGGCCGAAGCTCGACCTGGCCGAGCTGGAGCGCCAGATCGTCGCCCGCGACCGCGAGTTCGCCAACCCGTTCACGAAGGACACCCAGGTCATGGCGGTGCACAACGCGCGCCGGGCGAAGCTGGACAAGATCGTCCGCGTGGCCAAGCCGCACCGCATCCTCGACCCTGCCAAGGGCCCGCTGATCGCGGTCCGGCTGAACATCCTGTCGCGCAAGACCCTCGGCGGCCTGCAGACCAACCTCGACTCCCAGGTGATCGGCGCGGACGGCGAACCCGTGCCCGGCCTGTATGCCGCGGGCGAGGTCGCCGGATTCGGCGGCGGCGGCGTGCACGGTTACAACTCCCTCGAGGGCACGTTCCTGGGCGGCTGCATCTTCTCGGGCCGCGCCGCCGGTCTGGCCCTCGGTCACGCCTGAGCGGTCGCGCCTACGGGGGACGGTCCGAGGCGCCCGTCGACGAGACTGACCCGCGACTCGACCGACCCGAGCGTCGACGCATCGTGCGAGACCAGCAGGGTCGCCGCTGCGAATTGGCCGGCCAGCCCGGTGATGAGCTCGACGATGGCCTCACCCCGCTCGTGGTCGAGCGCCGAGGTGGGCTCGTCGACCAGCAGGACGTCCGGCTCTCCCCACAACGCGCGGGCGATCGCCACCCGCTGACGCTGGCCGCCCGAGAGTTGGCCCGGACGGTGGTCGGCACGATCGACCAGCCCCACTGCATCGAGCAGTTCCATCGCCGACGCCCGGGCCGACTTCGCGGAACTGCCACGCAGGTGTGCCCGCAGTTCCAGTTGCTCGACGGCCGACAGCGACTCCAGCAGTTGGGGCTGCTGGAACACGATCCCGATCCGGTCGAGGCGGACGCGCGCCGCGTCGGCGACGGAGGTCTCCGGCGCGAACACGGTCTCGTCACCGATCCGGACGCGACCCTGCTGCGGCCGGGTGAGCCCGCCGGCCAGGGCGAGCAGGCTCGACTTGCCCGACCCGGACGGGCCGAGCAGCGCGGTGGTCGTCCCGGCGGGAACCGTGAGCGACACGTGGTCGACGGCGGTCAGCGTGCGGTCGCCGTCCGGGTAGGTCAGGACGAGGTCGTCGAGATGCAGATCCATGGTTGTTCTCCTGTCAGCGGGCCGCGAGAGCGGTGTGGGGATCGATACGGGTGATGCGAGCCACGGCGGCAGCGGCACCGATGAGTCCGGCGACGACGAGCAGGGCGGCGGGCGCCAGGAACGTGCCCGGATCGAGCACCACCGGCATGACACCGCTCAGGGCGGCGGCAGCGGCGAACGCCAGGCCCGTACCCGCGGCGACACCGCCGACCAGGATCACGGCTGCCTGTCCGATCGCGTCCTTCAACAGGTAGCGCGTCGAGGCGCCGAGTGCCTTGAGCACCGCGATGTCACCGGATCGACCGACCGTCCAGACCGAGAAGAACGCACCGATCACCAGGGCCGAGATCGCGACGAGGAAGCCCGAGATCGTCCGCAGTGAACCGTTCTCGGACGTGAACGAGCCGATCGCCGCCCGCGCGTCCGAGAGCGTGACGGCGCTCATGCCGTCGACGGCGCCGTCCGGCACCCCGTGGATCGCGACGACGGAGGCGGTGTCCTGCCCCGGCGCTGCACCGAGGCCCTGCCAGTCGCCGAGGTTCATCCACACCACCGGCAGGTGGGAGAAGGAATCGTCACCTGCCGTGGCGACCACCGTGTAGTCGGCCCCACCGATCGAGACGGTCCGCACGTCTCCGAGAGCGTCCCGGGCAGCTTCGCTCAGCAGGACCTCACCGGACCGGATCGACTGCGCCCCCGGGGTGAGAGCGGAGCCGGACTCCACGCCGAACGCGGTCACGGCGGCGGTGGTGGTGCCTGCCGAGGCACGCGTGGTGGCGACACCGAGCGGCTCGGCCCCGTCAACGCCGTCGACGTGACTCCAAGCCGCCACGTCGTCCCGCGTGACCGTCGAGGAGGTGAAGTCGGGTTTCGATCCCTCCTGGACGGTGAACGCGAGTCGGTCGGCGGGCAGATCCGTGACGGCGGAGGTCGAGGCCCGGGCCAGGCCTCCGGTCAGGGCCGCGAGGAATCCGACGAGGAAGGCGACCAGAACGATGACGGTGACCATGAGCGCGAAACGGCCCTTGGCGTAGCGGAGATCATGCAATGCGACGAACATGACTCCAGCCTCGTCGCCGGGCACCCACCACACATCGGACACCGGATTGGTCCTGCGCTCATCCTTTCGGCCGATGGCGTGCCCTGCCGCTGGCGCTAGCGTGGAGACGTGAGTCCCCTCTCGGTCGCCGCGACGACGCGTGCCCTGCGGGCCGGATTGGACCTGATGGTCCTCGTGCTGGCTGCGGTCGTGGTGGTCCAGAGTTGGGAGAATCCGGTCGCCGTGGTGGCCGTCGTCGTCTTCGCGGCTGCGTTCGTCGGTGGCCGGCTGCTCGTGCATCCGGCGGTGTCGGTGAGCGCGCCGCGTGGCCGGTGGTGGCCGGACGGAGCATGGATCCTCGCACTCACCCTCGCGTGGCTGGTCGTCCTGGTCACGGCCGAGACGCCGGCCATCTGGTTGGCGTTCCCGCTCATGCTGCTGCAACTGCACGTGCTCGGTCCCCGGCCGGGTGTCCCGGCGGTGGCAGCCACCACGATCGCCGCGGTGGCAGCCGGGCTCACGTTCGATCTCGCGCCGGTGGGCGCAGTGCTCGGTCCCGTCCTGGGTGGCACACTGGTGGTCGCCGTGATCATCGGACTCGAGACGGTGCTGCGTGAATCCGAGGCTCGGCAACAGCTGATCGACGAGCTCGTCGCCACCCGCCACCAGTTGGCCGAGGCCGAACACGAACGAGGCATCTCGGCCGAGCGCGTCCGGCTGGCCCGCGAGATCCACGACACGCTGGCCCAAGGACTGAGCTCGATCGAGTTGCTGCTCCGCGTGGCCGAGGAGACGGGGGACGACTCCCAGGTCCGTCGTGCCCGCGAGGTGGCCCGCGAGAACCTGGTCGAGGTGCGCCAGTTCGTCCGGGGTCTCGCGCCGGCCGACCTGGCCGGCTCGACCCTGGAGGAGGCGTTGGAACGGATCGTCGGTCGAACCGACATCGCTGCTTCGCACTGGTCGGTCAGCGGCGAGCCGCGCGACATCCCTGTCGCCACGTCCGCCGCCCTCGTGCGCGTGGCCCAGTCCACCCTGGCCAACGTCGAGCGCCACGCCGGTGCGACGCGGGTCGACGTGACGCTGAGCTACCTCGAGGGATCGGTCCTGCTCGACGTCGTCGACGACGGCGTGGGATTCGACCCGACCCAAGCCGGTTTCGGGTTGGGCGCGATGCGGTCGCGAGTCGAGGAACTGGGAGGGCGCGCCGTGGTCGAGTCGGCTCCCGGCCGCGGCACCGCAGTGGCCGTCGAGGTTCCCACGTGATCCGCGTCGCGATGGCCGACGACCATCCGGTCGTGCGTGCGGGGCTCCAGGCCCTGCTCGACGCCCAGCCCGACATGAGCGTCGAGTCATTCGCGACGGCCGAGGATCTGGTGGCCGCCGACCTCGGTGCCGACGTCGTCCTGATCGACCTGCGCTTCGGAGCGGGCCGCATGGGCGGCGCGGAGGCCACTCGCCAACTGCTCGCCCGCGGTGGACCGCCCGTGCTGGTGCTGACAACGTACGATTCGGACGCCGACATCGTCACGGCCGTGGAGGCCGGGGCGATCGGCTACCTGTTGAAGGATGCGCCCACCGACGAGCTGACGGCCGCCATCCGGGCCGCCGCCGCGGGCCGCACCGCTCTCGGCCCCACCGTCCAGCAACGGCTCATCGAACGCGTGCTTACCCCCGGGACCAGCCTGACCCCGCGCGAACTGGAGGTGCTGGACCTCGTCGCCGACGGCAGTTCCAACGAGGCGGTCGCCCGAACGCTGCATGTCTCCCTCGCGACGGTGAAGACCCACCTGGCGCACGTCTTCGACAAGCTGGGCGTCGACTCGCGCACCGCCGCCGTGGCGGTCGCCCGCCAGCGCGGGCTGATCGACGGACGATGACGCTGCGGCCCCGGCCTGCTTCGTGGCACGCTGTTCGCAGTGCTACCGCGACAGAGCGAGGTGTCCATGACCGTCCACCGGGCGATGAGGTTGGTCATGTGCGCCGCCGTGCTCCTGGGGGCGATGGCGGAACCGGCGACGGCGCGCGAGCCCGGCCCAAGACTCTCGAGCATCGCGAAGGCCGAGCGTGACGTCGCGCCCGGGACCCGCGCGTGCTTCCCCGGCACCCGCCCGGGCGAGACGAAGGTCCTGACCTGCGACTACGGGCGGCGCGGCCCGCGCGTGCTGTTGATCGGCGACTCGCACCTGCGTGCCCTCTCCCCGGCGTTCAGGCGGCTCGCGGAGGAGGGAAAGATCCGCGTCACGTTGATCCTCCGGTCGCGCTGCGGCTGGTCGACGCGGGTCATCGACAACCCCACGGCGTGGATCCGCAAGGACTGCCAGACGTGGCGCCGCAACGTGAACCGCTACATCGCTCGTCAGCGGAACGTCGCGGCGATCGTGACGAACCATCGCGCCTCGACCATGCCCGGCACCTACGCACAACGCGGCCCGGACACCGTCAAGGCCTGGCGGCCTGCACTCAAGCGCAAGATCCCGGTCCTGGTCGTCTCCGACACGGCGAACTGGGTGCTGACGCGACCTTCACCCACCGAATGCCTGCGCAAGAACTCCGGTCATCGGAAGTGGAAGAACTGCGCGGACGACGCGGCGAACGTGATGTGGTTCGACTGGACGAAACCCTCGGTCCTGCTGGCTCGCCAGCAGTACGGGCCACGGTCCGCCCACCGGATCTCGATGCGCAACGTCTACTGCCCGCAGAAGGTGTGCCGGGTCGTGACGCCGCGCGGCCAGATCATGTACCGCGACCGCCAGCACCTGACCGCCACGTTCACGCGCGCGCTGGCACCGTGGTTCGAGAAGAGGTTGCGGCGGGTCGGCGTCCTGCCGCAGTCGGCGTCAGCCGCGCTTGATCGGTGAGGTCCAGGCGCGGGTTCCGCGCCACCAGTCGGTGGTGCGGCCGCCGACCGTCAGCACGCTGAAGTCCTCGGTGTTCACCGCGACCCGAACCTGGGCAGGATCGCCGAGGCAGCTCGTGGGCACCGAGACCCACGAGGTGCGAGTGCCTCTCGGTGCCGATCTGCCGGTGAGCGACGGACAGGTCACGCGATCGCGGTACTGGTTCCACCCGGCCATCCGGGTCAGGCTCAGGCCGGATCCGGCGTCTCCGGCGACGACCTCGAAGTCCGGCCGACGGTCCCCGTTCGTGTCGAGGTACGTCCGCACCGCACCGGATTGGTTCGCGGCCTTCGCCAGGTGCCGGACCGACACGGTGAGCGCGGTGTTCGCGTGGTCCACCTTGACCGAGCGGATGTCGTTCCACCAGTTCACCCGGTCCGCACGGTCGTTGAACCGGCGCGGCTTGGCCTTGGCCGACCGCTGCTTGATCCACGGCGTGAACTTCCGTGCACCGTTGGGCAGGTCGTCGCGGATCGTGATCGGCCACGCCTCGTAGGTCTTCATGTCGAACCGCGCATTGGTCCACGTGGTCAGGTGCACGCGGACCGCCTTGGCGGTGATGCAGCCCTTCTTCTTGCGGATCGTGATCGTCACGGGAGTGAAGTTCCGCTTCCAGCGGGAGTTGATCCGCACTGTCGCATCGCAGGTGCCGCGCCGGGGCGCGTAGGTCTCGCTCCACTTCTTCTTCGCTGCCTTCGACCGATCCTGCTTCCACCGACGCATCGGATGGACCCAACTCTCGCTGTACCGCGCGAAGCCGATCATCAGTTCCGGGCCGGGCTTCTTCGGATCGGTGTCGAGCAGCAGTTGCTCGACCCCGCTGAGGTTGCCGAAGCTCTGGCTGGAGTAGTTGATCGTGATGGCCTTCTTCGTGTTCTTCACCGTGACGGCCTTGAGGTTCACGTACGGGACCCCGGCCACGTCACCGGCCGCATCGGCGCCGGTCACGGACTGGGCCATGGCTGGTGACGCGGAGAGAACGAGCGTGGCGCCCAAGGCACCGGCCAGGAGAACGCGGAGCGGGTTCATGTCCGCCAGCGTAGGCAGGAACGGCTCCGCAGGACAGGCGGTTTCACGATTCGCCAGCCCACTGTGGTGACGGTGGTTCGGACGATGTCGATGAGGTGAATGAGGCGACGTGGCCCACCGAAGTTTCTACCTTGTGGTCACCCTGGCGACCCCTTGGTACCACGATGCCGTGACAGGAGCCGATCAGGCGAAGTCGGCGCCCGACGCGCCGCCGGGCGCGGTCTCGGGCTCGCGGGCCATGGGAGTGAAGCGTGAGTAGTGGCCCTGGAACGAGACGGCGACCTTGTTGACGGGGCCCGAACGGTTCTTGGCGACGATGATGTCGGCCTCTCCGGGGCGCTCGGACTCGCCGGCGCCGTAGGCGTCGGGGCGGTTGAGCAGCATGACGATGTCGGCGTCCTGCTCGATCGAGCCAGACTCACGCAGGTCCGACAACTGCGGGGTCTTGTCGGTGCGCTGCTCGGAGCCGCGGTTCAACTGGCTGATCGCGACGACCGGCAATTCCAGCTCCTTGGCCAGCAGCTTGATCTGACGGCTGAACTCCGAGACCTCGACCTGGCGGCTCTCGACACGCTTGCCCGACGTCATGAGCTGCAGGTAGTCCAACACGATGAAGTCGAGGCCGTGCTGCTTCTTGATCCGGCGGGCCTTGGAACGGATCTCGGGCATCGTCATGTTCGGGCTGTCGTCGATCACGATCGGCGCGGCCTGCACCGTGGCCATCGCGCGGCCGATCGCATCCCAGTCGCGGCCCGACATGGAGCCGCCGCGCATGTGCTGGATCGCGACCTTGGCCTCGGCCGAGAGCAGACGCATCGCGATCTCGGCGCCGGTCATTTCCAAGCTGAAGATGGCCGAGGTGAGGCCCTGGCGGATCGATGCGTGCCGGACGAAGTCCAGGCCCAGCGTCGACTTGCCCACGCCGGGTCGGGCGGCGACGACGATCATCTGTCCCGGGCGGAAGCCCGTCGTCAACCGATCGAGATCGCCGAAGCCGGACATGACGCCCTGGACCTCGCCCGAGCGGGTCTCGAGCTCCTCGAGCTCGTCGATCGTCGACGACATCAGGTCCGACAGCACCGAGTAGTCCTCGGTGGACTTCGCGCCGTCGACGTCGAGCACGGCCTTCTGGGCCCGGTCGACGATGTCCTCGATCTCGCCCGTGCCCGACTGGCCCAACTGGGCGACCTGCTGGCCGACCTCGACCAGTCGGCGCAACACGGCCTTCTCGTGGACGATCTCGGCGTAGTAGTCGACGTTCGCCGCGATCGGGACGCCCTGGACCAGATCGTGCAGGTACGCCGCGCCGCCGATCCGGGCGATCTCGCCGCGGCGGGTCAGCTCGGCCGCGACGGTGATGGCGTCGGCCGGCTCGCCCCGGCCGGCCAGTTCGGCGATGACGTCGAAGATCAGCTCGTGCGCGGGGCGGTAGAAGTCCCGGCTCTCGAGCATGTCGGTGGCCGGGTCGATCGCATTCTTCGACAGCAACATCGCGCCGAGAACGCTCTGCTCGGCCGCCATGTCCTGGGGGGGCACGTAACCGGTCGCCGCAGAGTCCGAAGGTGGTCCGGATTCATACAGATCGGTAACGCTCACGGCACTCCTCGACGTGATCGGCAGCTGGGTTCGAAACTACGACGAAGGTCCGACAAGAACCGTTTCCCTCGCGGTCCGAGCGCCCCCGACACGGTGACACTACGGCCCCGGCCGACCAGGGTCGAGACGGCGATGCACAAGGGGTGTGAACAACCTACGGATCCCTGTGGAAAACGCCGTCATCATGTGTGCACAGCCAGTGGACCACCCTGTGGAAAGAGCTGTGCGACGGGCGTCACAAATGGCTCTGACCTGCGCAAACGTTCGTCACCAGATGTGGAACAGCGATTGTTTCCGACTAATTTGCGCGGGAAGGTTTTCCACGGCGTGTCGTCGGGACATCGCCGACTTGTCGACAAATCAACCTCACTGTTCACAGGGGTATCGTCGCCTCGTGCAGATCATCCCTCTGGATCGCCAGATCTTGGCTGTCACGGTTCCTGCTTTCGCTGCGCTGATCTGCGAACCGCTGATGCTGATGGCCGACACGGCCATCGTGGGCCACCTCGGACGCGCCGAACTGGCCGCCCTCGGCGCCGCCTCCACGATCCTCTCGACGATCGTCGGGCTGTGCGTCTTCCTCGCCTACGGCAGCACCGCCACGGTCGCGCGGCACCAGGGCGCCGGTGACTCCCGGCGCGCCCTCGAGGCCGCACTCGGCGGGGTCTGGTTGGCGCTGTTGATCGGCGTGGTGCTGGGAGCGGCGACGGCCGTGGCGGCTCGCCCCCTCGGCGAAGCGCTGGCCAGTTCGCCAGCCGTCGCCGACCTGACGACCGAGTACCTGCAGATCGCCGCGGCCAGCGTCCCGGCCGTGTTGCTCGTCCTGGCGGCCACCGGTGCGCTCCGCGGCGTCCTGGACCTGCGTACACCGCTGGTCGTCATGATCGCCGCGAACATCCTCAACGTGATCCTGACCGTGGCGCTCGTCTACGGCCTCGGCCTGAGCATGCGCGGTGCGGCGCTCGGCCTGGTGCTGGCCCAGTGGGCCGCGGCCCTGGCCCTGGTCCTCCAGGTGGTCCGCCGCAGTCGCACCACCCATGCCTCCGCTCGGATGCGGTGGAGCGACGTGTCGCGCGCCGGCCGGGACGGGGTTCCCCTCCTACTGCGGACCCTGAGCCTGCGGGCCGTTCTGTTGCTGGCCACGCTCGTCGCTGCGGGATTCGGAGACGCGTCACTGGCTGCTCACCAGATCGCCACGACGATCGTGATGTTCCTGGCCTTCGCGCTGGACGCCTTCGCGATCGCCGCCCAGACCCTCACCGGTCACTCACTCGGCGCGGGCGATGCCGCCGGGACCCGCGCCATCACCCGCCGGGTCATCGGCTGGGGACTCGGCTTCGGCGCTGTCTCCGGCCTGATTCTCGCGCTGACCGCTCCGTGGGTCGCCCGGGCGTTCAGTCCTGACGCCGACGTGCGCGCGGCCGCCGTTCCCGCGTTGCTGCTGGTGGCGCTCATCCAACCCGTCTCCGGTGTCGTCTTCGTGCTGGACGGCGTCCTGATCGGTGCCGGTGACGGCGTCTACCTCGCCTGGGCAGGCCTGATCACCCTGGTCGCCTACGTGCCGTTCGCCTTGCTAGTCCGGGCGAACGATGCTGGACTGACCTGGCTGTGGGGCGCCTACGGGCTGTTCATGGCGGCACGGTGGGTCACGCTGTGGGGCCGACAGCGCGGGGACCGATGGCTCGTGCTGGGCTCGCGCTGACTACTCACCGAGAGTTCACCCTCCTCTCAGCCACAGGACAGACTCATGCGGTGACGTGGGAACCATGAGCACGGCAACCGTTTCCTTTGCGCTGTCCCGTCTCGGCACCGAGACCGGGCCCACGATGCGCGCGGGCCAGATCGGCCGCGTCTACGTCATGTCCACCGACGACATCGCCGCCGCCCTGCACCAACTCGGCACCCAGGCGAACGTCGTGGCCCACGAAGGTCTGCGCAGCCACATCGTGCGCGGCACCACCCGGCCCGTCGGCCGCTGGCGGCGCCTCGTCGGCCGTCCCCGTTTTTCCACCTGCGGCGACGTCGAGCGCACCGAACTGAGTCTCGACAACGGCACCGCCCTGATCGACCACGAACTCGGCACGGACCGCGTCATGGTGCGGACGTGGGCGACCCGCGACGGATCCGAGCTCGACCAGACGCTGTGGTGGCACGGGCACCCGGTCGCCGCACGCCTGCACCAGCGCTGATCCCGGTGGCGGATTCCCCGGTTAAGTGGGTTTCCTGTCACTTAACGTGGGAAATTTCCCACGCTCAGTGACGGATTCCCCGGTTAACCGGGGAATCCTCACCTCCGCCAGTAGCCGGTGGCGTCGAGGCAGTCGCGGGGGACGGCGCGGGTGTCGGTGAGGAACCGGCGGGCCCGGCGGACGGCTCCGGACTCGGCAGCCACCCAGCAGAACGTCGTGACATCGGGCCACGGCAGGTCGCTGATCGCCTCGAGCCAGGCATCGGAGTCGTGGACCCACTGGATCGTCACGCCAGGGGGCTGCGGGAGCTCCTGGATGCTGACCGGCGATGGGACGTCGACGACGATCGTGGTCTCGAATCCCGGGGTTCGGCTGGCCAGTTCGTCGAGCAGGCGCCCCACGGCCGGCAGGGCGGTCTCGTCGGCGGCCAGCACGAGACGGTCGATTCGCGTCGGCAACAGCAGCGAACGGGTGGGGCCGACGATCCACGCCGGATCACCGGGCTGGGTGCGGCGCGCCCAGCCCGCGGCGAAGCCGCCCTCGTGCAGGACGAAGTCCAGGTCCAGTTCGCCGCCATCGGGGCCCGGCACGTGACGACGCGGGGTGTAGTCCTTGGCGACCGGGCGGCCACCCGCACCGCCCCATTCGAGCCGGTCCGGACCCTGCACCGGCAATGGCGGCCGATCGGTGCCTTCGAGCGGCACGAGCAACTTCACGTGGTCGTCGAAGCCGTCGGACCGGAAGGCCGCCGCCGTGCCTCCGGCGACCGCGAACTGGTTCAACTGCTCGCCCGTGAGCGTGACCCGCCGCGTCGTCTCGGTGACGTCGGCGACCCGCACGACCCTCAGTTCACGCAGGATCGTCGGCCACGCCACCGCCTCGCGCCGCGTCCTGGCCATCAGTCGTCCTGCTCCGCCTTGAATCCCACGATCGTCCAGTCCAGATCGGCCAGCGCCGTCGGACCGTAGTTCACGACCTTCGGGTCGATTGCCATCACGTTCGGGATCACGGCCAGCGGCAGGATCGAGGCCTGGGCGCGAGCCACCTCGTCGACCTTCGCCAGTCGCTCCGGAAGCAGCGCGTGATCGAGCTCCTTGATCGCCTGGTTGAACGCCACGGTGATGGCCTGCGAGGCCTTGCCGGTGAAGTTCAGCGGACTGTCGATCGGGGTGAACAGGCGCTTGACGTCGCTGATGTCGAAGGGAGCGACCTGCCAGGCGAACGTCGCCAGATCGAAGTCCAGCGGGATCACGACGTCATCGAAGTAGGTGTCCCCGGGAACCTGCGTGACATTGACCTTGATCCCGATGTCGGCGAGGTCCCCGGCGATCGCCTCGGCCCGTTCAACCGCGCCGGTCCGGGTGTCGGGCACGGGCAGGTCGAGCGTCAGCTGCTCACCCTCGCGCATCGCCGGACCCGTCCCGTCGTCGGCCCGGACCCATCCGGCCTCCTCGAGCAGCTTGACGGCCGCGAACGGGTCGCGGCCCGGCACCTGTCCGGTGCGCGAGCCGGCCTGGCCGGGCAACAACAGGACCGAATCCATCAGATCGGCCCGGGCTCCCTGACGCGCCGACGTGGCGTCGACGATCGCTTCCCGGTCGACGGCCAACATCACGGCACGCCGCACATCGGCATCGGCCAGCGGGCCGGTACCGCCGTTCAGGGTCAACTGCGACCATTCCGAACCGCGCGAAGCGCGCAGGTCCTGGTCCTTCAACTCGGCCAGATTGGTGGGCGTGACGGCCGTGGCCTCGAGTTCATTCGCCTTGAAGGCCGCGGCCGTGACGCTGTCCTCGCCGACCCGCCACACGATCTCGTCGAGCTTCGACTGCTCGCCCCACCACCGCGGATTGCGATGCAGCGTGATCGTGCCGGTGGCCCGTTCGATGCTGGAGACGAGGAACGGTCCGTTCGCCGAGGGCGCCTTGGCGGTCAATCCCTCGTTGAACATCGTGGCCGACTTGGTGAACGCCTTCGGCAAGGTCGGATAGACCGCGGCAGGCCAGTCGGCATTCGGGTCGTCGTACTCGACCACGTACGCGAAATCGCCGTCGGGCACGACCCGCTCGATGTCATCGAAGACCGGAGGAGCGGCCGCGGCGTACTGGTCGTCCTGCATCGCGTCGACGTAGGCGACCATGTCGGCCGACGTGATCGGCGTACCGCCCTGCCACACTGCGTTCCGGTTGAGCTCGACGCGCACCGACAGCGGTCTCAGTTCGATGACCTCGACGCTCGTGGCGTAGTCCTTGTCGACCGTCCACTGACCGTCGTCCCCGACGCGTACGGCCGTGCCGAGCGTCGGCGCGAGGATCTGGGGCGCGGTGCTGGCCACGCCATCGGCGTGCACCGGATTGAACGTCGCCGGGAACGACGAGATGCCGATGCGCAGCGTGCCGCCATCGGCGACCTGGTCGGCATCGACGGCCTTCACCATCGACATCGGCAACGCCTCGTCGAGGGACACCTCGTCGTCCGGGTCGCCGCCGCCATCGATGTTCTCGATGCAGCCGGCCAGAAGTAGGGCCACCAGGGCCCCAACGGCAAAGCGCCGGGCCCCGCGAAAAGCGGGACCCGGCGTCTTGAGGATCACTTGGAAGCGACGACGTTCAGCTTGACCGTCGCGACGACCTCGGGGTGCACGCGAACACTGACCGTGTGCGCGCCGAGGCTCTTGATCGGGTTGCCGACCTCGATGCGTCGCTTGTCGACCTGAGCACCGGCACCAGCCAGCGCGTCGGCGATGTCGGACACCGTGACGGCACCGAACAGGCGGCCGCCCTCGCCCGCGTGAGCGGGAACGTTGACCGGCGAGGCCTCGAGGTTGCCCTTGATGGACTGCGCGGTCTCGAGATCGTGGACGGCGCGCGAATCGCGAGCAGCCTTGATCGACTCGACCTGCTTGGCGCCGCCCTTGGTCCACCGGATGGCGAAGTTGCGCGGCAGCAGGAAGTTACGGCCGTAGCCGTCCTTGACCTCGACGATGTCGCCGGGCTGGCCGAGGTTCGAGACCTCGTGCGTGAGGATGAGCTTCATCTGTCTGTGCTCCTGACTCAGCGACCGCTGGAGGTGTAGGGCAGCAGCGCCATCTCGCGCGCGTTCTTGATCGCCTTGGCGATCTGACGCTGCTCCTGGACGGAGACGCCGGTGACGCGACGGGCGCGGATCTTGCCGCGGTCGGAGATGAACTTCCGCAGCAGTGCGGTGTCCTTGTAATCAATCGTGGTGACGCCGGCTGCCGCGAGCGGATTGCTCTTCTTCTTCGGCTTCCGGATAACTGGCTTGGCCATGATGCTCCTGGAAAAATGAATGTGTTGCTAGGGGATCAGAAGGGGGGCTCGTCGGTCGAACCGCCGGCGTTGCCGCCGCCCCAGGGGTCGTTGCCCCCGGGCTGCTGCGGCGCCGCGGGCTGGGCCCACGCGCTGCCATCGGACTGCGGAGACTGCTGGGCGGGCTGCTGGCCGCCACCGAAGCCGCCGCTGGCGTTGCCGCCACCGAAGCCTCCGGAGTTGCCGCCGAAGCCGCCGCCCTGACCGCCGCCGCCACCCGTGGTACGGGTGACCTGAGCGGTCGCATTGCGCAGCGAAGGTCCGACCTCGTCAACGGTCATCTCGACACTGGTGCCACGACCGCCGTCCTGACGTTCGTACTCGCGGACCTTCAGCGAACCGGTCACGACGACGCGGGTGCCCTTGGTCAGTGAGCCGGCGACGTTCTCGGCCAGCTGACGCCAGGCCGAGCAGCGGATGAACAGCGTGTCGCCGTCCTTCCACTCGTTGGTCTGACGGTCGAACGTGCGTGACGTCGATGCGACGGTGAAGTCGGCGACTGCTGCGCCCGACGGCGTGAACCGCAGTTCGGGATCGCGGGTCAGGTTGCCGACGAGGGTGATGGTGGTTTCGCCTGCCATGAATCAGCCTTCTCTCGAGGTGCTCTCGCGACGAGTCTGTCGGATTCTGCGGACGGTTTGCGAACCGTCCACAGAATCACTTGACGTCGGGACGCGTGACCTTCGTACGGACGACGGACTCGTTCAGGGACAGCTGGCGATCCAGCTCCTTGACCGAGTCAGGTCCGGCGGACAGACCGATGACGGCGTAGATGCCCTCGGACTTCTTGTTGATCTCGTAGGCCAGCCGACGCTTGCCCCACACGTCGATGCCGTCGACGGAACCGCCGTCGGCGACGATCGTGTTGTTGAGGTAGGTCGTGAGGCTCTTCTCGACGGAGCGCTCTTCGACATCGGCGTCAAGGATGACCATGACTTCGTACTTGCGCAGTGACACTGCGGAATCTCCTTTGGACTGAGCGGCGACGGGCTTTCCGTCACAGGAGGGTGTCGCCTCGAATGGCAACCTCACGAGTCTAACAGTGGGCCGCCGTCACCGGGAAATCCCGGCATGACGGCTACTCGCCGCTGATGGCCCGCAGGACGTCGAGCTTGGCGGCCCGCCGGGCCGGTAGCACGGCGGCGAGGATGCCCACGACAGCGGAGACGGCCACGAACACACCGAGCGAGCCCGCCGGGATCGCCAGGTTGCTGATCCCCTCGTTGACGAACGACCGCTGCAACGCGATCCCGAACAGCAGCCCGGCCCCGATCCCCAGCAGCGCCCCGAGGATCGCGATGGCCACCGATTCGAGGCGGACCATGCGGCGCAACTGCGATCGGGTCACGCCGACGGCTCGCAACAGGCCGATCTCGCGGGTTCGTTCGATGACGCTCAGCGCGAGCGTGTTCACGATGCCCAGCACGGCGATCACGATCGCCAGACCCAACAGGGCGTAGATCAGGTAGAGCAGGGTATTGACCTGGGAGCGCTGGGCTTCGGCGTAGCTCTGCTTGTCCTGCACCACGATCGTGGGGTTCTCACCCACCGCCGCCTCGAGGTTCGCCCGCAGGGTCCGGTTGCCGACGCCCGGCTGGGCCTTGATCGCCAAGGTGCTGTCGCCCCGCTTGACCCCGGCGGTCTTGACGGTGGACATCGGGACGATCGCCTGACCGACGACGTTGCTGTCGGCATAGACGCCCGTGACCTGGGTCGGGACGGTGCCGGTCGTGAACTTCAAAGTGACCTCGTCTCCCGTGGTGACGCCCAGGTTCTCGCTCGCGGACTCGCTGATCGCCATCGTGTTCCGGGCTCCGGGCGACTCGCCGCTGACGTAGTGGAGCTCGAAGACCTCGGTGAACTGTTCGGGCCGGATCGCCGAGGCGAACACCTGCTTGCCGTCGGCCTCGATGACCAGGACCTGCGAGGGGGACACGGCGGCGACGCCCTCGACCTCGGACACGTTCTTGGAGATCCGCTGCGAGAACGGCTGGCCGCTGACGTTCTGGACCAGGAAGTCGGCCGAGAACTCTCGTTCGACACCCACGTCGATGGACTTGTTGATCGACGCCCCCAGGATCGACATGGTCGTCACGAGCGCCAGCCCGATCATGAGCGCCGAGGCCGTCGCCGCAGTACGACGCGGGTTGCGGCGGGCGTTCTGGGCCGCCAACTGACCGACGGACCGGAAGATGAGCCGGTACACCGCTCCGAACACGGCCAACAGCGGAATCGCGATGACCGGACTGCCCAGCGCGACGGCCATGAGCACGCCAAAGATGCCCGCGCCGACCCACACGATCGGTCGGGGGACGTCGAGCCACAGGCCCGCCGCCATGGCACCCGAACCGACGAGGGCGAACAGCAGCGACAGCACGAGCCGCCAGCGCAGGGACGACTCGGGCATCGCGATCTCGTCGCGCATCGCGGCGACGGGTGGCACCTTGGCGGCCCGGTGCGCGGGGATCCACGCGGCGAGCATCGTCACGAGGACGCCGACGACGAACGACAGGATCACGGTGCGCGGCAGGAACACCAGGGCCGTGCCCGAGAGGTCGAGACCGAAGTTGCTGAACAACACCTTGAGCAGGAACGCCAGACCGAAGCCGAGACCCAGCCCGAGGGTCGCGCCGATCACGCCGATCACGAAGGCCTCGGTCAGCACCGAACCGGTGACCTGACGCCGGGATGCGCCCAGCGCCCGCAGCAGCGCCAGCTCGCGACTGCGCTGGGCCACCAGGATCGAGAACGTGTTGACGATGAGGAACGTGCCGACCACGAGTGCGATCCCCGCGAAGACGAGCAGGAAGGTGTTGAGGAATCCGAGCAACTGGTCGAACAGGTCCTTCGACTCGCCGGCGACCTGATCACCCGTGACCGCCTCGGTGCCGTCCGGGATGACCTGCGCGACCTGGTCGGCGACCTGTTTCTGGGTGACGCCGGGCCGAGCCTCGACCTGGATCACGTTGAACGCGTCCTTGCCGTCGAGGAAGTACTTCTGGGCGCTCTTGTCGTCGAAGATCACGAGGGTCGCGCCGGCCAGGCCACCGGAGGTGAACTCGAAGATGCCCGAGAGTCGCACCGACACGATCGGCGGATCGCTGGGCATCGCCAGGTTCACCGAGTCGCCCAGCAGATAGCCCGCGAGCTGGGCCGAGCGCGCGTCCATCGCGATCTCGCCCTCCTGCTGCGGCATCCCACCGGACTTCCAGCGGATCATCTGCTCTCCGGCCGCGTTCGGGATGGGCTCGCCCTCACCCGCGTTGAGGCCGATCGTCGGCGCGCCCGTGCCACCGAGCAGGTGGTTGTCCTTCTTGATGACGAACAGGCCCGCACCGTTGACGGCGCCCTGGGCCCGGGCGACGTCGGGCAGTGCCGCGATCCGGTCGACGTAGCCGGCGGGGATGGTGCGCGCGTCGCGGTTGACCGCCATCGCGATCGCGTCGGACGGATCGGTGATCGGGCGGACAGCGACGTCCGTGACGGTGCCGTAGGCGATCTGGTCGAAGCTCTTGCCGATCGTGTCGGTGAACACGAGCGAGCCGGACAGGAACGCGATGCCCAGCACGATCGCGAAGGCGCTCAGGAACAGCCGGATCTTGCGCGCAACCAAGTTGCGCCACGTGACTCTTCGCACGTTAAGCGCCGATCCGCCGCTGGACCACGCTCATACGCTCGAGGACCTTCTCGGCCGTGGGCTCGCGCAGTTCCGAGACCACTCTTCCGTCGGCGAGGTACACGACCCGGTCGGTGTAGCTGGCCGCGACGGGATCGTGCGTGACCATGACGATCGTCTGGCCGAAGTCGTCGACGCTCTTGCGCAGGAACGACAGCACCTCGGCACCCGAGGTCGAGTCGAGGTTGCCGGTGGGCTCGTCGGCGAACACGATCGACGGGCGGCTGACCAGAGCACGTGCGCAGGCCACGCGCTGCTGCTGGCCGCCGGACATCTCGTTCGGGCGGTGCGAGAGGCGATCGGCGAGACCGACGGCTTCGATCACGTGGTCGTACCAGTCGGCGTCGGGCTTCTTGCCCGCGATGGACAGCGGCAGCAGGATGTTCTCCTTCGCCGTCAGCGTGGGCACGAGGTTGAACGCCTGGAAGATGAAACCGATCTTCTCCCGGCGCATCAGCGTGAGTTCCTTGTCGTCGAGCTTCGCCAGCGTCGTGTCGCCGATCGTGACGCGGCCCGAATCAGGGGTGTCGAGCGCGGCCATGCAGTGCATGAGGGTCGACTTGCCCGAACCCGACGGACCCATGACGGCGGTGAACTCGCTCTGGTAGATCTCGATCGAGACCCCATCGAGCGCTCTGACCTGGGCGTTTCCCTTGCCGTAGGCCTTCGCGAGCTCGTGCGCTTCCGCAGCGATGGGTTTGTCCATGGACATGAGCCTAGGCGAAGAATCCAGCGCTGCGGCCAAGATGTCACTGAGAGTTACACGATATCGGCCGAGCCGCCCCACAGGTCGACGCGCGCATCGGCGTCGTGACCGGTCAGATCGTCGATGCGTCGGAGCTCCTCGGCGGTGAAGTCGGTGTTGGCCGCCGCGGCCACGTTCTCGTCCAGTTGGCGCGTGCTGGAGGCACCGATGAGCGCCGACGTCGCGGCGCCGGGGCGCAGGACCCACGCGATCGCGAGCTGGGCCAGACTCTGGCCGCGTTCGCGCGCCAGATCGGCCAGCCCGCGCAGCCGGTCGCGGTTCGCGTCGACCAGCGCGTCGTCGAACGAGGTCCGGCCACCGGAACGGTTGACCGGCTCGTCGCCGAGATAGCGATCCGTCAGCAGGCCCTGCGCCAGCGGCGTGAAGGCGATCGACCCCATGCCGACGTCCTCGAGCGTCGCGAACAGTTCGTCCTCGACCCAGCGGTTCACCATCGAGTACGCCGGCTGGTGGATCACGAGCGGCGTTCCCAGATCGGCCGCCACCTCGGCCGCTCGCCGCGTGCGCTCGGCCGAGTAGGACGAAATGCCGACGTACAACGCCTTGCCCTGGCGCACGGCGGCATCGAGCGCGCCCACCGTCTCCTCGACCGGCGTGTCCGGGTCGGCGCGGTGCGAATAGAAGATGTCGACGTACTCCAGACCCATCCGGGTCAGCGACGCGTCCAGGCTGGACAGCAGGTACTTGCGCGAGCCGTGGAATCCGTACGGTCCCGGCCACATGTCCCAGCCGGCCTTGGTCGAGACGATCAATTCGTCGCGGTACGGCGCGAAGTCACCGCGCAGCATCCGGCCGAAGTTCTCCTCGGCCGACCCCGGTGGCGGGCCGTAGTTGTTCGCCAGGTCGAAGTGGGTGATGCCCAGGTCGAAGGCGTGCCGCAGCACCTCGCGTTGCGTGTCGAACGTGCGGTTGTCGCCGAAGTTCCACCACAGTCCCAAGCTGATCGGCGGCAGCAGCAGGCCCGATCGGCCCACCCGGCGGTAATCGAACTGCTGGTAGCGGTCGGCGTCGGCCTGCCACGGTCGATGGGTCTCGGCGACGCGGTTGCGGGTCCAGTCGGTGCTCATGGTTCGACGGTAGCCCCGGTAGCGGACCTACTGCGGATTCTGCGTTGCCGCCCGGGGTGTTGGCGACATCGCGCCGACCGGCATCTAAGGTGGCGGCGGAGTCGGTGCGACCTCTCGACTCTCGCGCCGTACCCGCTCGACCCGTTGCCAAGGACCTCTCGTGACCCGTTCCGCATGTCGGTGACCGGCCAGCCGCTGCAGTGGCGCAGGTTCGCGCCCGCACTGCTGACTCCCACCATCGTGTTCGGCGCCATGCAGGGCGCGACGGTGCCGATGCTGCCGGTGATCGCCATCGGTCTGGGCGCATCGCTGCCTCAGGCCGGATTCATCGCAGGGCTCGCCGTGGTCAGCCAGCTGGTCGGCAGCCTTCCCGCGGGATGGGCGGTCGACCGGCTCGGCGAACGCCGGGCGATGCTGATCGCCGCGGGCGTCAGCGCGGTGGGCCTGACCATCAGCCTGATGGCGAGCACCCCCTTGGCACTGGGCGTCGGCGTGTTCCTGGCGGGCCTGTCGGTGGCAACCTTCCAGATCGCCCGGCACGCGTTGGTCACGGTGCTGGTCCCGGTGTCGCACCGGGGCCGGGCGTTGTCGACTCTCGCGGGCGGCAACCGGCTCGGCACGCTGGTCGGTCCGTTCATCGCGGCCGGTGTGATTGCCGCGTCAGGGCGCGTCGAGCTGGTCTTCGCCGCCGGACTCGTACTCGTGACCGCAGGCGCCGCCGCAGTCTGGTGGCTGCCCGACCTCGATGAGCACCTGCCGCATCGATCGGCTGCGATCCCGCGTGCCGGGGTGGTCGAGACGGTGCGCAGGAACCGAGTGGTGCTGGTTCAGCTCGGCACCATGACCATGACGGTGCAGGCGATGCGGCAGGGCCGTTACGCCCTGCTGCCGTTGTGGGGTGTCAGCCTGGGCCTGGAGGCCCGCGACATCGCTCTGGTCATGGCGATCGCCGCCGCGCTCGACTTCGCACTGTTCTACCCCGGCGGCCTGCTGGCGGATCGCCGCGGCCGGCTCTGGGTCGGAGTGCCGGGACTCCTCGGCTTCGCGACGGCGTGGTTCGTCCTGGGCGCATCGGGGCTTCTCGGTGCCGACGACGCGACATGGTTCGTCGTCGCTGCCCTGGGCGTGGGGATGGCCAACGGCATCACGAGCGGGTTCGTCGCGACGATCGGCTCCGACGTCGCCGACCCGGTGCGGCCGGCGACCTTCCTGTCGGTGTGGCAACTGAACTCGAACCTCGGTGGCGCGGCCTCACCGCTCGCGATCTCGGCGCTCACCGCGTGGGCCTCGTTGTCGGTCGCGTCGTTGGGCCTGGGCGCGATCGGGT
>CAYYQO010000034.1:20442-23653 GCA_964473845.1 uncultured Aeromicrobium sp.
TCCCGCGCCACCTGCCCTGAACCGCTTCCCCACCGGCCCGTCAGGCCAGCCGGGTGATCTCGACCTCGACCGCCGTGGTGACTTCGCCGTCGGTCGCGTAGATCCCGCGCAGGTTGGGGTTGTCGTCGAAGTCGCGACCGCGCGACACGATGATGTGTCGCTCGCCGGGGGTCTCGTCGCGCGTGACGTCCCAGCCGATCCACCGGCCGTCCCACCACTCCAGCCAGGCGTGCGGCTCGGCCGCGACCTCGTGATCGATCTCGGGCCTGGCATCGGGGTGGACGTATCCGGCGACAAACCGGGCGGGAATCTTCGCGTGCCTCAGGGCGCCGATGGCAACATGCGCGATGTCGTGCGTGACTCCCTGGCCGGACGCCCAAGCCTCTTCGGCCGTTCCGCTGGCGTGGGTCGCGGCGACGAGTCGGGTGATCCGTGACCGGACCAGCTCGCCCACCGCGCGCACGTACTCATCGGGCCGTTCCGCGGACGCGCGGATCCGGTCGAGCTCGGCGACCAGATCGGCCGACGGCCGCACCTTGTCCTGCTGGTGGACGAACTCGCAGTACCGATCCAGCGTCGAGGGATCGAGGTCGTCCCACCCGATCGAGGCGCCGGGTTCGGCCGGGTCGGCGGTGTCGACGATCGACGTGGCGACCACGGTCAGTTCGGCGTGCGGGTCGGTGACCTCGAACGCCGTGACCGTCGCGCCCCAGTAATCGCGGTACTCCTGCGACCATGCCGTCGGCGTGATCTCGAGCCGGCTGCGCCGGACGTACTGGTCGGCCGTCGTCTGCGGAGTCAGTCGGGCCTCGCTGTACGACGCCACGGTCGACTTCGCGTACGTGTAGGTGGTCGCGTGACGGACCTGCATGCGCATACTCACCGTGCCACCTCCGAGAAGAAGCGACGATACCTCGGCGGCACCGCGAGAACTCCTGGGTTCGCTCGCTGACGCTCGTTCACAACGACACCCTCCCGACCCACATGTGCCAGTCCTCCTGGGCGAAGTAGCGGGACGTCACCGCGTCGCTGGCGGCCGCGCACACCCGCTGCAGCCGCTCCATCTCGAACGGCATGGTCTCGAGGATCTCGCCCAGCGGGCGGTACTCGATCTCGGTGCGGGCCCGACCCAACAGGCGCAGTGCCTCGTCGGAGAAGCCCGCCCGCCGACCGGTGACGTCGAGCCGCTGCAGGGCGCGTTCGGCCTCGGTGAGGCTCGAGACCAGCGATCGCGGGAACCAGCGGTCGAGCAGCAGGTACTCGGCCGCGGCGCTGTCGCGTTCGATGCCGCGGTAGGTGCGCAGGAAACTCTCGTACGCGCCGCACGCCCGCAACGTGTTGGGCCACGCGACGCCGGTTCCGCCCGCGCTGGCGGCGCTGGCCGCCGTCGACAGCATCCGCGCGGTCATGTCGGTGCGCTCGATGCTGCGGCCCAGCATGTAGAAGTACCAGCTTTGGTCGCGGGGCATCGAGTCGTCGGCCGTGCCCGAGATCATCGCGGTGCGGCGCCGGACCCAGTTGAACATCTCGACCGGCCGCATCGACGTGGCCGCGGGAACACCCTGCCACGTGGTGTTGATGGCGGACCAGACGTCGGTCGACAGCACCTCACGGGCGCTGCGGGCGGCCTCGCGCATCGATCCGATCACCGAGGCGATCGACGTGGGCGCCTGTTGGTCGTATGCCAGCAGATCGAGCATCGACCACCGGTTCGGGACGCCCTCGAACTTCTCAAGTCCCATCACGGCGAACAGTTGCTGACAACTCGTGACCTCGTCGGTCGCGGGGTCCTCGACCAGCACCTGCATCTGCACGTCGAGCAGGCGCGCGGTGTCGTCGGCCCGCTCGAGGTAGCGGCCGATCCAGAACAGCGATTCGGCGATCCGGCTGAGCATCACGCCTCCTCGAGCGGCACGGTGATCGGCGCCATGGTCTGGGTCGTGGTGAGTGGGTCGAGGTCGTCGTCCGGTTCCTCGATCGGTTCGGTGGGCCGGGCCAGCACCCACGTGTCCTTCGAGCCGCCGCCGCGGCTGGAGTTCACGATCAGCTCGCCTTCGGGCAGGGCCACCCGGGTCAGTCCGCCGGGCAGCACCCACACGTCATCACCGTCGTTGACCGCGAACGGGCGCAGGTCGACGTGCCGTGGCCGGATGCCGTCCTCGACGAGGGTGGGCACGGTGGACAGCGAGATGACCGGCTGGGCGATCCAGTCGCGAGGAGCGGCCAGGACCTTGCCGCGCAGTTCTTCGAGTTCCTCCGTGGAGGCCGCCGGGCCGATCACGATGCCCTTGCCGCCCGAGCCGTCGACAGGCTTGAGCACGAGTTCGGCCAGCCGGTCGAGTACCTCCTCGCGCTGGTCGGCGTCACCGCAGCGCCAGGTCTCGACGTTGCGCAGGATCGGTTCCTCGGACAGGTAGTACCGGATCAGGTCGGGGACGTAGGTGTAGAGCAGTTTGTCGTCGGCGACACCGTTGCCGACCGCGTTCGCGATCGTGACGTTGCCCGCCCGGACCGCGTTGATGATGCCGGGGACGCCCAGCGCCGAGTCGGGTCGGAACGCCAACGGATCGAGGAACTCGTCGTCGATGCGCCGGTAGATGACGTGCACGGGGGCGAGCCCGTCGGTCGTGCGCATCATGACACGTCCGCCGTGGCACACCAGGTCGCGGCCCTCGACGAGTTCGACGCCCATCGTGCGCGCCAGCAGCGTGTGCTCGAAGTAGGCCGAGTTGTAGACGCCCGGCGTCAGCACGACCACCGTGGGTTCGCTGATGCCGGCAGGCGCCGCGGCGCGCAACGCTGCGAGCAACTGGCGCGAGTACCGCGCGACCGGCCGGATGCGGTGGTGCGCGAAGACCTCGGGCAGCCCGCTGGACATCGCGCGCCGGTTGGTCATGACGTACGAGACTCCGGACGGCACCCGCGCGTTGTCCTCCAGCACCCGGAAGTCGCCGTTGCCGTCGCGGATCAGGTCGATGCCCGAGACGTGGATCCGCACGCCGTTCGCGGGTTCGATCCCGGCGACGACACGGTGGTAGTGGCTGGACGTCACGACGGTCTCACGCGGCACGACCCCGTCGCGGAACAGTTGACCTGCCCCGTAGGCATCGGCCAGGAACGCCTCGAGTGCCTTGACCCGTTGCTTGACGCCAGCTTCGACGTGGTCCCACGCGTCGGCCTCGATGATGCGCGGCACGATGTCGAGCGGGAA
>CAYYQO010000035.1:0-14868 GCA_964473845.1 uncultured Aeromicrobium sp.
CCCAGTCCGTCGGTGTCCAGCGGGTCATCCCCGTCGGCGGTCCGTCGTTCCTGCCTCAACGCACCTTCGCCTCGCTCCTGACCTTCGGACTGAAGTTCCTGCGCCGGACCCCCCGGGCGTGAGAGGAAAGAACATGAGCGATTTCGACTACGACGTGGTGATCGTCGGTTCCGGCTTCGGCGGCAGCGTCTCGGCCCTGCGGCTGACCGAGAAGGGCTACAAGGTCCTCGTGGTCGAGGCCGGTCGCCGCTTCGCCGACGACGAGTTCGCCAAGAACTCGTGGCACCTGCGGCAATACCTGTGGGCGCCGATCCTGGGCTGCTACGGCATCCAGCGCGTCAATCTGCTGCGCGATTCGCTCGTGCTGGCCGGTTCCGGTGTCGGCGGCGGATCGCTGGTCTACGCCAACACGCTGTACGAACCGCTCGACCCGTTCTACGAGGATCCGGCGTGGAGTCACATCGCCGACTGGAAGAGCGAGCTGGCGCCGTACTACGACCAGGCCAAGCGCATGCTCGGCGTGAACCAGGTCCGGTCGATGACGCCGTCCGACAAGGTTATGAAGGCCACGGCGGACCGGCTCGGCTACGGCGATTCCTTCCACTTCGCGCCCGTGGGTGTCCTGTTCGGCGACGAGGAGGGCCGCGAGGTCCCCGACCCGTACTTCGGCGGTGCCGGCCCCGCGCGCCGGACCTGTCAGAACTGCGGCGAGTGCATGTCGGGTTGTCGCCACAACGCCAAGAACACGTTGGTCAAGAACTACCTCTACCTGGCCGAGCAGGGCGGTGCCGAGGTGCGCGACCTGACCACGGTCACGGACGTCAAACCGATCCCCGGCGGTGGTTACGAAATTCGTTCGCGCTCGACGAAGAACCGGTTCCGCAAGCCCCCGGTCATCCGCGCCGAGCAGGTCATCTTCTCGGCCGCATCCCTGGGCACCCAGCGGCTGCTGCACCAGTTGCGCGACCGGGGCAGCCTGCCGAACATCTCTGACCGCCTCGGTCTGCTGACCCGCACGAACTCCGAGGCGCTGATGGGGTCGGTCGCGATGCACCGCGACGTCGATTACACCCAGGGCGTGGCAATCACGTCGTCGATCCATCCGAACGACACGACCCACATCGAACCGGTTCGTTACGGCAAGGGCTCGAACGTGATGATGTTCGTCCAGATGGTGCTGTCCACCGACGGCAGCGGTAACGGCAAACCGAGCCTGCTCACCGTCGGCAAGAACATTGTCAAGATCGCACCGCGGCTGCTGAAGCTCTATGACGCGTTCCACTGGTCCGAGCGCACGGTGATCGCGCTCGTCATGCAGGCGCGCGACAACTCGATCACGACCTACACCAAGCGCCGGCTGTTCGGCGGTCGCAAGATGACCACGAAGCAGGGCACCGGCGAACCGAACCCGACCTACATCCCCGAGGCGCACCGTGCGGTGACCGAGATGGCCGACTACATGGACGGAGTGGCTGGCGGCATCGTCACCGAGCCGATCGGCATCCCGATGACGGCGCATTTCCTCGGCGGTTGCGCGATCGGAGACTCGCCCCGGACGGGCGTGATCGACGCCTACCAGCGTCTGTACGGGCACGAGGGGCTGCACGTGATCGACGGTTCAGCGATCTCGGCGAACCTCGGCGTGAATCCCTCGCTGACGATCGCCGCCCAGGCCGAGCGGGCCGTCGCCCTGTGGCCCAACCGGGGCGAGCGCGACGAGCGTCCGCCGCTGGGGGAGGCGTACCGCCGGCTCGAACCGGTCATGCCCAAGAACCCGATCGTGCCCGAGGACGCCCCGGCCGCCTACCGGCTGCCGATCGTCGCCGTCAGTTGAGATCACCTGGGTCTGAGTTGTTCAACCCAGCCCGAGGTAGCCGTTCAGGTCGTCGATGAGGGCCGCGACGGCGGTCGCGGCCGCAGAGCTGGCCTGCTCCAGTGAGTCGCCGACCTCGACGACCGCCTCGACGTAGCACTTGAGCTTCGGCTCGGTTCCCGACGGGCGACAGATGATCCGACTGCCTCCGGCGAGGCCCAGTCGGATGCCATCGGTGGGCGGCAGGCCCTGGTACCCGAGAGCCAGGTCGTCGACCGCGACGACGTCGGCGCCGGCCAACTGCTGCGGGGGATCGCTGCGCAGGCGCTCCATCGCGGTCGCGATGATCGCGAGGTCGTCGACGCGCACGGCCAGCTGGCCGGTCGCGTGCCAGCCGTGGCGACGATAGATGTCGTCCAGCAGGCCGGTCAGGGTGCGGCCCTCGGCCTTCAGCGAAGCAGCCAGTGCCAGCATCAGCAGGCCGGCGGAGATGCCGTCCTTGTCGCGGGCGATCCGGGGTGCGACGCAGTAGCCGAGCGCCTCCTCGTAGCCGAAGACCAGCCCGTCGACCTTGCCGATCCACTTGAAGCCGGTCAGGGTCTGTTGCCACGGCTGGCCATGGGCCGCGGCCTGACGCCCCAGCAGGTCCGAGGACACGATCGAGCAGGCGTACGTTCCCTCGACGCCCCGCGCGAGCAGCGACTCGGCGAGCAGCACGCCCACCTGGTCTCCACTGAGCAGTCGATGACCGTCGGGTGTCCGGATGCCCACGGCGCAGCGATCAGCGTCGGGATCGTTCGCGATGATGATGTCCGCGTCGATCTCGGCGGCCAGTTCCAGGGCGAGGTCCATGGCGCCGGGCTCCTCGGGATTCGGGAACGCCACGGTGGGGAACGCCGGGTCGGGATCGGCTTGTGCCTCGACGACGTGAACGGCGGCGAAGCCGGCCCGCTCGACCGCCGCGGACAGCAACCGGCCGCCTACGCCGTGCATCGGCGTGTAGGCCACGACCAGGTCACGGGGCCCCTCGGGGACCAGGGCCACGACGGCATCCAGGTAGGCCTCGGCGATGTCGGGGCCCAGCACCGTGTAGCCGGTGTCTCGCGTCAGTTCGTCGACGCGGCCCACGGCGTCGATGCAGGCCGAGATCTCGGCGTCGGCGGGCGGAACGATCTGGCTGGTGTCGGCGAGGTAGACCTTGTAGCCGTTGTCGCGCGGGGGATTGTGCGATGCGGTGACCATGACGCCGGCGGACGCACTCAGGTGGCCGATGGCGAAGGCCAGGACCGGCGTCGGTAGATGTTCGGGCAGCAGTAGTGCCCGGACCCCGGCGGCCTGCATGATCTCGGCGGTGTCACGCGCGAAGACGTCGGAGTTCGTGCGGGCGTCGTACCCGATCACGACGCTCGGATCCTCGGCGGTCCGCACGAGGTGGGCAGCCAGTCCGGCGGCGGCGCGCGCCACGGTGACGCGGTTCATCCGCATCGGCCCCGCACCCAGTTCGCCCCGCAGGCCCGCCGTGCCGAACTCGAGCCGTCCGGCGAACCGCTCCGCGATCTCGGGCTCGCGGCCGGCGTCGATCAGGGCCGTCAGTTCGTCACGGGTCTGCGGATCGGGGTCCTGCGAGATCCAGTCGCGTGCAGCGTCGAGGACGTTCATTGGCTCACGGTATCTGCTGGAGTGCCGATGCGTGCGCCGGTCAGATGCGGGGGAGGACGTCGGCCAGCAGCGAGCCCATGCGGGTCGCGGCGGCCTGGCCCGCCTGCAGGACCTCTTCGTGATTGAGCGGTTCGTCGGAGATGCCGGCGGCGAGGTTCGTGACGAGCGAGATGCCCAGCACTTCCAGCCCGGCCTCGCGGGCCGCGATCGCCTCGAGCGTCGTCGACATCCCGACCAGGTCACCCCCGATGATGCCTGCCATCCTCACCTCGGCCGGGGTCTCGTAGTGCGGGCCGGGGAACTGGACGTAGACGCCCTCGTCGATGGCCGGGTCGACTTCACGCACGAGATCACGCAGTCGCTGCGCGTACAGGTCGGTCAGGTCGACGAAGGTCGCCCCCACGAGGGGCGACGTCGCCGTCAGATTGATGTGGTCGCGGATCAGCACGGGCGTGCCGGGAGTCCACGCGGGGTTCAATCCGCCGCAGCCGTTCGTCAGCACGATCGTGCGGACTCCGGCGGCGCCGGCGGTGCGCACGCCGTGCACGACTGCCTCGACGCCCTTGCCCTCGTAGTAGTGGGTGCGGCCCAGGAAGACCAGGGCACGCAGGTCACCGACACGGACCGAGCGGATCGTGCCACCGTGGCCCTCGACCTCGGGCTTGCTGAACCCGGGCAGGTCCTCGGCCGCGATCTCGAACTCGGGTTCGCCGAGCGTGTCCGCGGCGGGCAGCCAGCCGGATCCCATCACGAGGGCGACGTCATGGTCGCCGCCTCCCGTGCGTTCGCGGAGGACGGCAGCGGCTTCGGCGGCGAGGTCGTAGGGGCTCACCGTGCAACCCTAGCGACGGCCCACCGGTCGACGCGGGTCGCGCGGGTGACGAAAAGGTTGCAGTTCGGGGGGCCGTGGCAGAGCAGTCGGAGCCGGGCGCCGAACGACGCGCGGACGGCGTACTCTACGACCGTGCCGAAGATCATTGGAGGCTCCCTGGAGGAGCATCGCGCCGCGACGCGACGCCAGGTCTTCGCCGCGCTGGTCGAGCTGCTGGCAGACCGGCCCTTCGACGCGATCACGATGGCGGATCTGGCCGCTCGCGCCGACGTGGGCCGCACCTCGATGTACAACCACTTCAAGGACAAGGAAGCGGTCGTCGTCGCCTTCGCGACCGACGAGACCGCCCGGTATCTCGACCAACTGCAGGAGTCGCTGGCCAGCCAGACTTCGCCGACCGAGCGGCTCGAGACCTACGTCCGGCACCACGTCGACACGTCGGCCGATTTCCACATCGGGCTGGGCCCGGAGTTGCGCGCGATCCTGTCCCCGGAATCGGCCATGGCGATGCGCGAGCACGTCGTCGCCGTCGAGCAGGTGCTGCGCCAGATTTTGAAGGACGGCGTCGATCAGGGCGAGTTCGCGATCGAGGACATCGACGCCACCGTTTCGCTCCTGCACGCGACCCTCTCGGCGCGGCACGCCTCGGCCGACATCACGACGAAGTTCGTCCTCGCGGCCGTGTCGGCCAACTGACGTTCATGGCCGCGAGATCGTGCAGTGCGCTCCGCAGGGGTGGATTCGGCCTTTCCACCCGCGTGTTTGGAGGACCGAACCGATCTTGTCGGCGGTCGAGCAGGGGCGTTCGAAGACCTGCCCGTATCCCAGTCGAAGGGTGAGGTTGTCCTCGGAGGCGGCTTCCAGGTCGCGATCGATGTCAGCGAGCACGTTCTGCAGCTACGTGCGTCGCCGGACTCGGCCGCGCTTCTGCACCGCTGCCGCCAACCGCGCTGCGGTGGTTCGTCGAGAACCGACGGCCTCGGTCAGCACTGCCACGGAGTCGAGCTCACGGGGCTGGCGCGCGGCCACGTCGATGACAGCCTCCCCGTACTTCAGTCGAGGTGGGCGCAGATTCCGGGCCACCAGTTCGTCGAGACCTGACCGACAGTGGATGACGACTCCCTTGGGCGCGACCACGGTGCGGTCACGGGCGATCGCGACGTGAATGTCGTCCTTGCTCCCGGGGAGGTCGAGAGGTCCGCCTCCGTGAAAGGCCCTGAGCGCTGACACGTCGCACAGGGCTGCCGGCCAGGCGAGGAGCACAGCGGCCCACGCGCGTTGCTCCCACGTCAGTGGACCAGTGTGGTTCACGTAGACGCCGCGGTGGACCGAGGTGAGCTCGCGACGCCGGACCGCTCTGCGGATGTCGGCATCGGACCAACCTGCCTGCTGCAACTGTCGACGGGCGATGACACCCGCCTGGTCGTTCATCTCGCGCATGGTCGAGCATGGCGCGGACCCGCCGTCGGGCGTTGAGAGTGGTGAGCTCAGATCACTTGGTGATCTTCACCTTTCCTGCCTTGGTGTAGGCACGCGCCTTGTAGTGGGTGTTGCCGTAGTACGCGACCCGGACGGTCCACGTGCCCTTGGCCAGCTTCGGCAGGGTCACGACGCGCTTGCCCTTGGACAGGTTCACCGTGACGAACTTGCTCTTCTTGCCCTTGGTCAGTTTGATGCGCACCTTGCCGGTCGGCTTGGGCTTGCCGGTGGCTCGGGCGACCGTCACGACGGCCTTGCCCTTCTTCTTGGTGGTCGGCTTCTTGGTGATCTTCAGCCGGGGCTTCGCTGCCGCCACCTTGGTGGCCTTGCTGGCCGTCGGGACCGCGGTGGTGAAGCTGGCGGAAACCGGTGCCAAGACGGTGCTTGCCGGGTACATGGGTGAGCCACCGTAGAGGAACAGGTTCTCGCCGTCCTTGGTCAGCGTGGCCGGCGCCGCGGTGATCGTGACCTTGCTGCCGGCACGGGTCACCCGCCCAGTGAGGTCGACGGTGGCGACGGCCAGGTTGTCGTGGAAGGTTCCGCTGCTGTCCGTGGCGTCCACCAGCAGTCGCGCGGTCGATCCGGTGACCACGAGTTGGGGGCTGGTGACCGTGAGATCGAGATCGCCCCCGTGGCCGACGTACCTGACGGAGCCGCGGGTGCTGATCGCGCCGCGGGAGGCTCCCCACGTACCGGTGGCGTTCGGGAACGTCGTGGCGCCCGTCGCCGTGCCGGGATCGGTCGCCGGAGCCGTAGCGCTGATCGAACCGTGGGCGATCGGTCCGGTCAGGTAGGAGCGGAACGACTCCTTCAGGCCCCACGTCAGAGTGCCGGAGGAAACGGTGGGATCGGCCGCAGCGTGGGCGAGGGGCGAGGTCACCGCGAGGGCGCCCGCCATGAGGGCGGCGGCGGTACCTCCGGTGAGCGCGCGGCGTGCGGCCGTGGTGATGGTCGGCATGCGTGGATCCCCATTCGTTCTGCGACCGGGCGCGCCGATCGTCAAGGCGAGCCTAACCTAACTCAAGAACGCCGAAGGTTCCAGTCACCACGTGACTGGAACCTTCGGCGTTCAGGGTTCTGAGCTCAGATCACTTATTCGTGACCTTCACCGTTCCCACCTTGGCGTAGCCGCGACTGGCGTAGTTGGCGTTGCCGTAGTACGCGACCCGGACGGTCCACTTGCCCTTGGCCAGCTTCGGCAGGTTGACGACCCGCTTGCCCTTGGACAGGTTCACCGTGACGAACTTGCTCTTCTTGCCCTTGGTCAGTTTGATGCGCACCTTGCCGGTCGGCTTGGGCTTGCCGGTGGCTCGGGCGACCGTCACGACGGCCTTGCCCTTCTTCTTGGTGGTCGGCTTCTTGGTGATCTTCAGCCGGGGCTTCGCTGCCGCCACCTTGGTGGCCTTGCTGGCCGTCGGGACCGCGGTGGTGAAGCTGGCGGAAACCGGTGCCAAGACGGTGCTTGCCGGGTACATGGGTGAGCCACCGTAGAGGAACAGGTTCTCGCCGTCCTTGGTCAGCGTGGCCGGCGCCGCGGTGATCGTGACCTTGCTGCCGGCACGGGTCACCCGCCCAGTGAGGTCGACGGTGGCGACGGCCAGGTTGTCGTGGAAGGTTCCGCTGCTGTCCGTGGCGTCCACCAGCAGTCGCGCGGTCGATCCGGTGACCACGAGTTGGGGGCTGGTGACCGTGAGATCGAGATCGCCCCCGTGGCCGACGTACCTGACGGAGCCGCGGGTGCTGATCGCGCCGCGGGAGGCTCCCCACGTACCGGTGGCGTTCGGGAACGTCGTGGCGCCCGTCGCCGTGCCGGGATCGGTCGCCGGAGCCGTAGCGCTGATCGAACCGTGGGCGATCGGTCCGGTCAGGTAGGAGCGGAACGACTCCTTCAGGCCCCACGTCAGAGTGCCGGAGGAAACGGTGGGATCGGCCGCAGCGTGGGCGAGGGGCGAGGTCACCGCGAGGGCGCCCGCCATGAGGGCGGCGGCGGTACCTCCGGTGAGCGCGCGGCGTGCGGCCGTGGTGATGGTCGGCATGCGTGGATCCCCATTCGTTCTGCGACCGGGCGCGCCGATCGTCAAGGCGAGCCTAACCTAACTCAAGAACGCCGAAGGTTCCAGTCACCACGTGACTGGAACCTTCGGCGTTCAGGGTTCTGAGCTCAGATCACTTATTCGTGACCTTCACCGTTCCCACCTTGGCGTAGCCGCGACTGGCGTAGTTGGCGTTGCCGTAGTACGCGACCCGGACGGTCCACTTGCCCTTGGCCAGCTTCGGCAGGTTGACGACCCGCTTGCCCTTGGACAGGTTCACCGTGACGAACTTGCTCTTCTTGCCCTTCGTCAGCTTGATGCGAACCTTGCCGGTCGGCGCAGCGGCGCCCTTGACGCCAGCCACCGTGACGGTCGCCTTGCCCTTCTTGCGCGTCGTCGGCTTCTTGCTGACCTTGAGGCGTGCTTTGGCGGCCGCGGCCTTGGTGATCTTGACGGTCACCTTGACGGTCTTCGGCGCGGTGACGTTGGCAGCGGACGGCGCGAACGCGACCGTGTACGTCTTCGTGCCCACGGCCCGCGTCTTTCCGATGGGGAAGGACACCGAGCCTGCGCCGGACGCGCGGCGTGAGCCGAGGCCGGGCACCGTGACATTGCCGGCAGCCGGAACCGTGACGGTCACCTTGCCGCCTCGGCCGTACCTGGCGGTCAGCCCCTTCGCCGAGATCGGCTTGGACGGCGTCGCGGTGGGCGCGGTGGTGGGTGTCGTGGTGGGTGTCGTGGTGGGCGTCGTGGTCGGAGTCGTGGTGGGCGCCGTGGTGGGCGCCGTGGTCGGAGTCGTGGTGGGCGCCGTGGTGGGCGTCGTGGTCGGAGTCGTGGTCGGCTCGGTGGTGGGTTCCGTGGTCGGCTCGGTGGTGGGTTCCGTGGTCGGCTCGGTGGTGGGTTCCGTGGTCGGCTCCACCGTGAGCGTCGACGTACCGGCGCCATCGATGTACCAAGCATCGCCCTCGTAGGTGGCCGAGAGTTCGTGGCTTCCCGCGGTGAGTCCGCTCAGGCTGAAGGCCGCTTGGCCTGCCGCACTCACATCGGCAGTCGTCGGCTCGGCACCATCGACGGACAGAGCAACGGAACCGGTCTTGGCCGGCGCCACATTCACCGTCACGCTGGCTTCGGTGCCCTGTGCGACGGGATCGGCCGAGATGGTCGGCGTCTTCTTGAGCGCGTCGAAGTCGATCGTCAGCGGCGTCTGGGTGTCCTGGCTCGTCGTCGAGTGGGTGTGGGCACGCCAGGTGTAGACGGCGTACTCCTCGGTCGGATCGAGAGCGTTGAGATCGAGGTTGATCGTGGCATCGAACGTGCCGGCCGGACCCGAGATGGCCGGGACCGGCGGGAAGCAGAACTTGGGCGCAGCTCCGGCAAAGGCCGACATGCCGTCCTGTGACGAGACATCCGGGAGTCCGCCAGCAGGCGCGACACCGACGTAGACGCCGGCGTCACCGGCGTTGGTCGAGCACGTGAAGCCCGATCCGGAGACCTCGACGGTCGTGCCGTTGACCGAGTTGACGGTCACGTTGGGGCGCGGGGCCGTGGCGGTGAACGGCGCGGCCGGCTTCTTCGGGTCGCCGGTGGCCGAACCCGAGAGGTAGAAGTGTGCGCGCAGCGTCGCGGGGAGCGCTGCCAGGAAATCGGGGTTGAACGCGCCACCGTCGGTCGGGAAGCCGGAGGCGATGCCCAAGTCGTTCGCCACGTCGGAGCCGGGCTCGATGACACCCAGGAAGTCGGGCGTCTTGGTGAGCGAGGTCAGGTCGTCGCCGGCCGCCCACTCCGATGCCGCAGCGTCGAAGGTGACGAGAGTGACGTCATCACTACCGCCGGCTTCGGGCGTTGCTCCCGGAACCGTCCAGTCGACATCGGCGACGATCTCGCCCTGGCCGTCAGCGGCGACCTGAACCTGCGGGTCGCTGATCGCGATCGTGTAGTACGTGGTCGTGACACCGCCCTGGACGCGAATGTAGGAACCCTTCACGGTGCCTTCGTACTGCACCGAGGTGACGCCGTTTCCGCTGTCGTGAGTACCCACACCGGCACCGAAGGTCGTGGTGCCGTCAGCTGCGACGGTGGCCCCGTCAGAACCTTCGATGGTGGAGACGGCGCCGTTGATCGGCGAGAAGTGATCCACGAACTGTTGGGAGATCTTCCACTCGAGGGTGGGGGCGACGTCGTCAGCGTGGGCGGTGGTCGGGGTGAAGGCAAGCACACCGGCGGTCAGCGCGGCGACGGTGGTTCCCGTCAACAAGCGGCGACCGCGTGTCAGTGTCTGGGGGGACATGCAGTTCCTTTCCGAGGAGGCCGACGAACCCGTCGACCGCAATAGGTAAGGCACACCTTATACTGATGTAGTAGTTGAACCTCAAACAGGGCTTCTCGGGGCCCGAGCGGAGTAATACGTATGCCTCAGCGGCTCACCGGACTGTCCACCGTGCGCACCACGGGCGCCGTCCTCCTGGCGGCCCTGTTGTGTCTGGTCGCACTTCCGACGATGCGGGCCGATGCCGCCCCGGAATCGGTTGAGGTCACGGGTGGCACGATCTCGTGGGGCCTGAAGTCGTCGTTCCGCGGCTACCTCACGAGCCCGATCGCGCACGGTTCGGTCACCCCGACCGCGCCGGCGACGGACAACGGGACGCAGACGATCTTCGCGAATGCCTCCGGATCCTGGTCGGACGACGAGCTCTCGGTCTCCGCGGCGGGTTCGGTCAACTTCACGGGCCACGACGGCGAACTCGCCGTCACGCTGAGCAATCCGCGACTCGCGGGATCCGGATCGAGCGCGCAACTCGTCGTCGACGCGAAGGACAGCGACGGCGTGAACCACAGCGCCCTGGCGATTGCGGACGTCGACCTGTCCGGCCGCGTCCAGAGCGAGGCCGGGACCGTCACGATCAGCGGCGCTCCCGCGACGTTGACCAGCGCCGGTGAAGCCGTGTTCTCCTACGGTGGCGGCGCCATGTATCCGGCCGGCACGGCACTCGATCCCGTCGACGCCTCGCTGACGATCGGGGCGCCGGTGACCGAGCCGACTCCGGAGCCCACGACCGAACCGACGACCGAACCGACGTCGGAGCCGACGGCCGAGCCCACGACGGCGCCCACCGTCGAACCGACGACCGAGCCCACGTCCGCGCCGTCGGCCGACGTCACCGGCGGCACGATCTCCTGGGGCCTGAAGTCGTCGTTCCGCGGCTACCTCACGAGCCCGATTGCCCAGGGCTCGATCAGTGCGACCGCGCCAGCGACCGACAACGGCACGCAGACGACCTTCGCGCACGCGTCCGGCTCCTGGGCCGCGGGTTCGGCCAGTGTCAGTGCCGAAGGATCGGTGAACTTCACCGGCCATCACGGGGATCTGGACCTGACGCTGAGCAACCCGCGGTTGGTGGTGTCCGGGTCCGGCGCTCAGTTGCACGTCGATGCCAAGGACAGCGACGGCACGACGCACGAGGACCTCGCGATCGCCGACGTCGACCTGGCAGGCCACGTGGCGGCGAGCGGTACCACGGTCACGGTCTCGGGCGCACCCGCGACGTTGACGCAGGCCGGTGGGGCGGTGTTCTCGTACGGCGGTAGCGCGATGTATCCGGCCGGCACGGCCCTCGATCCGGTCGACGCCTCGCTGATACTCGCTGAGCCGTCGACCGAACCGACGACCCAGCCAACCACGGCGCCGACGAGCCAGCCCACGACTCAACCGACGAGCCAGCCGACGACGCAACCCACCACAGGTCCGACCACCCAGCCCACGACTCCTGCGGGCGACGTCACTGGTGGCACGATCACGTGGGGACTGAAAGAGTCGTTCCGCACGTACCTCACCGGGCCCATCGCGCATGGCAGGATCACCGTCCAGGCGCCCGCCACCGACAACGGATCGCGCACGACGTTCAGGTCCGCGACCGGCACGTGGTCCTCGACCTCGGGGAACGTGAGCACGTCAGGCGGCGTGAACTTCACGGGCCACCACGGGGATCTCAACCTGACGATCTCTGCGCCGCGCATCGCGTTCAACGCGAAGGTCGCGCGGCTGTTGGTCGACGCCAAGACCAGCGATGGGACCACGTACACCGGTCTGGCAGTCGCGAACCTCGATCTGTCCGGCAGCATCTCCGTCGGCAACGGCAAGGTCACGATCTCGAACGCCCCCGCCACGCTGACGAAGGCCGGCGAGAGCCTGTTCAACTACAACGGCAGCGCGATGTACCCGGCCGGCACGGTGCTCGATCCGGTCAGCGCGACCCTGAACGTCAAGAACGCCGTCGTGCCCACGACACCCAAGCCCTCCAAGAAGCCCACGCCCACGAAGACGGCGAAGCCGAAGCCGTCCAAGGGCTCGAAGAAGTCCGAGACGAAGGGCCACGCCGGAGCACTGTCATGGGGCTTCAAGGCCAGCTTCCGCTCGTACATCACGGGGCCGATAGCCAAGGGCTCGGTCAGCCTCTCCGGCGGTGCCTCAGCCGTCAGCGGCGGGTACCGCTTCGGTCAGGGCAGCACGACGGCCACCCCGCCGAACGCGATCGGCACGACCGGCTACCGCGGGGGAGTGCAGTTCCACGGACACCAGGGCGAGCTGAACCTTTCCTTCTCGCAGCCGACGGTCCGGGTCACGTCGGCGACCTCGGGCGTCCTCTCGGCCCAGGTCGCGGGCCGGGGCAAGGTCGACCTCGCCATCGTCGACCTGAGCCGAGCCTCCCGCGCGACCGCTCAAGGCTGGGTCCAGTACAGCGGTGCCCCGGCGGCGCTCACCGCTGCCGGGTCGGGCCTGTTCTCGTACAATGGCAACGCCTTCTACCCGGCCGGCAGCCTGGTCGACCCGGTGACCTTCTCGGTCGGATCGACCGCCACGGGCGGATCCTCCGGCGCCACCACGGTGGCCGCGGCCGCGACGACCACGTGGACCCCGCCCGCCACCCCTCCGGCCACGACCGGATTGACCGTCACCCAGGACGATGTCCGCGCCGGTGACGAGATCGAGGTGTCGGGCTCGGGCTTCACGCCGAACGAGTCCGGTATCCGCGTCGTCCTGTACTCGGCGCCCATGGTGCTGGCCGACAACGTCACCGCCGACGCCACCGGCAAGGCCACGTGGAAGGGCACGATCCCGGCCACGATCGAACCCGGCGAGCACACTCTCACGTTCCAAGGTTCGGTCGATCGCGGCATCGTGCTGCAGATCGGCAAGGCCGAGCAGATCATCGGCTGCCAGGTGACCGACGGCCAGCTCTATTGGGGCTTCAAGGAATCGTTCCGCGCCTACGTCTCGGGATCGATCGCCAACGGTGACTGGACGACCGACGGCAACGCCAGCTACGAGACGCCGCAGTTCGCGTGGGCCAAGGGCGAGGGCGCCCGGGCCGGAGACACCGGCGCCGGCTCCATCGACTTCACCGGTGGAATCCTCTTCTCCGGGCACAGCGGCGCGCTCAAGACCACGATCGCCGATCCGGTCGTGACCTTCACCGACACCCAGAAGGCCGTTCTCTCGGTCGACTACAGCGGCACCACGATGGAAGAAGCGATGTCCGGTGGGGACGCCGTCGAGGTCAAGAAGGACGTGCCGTTCGTCGACCTCGACCTGGCCTCCGGGGTGGCGACCTCGACCGGTTCGAGCGTCACGATCGCGGACATCCCCACGACGTTGACGACCGCTGGCGCCACGGTCTTCCCGAACTACGAGGCCGGGACGGCGTTCGACCCGGTGACCTTGACGTTCACCGTCGATGAGAACTGCAGCACGGGCGCGCCGCCGCAGCTCGAGGACGAGGACGAGGCGGCGGCTGCGGTCGTGACTCCCACGAGTGGCACGGCCTCGGGTGACCGCTCCGCGTGGTTGCCGTGGGTGGGCGGTGCACTGCTGGGCGCCGCCGCTGCGTGCGCCGGTACCGTGCTGTTCATGCGGCGACGGGTGACCAACTGATGAGGCGGTCGGTGGCAGTAGTTGCCTCCGCCGTCCTGCTCGCAACCCTCACCGCCTGTGGTGGCGGTGCCACGGGAAGCCAGGACGGTGACGGTGCGGATCTGCCTCCGCTGTCCGAGCTCGAGGCGTCTGCCGCGCCGAAGGACATCACCGGCCCCAGTACCGCGAAGCTGACCGATCGGCACATCGATCCGATCGAGTCCGACGAGAAGCCGTCGCTGCCTGCCACGGTGGTCTCGCACGTCCGGGCCGGCGACGTCGAGGTGACGATCAAGGACACTTCGCGCATCGTCGCATTCGACATGTCCGGCTCGATCGCCTCGACGCTGTGGGGGCTGGGTCTGGGCGACAATCTCGTCGCGCGTGACGTCTCGACCAGTTTTCCCGGTGCCGAGGATCTGCCGCTGATCACGTCCGAGGGTCACGCGGTCAACGCCGAGGCGGTCATGGAGCAGAAGCCGACCGTCATCATCACCGACGGGTCGATGGGCCCGCGTGACGTGGTCGAGCAGTTGTCCGACACGAGCGTGCCGGTCGTCTTCCTTGACAACGACTCCAGTTTCGACGGCGCGGCCCAGCTCGCCCGTGATGTCGGTGCCGCGGTCGGTCTGCCGCAGACCGGTGAGGCGTTGGCCCAGCGCATCGTCGACGACGTCGACGTCATGAAGGCCGAGATCCAGCGGTTCGTGCCCGAGCAGAAGTCCGACCGGCTGCGCATGGTCTTCCTCTACGTGCGAGGCAACTCCGGTGTCTACTACCTGTTCGCCGACGATTCGGGCGTGGGTGATCTGGTGGACGCGCTCGGTGGCGTCAACGTCGCCGCCGAGATGGGCTGGAAGGGCATGCAGCCGCTCACCGACGAGGCGATGGTCAAGGCCAAGCCCGACCTGATCCTGCTGATGACCCACGGGCTCGAATCGGCAGGCGGCGTCGACGGGCTGCTCGCCGAGAAGCCCGCGATCGCACTGACCCCGGCGGGCCAGAACAAGCGTCTGGTCGACATGGCCGACGGGGACATCCTGTCCTTCGGCCCGCGGGCGCCGGGTGTCGTCGAGGCACTGGCTCGGGCGGTCTATGTGCCGGAGGCGCAGAAGTGATGGCAAGTCCGGAGGCGCAGAAGTGA
>CAYYQO010000035.1:14968-22741 GCA_964473845.1 uncultured Aeromicrobium sp.
CCGGAGGCGCAGAAGTGATGGCAAGTCCGGAGGCGCAGAAGTGAACCGCGCGTGGTGAGTAGCGGCCGCCGGGTCGCCGTGATTGTGGGTTTCGGCATCCTGCTCGTGATCGGCACGTTCGTGTCGGCCTCCGTGGGTCAGCTGCAGGCGGGTCCCACTGACGTCGTCGGAGCCGCTTTGCACGGCATCGGGATCGACACCTCCTGGCGGCCCGACGACACGATCGTCGAACAGACCCTGCTGCAGATCCGTTTCCCGCGCGTCGTGATGAGCATCCTGGTCGGCGCGACGCTGGCGGTGGCCGGTGCCGTCATGCAGGCGATCTTCGGCAATCCGCTGGCCGAGCCCGGCGTGGTGGGCGTGTCCGCCGGTGCCGCGCTCGGTGCCGCCATCGCGATCGCCTTCGGAGTGACGGCGCTCGGCGGCTGGGGCGTGGCGGTGCTGGCATTCATCGGCGGATTCGGCGCGACCATCCTGGTCTACGCCACGGCTCGCGTCGCAGGCCGGACCGAGGTCGTCACCCTGCTGCTGACCGGCATCGCGGTGAACGCCTTCGCCGGTGCCGGCCTCGCGCTCGTCATGTTCGCCGCCGACACCGGCTCGCGCGAGCAGATCGTCTTCTGGCAACTCGGCTCGATGAACGGTTCGCGCTGGAACGAGGTCGGCATCGTCGCGCTCATCGGCTTGCCCGCCTGTCTCATCGCGTGCTTCCTGGCCCGCCGATACGACCTGCTGTCGTTGGGGGAGCGCACGGCCGCACACCTGGGCCTGCGGGTCGAACAGTTGCGCATCGGGTCGATCGGACTGGTCGCCCTGCTGACGGGGGTCGCGGTCGCGTTCACCGGCATCATCATGTTCGTCGGCCTGGTCATCCCACACCTCGTGCGGATGATCCTCGGCCCCGCGCACCGCACCCTGCTGGTCGCCAGCATGGTCGGCGGTGCCGCCTTGCTCGTGTGGGCCGACCTGTTGGCCCGCACGCTCGTGCCGGGCTCGGACCTGCCGATCGGTCTGCTGACCTCGCTGATCGGTGGCCCGTTCTTCTTCTACCTGGTCCGGGCGACCAGGTCGCGGGCCGGAGGCTGGTCATGACGGTGGCATTCGAGGTGCGCGGACTGACCTGCCAGCTTGGCGGGCGCGACATCGTGCGCGACGTCGACCTCGACGTCCGCCACGGCGAGGTCCTGGCGCTCGTCGGTCCGAACGGCGCCGGCAAGTCGACGTTGTTGGGCGCGCTGACCGGGGACGTCGCCATCCACGACGGTTCGGTCACGCTGTTGGGCCGCCCGCTGGCCCAGTGGTCGGCCTCGGACCTGGCGCGCACGCGCGCGGTGCTGCTGCAGGCCAATCAGGTCAGCTTCCCGTTCTCGGTCCGCCAGGTCGTCGAGATGGGCAGGAACCCGTGGGTCGGTCATGCCACGGCCGAGGACGACGATCGGACGATCGAGCACGCGATCGACGTCACGGACATCCGGCACCTGCTGGAACGTCCCTTCACCGCGCTGTCCGGCGGCGAGAAGGCACGGGCCTCGCTGGCTCGCGTGCTGGCCCAGAACACGGACGTGGTGCTGCTCGACGAGCCGACCGCGGCCCTGGACCTGCGCCATCAGGAGGAGGTCATGGTCGTCGCGCAGTCGTTGGCCGCGGCGGGCCGGGCCGTGGTCGTGGTCCTGCACGACCTGTCGCTCGCGGCCGCTCGAGCCGACCGTATCGCGATGGTCGACCGGGGCCGGATCGTCAGCGTCGGCGCTCCCGAGGAGGTGCTGAATCCCGATCGGATCGAGGCTGTCTACGGCATCGGCGTGCACGTCCTGACCGACACGCCTGACGGCCATCTCGTCGTCGTCCCACATCGTGATCTTCCTGACACTGCGTCACCTTGATCTGACAAGTCGTCATATACTTGGACCACACCCCCCAGAAAGAGGTCCACGCATGACCGTGTTGCCGACCGAGACCGGCCTGTCCGTCCTGATGCGCGACGGCTCCCAGGCCGAGCACAAGGACGCCGAAGGCTCCAACTTCATGTCGTCGTTGCTCGACGGGAAGGTCAACGAGGCTGGCTACACCGAGTACCTCGCGATGCTGCGTCCCGTCTACGCCGCACTCGAGTCGGTCGCCGCACGGTTGGCCGATGACCCGATCGCCGGCACGATGATCGACCCGGACATCAACCGGCTCGACGCGATCGACCAGGACCTGGCCTTCTGGGCAGGTGAGTCGGGAGTCCCCGAGATCCGCAGCGAGGCCGTCGACCGCTACGTGGCGCGCATCGAGGCCTCGGCCGCCGATCCGGCGCTGTTCGTCGCGCACCACTACACGCGCTACCTCGGCGACCTGTCGGGCGGTCAGGCGATCGGCCGCATCCTGGCGCGCACCTTCGACCTGCCCGAGGGCCAAGGCATCGCGTTCTACCAGTTCGAGTCGGTCCCCAAGCCCAAGCCCTACAAGGACGAGTACCGGGCGCGTCTGGACTCACTGCCGCTGTCCGGCGCCGACCAGCAGCGCGTCGTCGACGAGGTCAAGGTCGTCTTCGGTCTGAACGGCGCGCTGTTCCAGGAGCTCTCGACCCGGCTGTCAGAGTTCGCGCGCTGACGGATCTTCCACGGCCCGCCGGCCACCCCTCTCCACTTTTGGTAAGGGATCCACCGAGTCACGGCGGAGGACCGTCGAACGCTCACCAAAAGTGGAGAGGGGGCGGGTGCCGATCCGATCGTGCGCGACAATGGGTGTTGTGACTCATGTCGTGATCATCGGTGGCGGACCAGGCGGATACGAAGCGGCGCTCGTCGCCCGGCGGACGGGTGCCGACGTCACGCTGGTCGAACGCGACGGACTGGGTGGCTCGACGGTCCTGACCGACTGTGTTCCCAGCAAGACCCTGATCGCGACGTCGGACCTGCTGCACGAGGTGAGCCGATCGGCGGAGTTGGGTGTCGAGGTGCCGCGGGCGCCTCGCGCCGATCTGGCCGATGTCAACGACCGTGTCCTGCGCCTGGCGCTGGCGCAGTCCGCGGACATCGCCGAGCGGGTGGCCACGGCCGGCGTGACGATCCTCGAGGGCACGGCCAGGCTCGTCGAACCACGCGTCGCGGTCGCGACCACGGCCGAGGGCGAGGTTCGACTCGAGGCCGACGGTGTGCTGATCGCCACGGGCGCACATCCGCGAGTCAGCCCCGATGCACAGCCGGACGGTGAGCGGATCTTCACGTGGGAGCAGATCTACGCGCTGCGTGAACTCCCCGAACACATGATCGTCGTCGGCTCCGGTGTCACGGGTGCCGAGTTCGCCAGCGCCTACAACGGCCTCGGCTGCGAGGTCACCCTGGTCTCCAGTCGCGACCGGGTGCTGCCGGGCGAGGACCCGGACGCCGCCAACCTGATCGAGGACGTCTTCACGAAGCGGGGCATGAACGTCCTGGGCAACTCGCGGATGGCGTCCGTGCGCCGCGAGGGCGACGGTGTGGTCGTCACGCTGACCGATGGCCGCACCGTGGCCGGTTCGCACTGTCTACTCGCGTTGGGGTCGATCCCGAACACCTCCGACCTCGGTCTCGACGAGGTCGGTATCGAGCTCGGCGACGGCGGATTCATCGCGGTCGACAAGGTCTCGCGCACGAACGTTCCGGGCGTGTACGCGGCGGGCGACTGCACGGGTGTCTTCATGTTGGCGTCGGTAGCGGCTCAACAGGGCCGGATCGCCATGGCGCACCTGCTCGGCGACGCCGTCCATCCGCTCGACCTGCGCAAGGTCTCGAGCAACATTTTCACGTCGCCCGAGATCGCCACGGTGGGCATCAGCCAGCGTGAGATCGACGAGCAGGGTCTGTTGGTCGACACCGCGATCCTGCCGATCGCCGCGAATCCCCGCGCCAAGATGCAGGGCGTCCACGACGGATTCGTCAAGTTGTATGCGCGTCACGGGCTCGGGTCCTTGATCGGGGGAGTGGTGGTCGGGCCGCGGGCGAGCGAGTTGATCCACACGGTCTCGCTCGCCGTCTCGGCGTCGCTCACGGTCGATCACCTCGCCGACGCGTTCAGCGTCTACCCGTCGATGTCGGGGACGGTCGCCGAGGTGGCTCGCCGACTCCACCGAAAAGTGTGAAGAGGGACTTGAACTTTGGTCCCGCCAGCGGTGTAATCACACGGTTGTGGTTTCGCAGGTCAGCCCGGAAACGCTGGAACACCGTCAAAATGTGTGTTCTGATGCCTGTGCTCCCAGAGCAACAGATGTGACAACGCCACAGAATGGACTTCCCCCATGCATTCCTGGCTGACCCGCTGCAGCATTGGTCTGACCTCGATAGCCCTCGTCGGTGCGACGTTCCTGCTGCCTGCCCCCGCGCAGGCCGCCGGCACGGACATCGAAGTCACTCCTCCGCCCGCTGCCAACGTCAGTGCGACCGCTGAGCCCGAGGCGACCGCTCCGGTCTCCGACGAGGTCCAGGTCGAGCAGACCACGATCCAAGCTGCCCCGAAGCAGGACGACGAGCCCGAGCCCGAGTCCGAAGGCGACGAAGGTGGCGATGGCGAGGGTGGCGACACCGAGGACAGCGTCGAGCGCGTGACGGTCGACCCGTTCCGGATGGCCGGTGTGACGTGGGACGCCTCGTCCGACGCCACGGACGTCACTGTCCGGGTCCAGGTGCGTACGAACGGTACCTGGGGCTCCTGGGAGACCCTCGAGATCGAGGACAGCGACGAAGCGGGGCGACCGGGAACCGCGCCGCTGTGGACCGAGGCACCTGCCGACGCGATCGCGGTCGACGTCCAGGCAGCGTCGGGCACGCCCGAGGGGGTGAAGGTGACGACGATCGACCCGGGGAAGGATGAGGTCGTCACTCCCGTCAAGCACGCCGCGTACGACCCCGACGAGGACGAGAGCGTCACGGAGGAAGTCGCGGCGGACGGAACGCCGACCGTGGTCCCGATGCCCAGCATCATCACGCGCGCCCAGTGGAAGGCGGGTGCAGGGACGAGCTGCAGCGCGCCCACGACGCGGCCCAAGGCCCTCGGCGTCACGATCCACCACACGGCCGGCTCGAACACGTACACCAAGGCCGAGTCCGCCGGCATCATCCGCAGTTACCAGACGTACCACGTCAAGGGACACGGTTGGTGCGACATCGGCTACAGCTTCCTGGTCGACCGGTTCGGTCAGATCTTCGAGGGCCGCAAGGGCGGCATCACCAAGCAGGTCCGTGGCGCCCATGCGGGTGTCAACGCGGTGAACGAGTACTCCACCGGTATCTCGATGATGGGTCACCTCGACCACGTGCAGCCGAGCGCCGCGATGCAGGCGGCCGTCGTCAAGCTCGTGGGCTGGCGGCTGAAGTACTTCGGCGCCAACCCCAAGGGCACCTTCACCGCAGGCGGCAAGACGTACAAGGTCATCCACGGTCACCGCGACGCCCTGGCGACGGCCTGCCCGGGCAAGTACGGCTACGCCTGGCTGAACGCCGTCGGCGGCCTGCGCGACCGGGTCGCGGCGTATCTGTCGAAGGCCACGTCTGCCGCCGGCGCGCCCACTCCCGCTCCCGCTCCCGCTCCTGCCGTGACGTATGCGACCCCGAAGAACGTCAAGCTCGTCGCGGGGACGACCTCGATCAAGGCCACGTGGGACGCCGTGCCCGGGGCTCCGGGCTACCGGGTGGCCCTGTCGGCCGACGGCACCGGCAACGGCGCCGTGTTCTATCACGTCACCTCGAACAGTCTGAACATCAGTTCCTTGAACTCGCGCCGCACCTTCGTGGTTCGGGTGTCGGTCTACAACGCAGCGACGAAGGAGCGACTGGGCGGGTATACCGGCAAGCCGTTCCCCACGACGCGTACGCGTGCCTTCACCGCGCCCAGGGGAATCAAGCTGACGTCGAGGGGAAGCACCGCCATGAAGTTCACGTGGCCGGCCCAGGCGGGCGCGCCGGGTTACCGGTTCATGTACGTCCCGAAGGGCAAGACGACGGGCAAGCGATACGTCACGACCTACACGAACTCCGTCACCATCAAAAAGCTGAAGCCGCGCACCAGGTACGACCTGCGGGTCGCGGTGGTCTATCCGCGGACGGGCGAGCGGGTCAGTGGTTACACCGCGAAGCCGATCCCCAGCGCGATCACGGCGAAGGCCGGGGCCAAGGCCACCACGGTGAAGAAGAAGGCCACCGCCGTCTCGGCCAAGAACTCGGTGGCCCCGTCCGGAGGCAAGGTCACCTTCAAGGGGCACGGATACGGCCATGGCATCGGGATGAGCCAGTACGGCGCCGAGGGCGGTGCGCGAGCCGGCAAGAAGTACAACCAGATCCTGAGCCACTACTACCCGGGCACGAAGCTGAGCGACAAGTCCGCGACGATCCGGGTGCTGATCTCGGCCGACACGACGGACTCGGTGTACGTCCAGCCGAAGTCGGGCCTGAAGTTGCGGACGCTGGCGAACAACAAGGTCGAGACGTTGCCCACCGCGGTCAGCGGCCGGAAGGTCTCGGCCTGGTCGATCGACACGGCGAAGGAAACCAAGAAGAAGAACTCGGTCTACTACAAGTCCGGTTCGACCTGGTACACGTATCGCACGTTCGCGACCGATGCGCAGTTCGAGGGACCCACGTCCATCGCGTTGGTGATGCCGAACGGCAGTGCGCGGGCCTTCCGCGGGGCTCTGCGCTCGACCAAGCCCACGGCGACGTCGCGCGACACCGTCAACGTCCTCAACCTCGAGGACTACACCCGTGGCGTCGTCGCGCGTGAGATGCCGTCCAGCTGGCACCTGGAGGCGCTGAAGGCGCAGTCCGTGGCCGCTCGGACCTTCGGCGCGCGCTACCTCGGCTCGACGAAGCACTACGACATCTGCGACACGACCTCGTGCCAGGTGTACGGCGGTGTCGCCGACGAGACCTCGCGGACGAACTCGGCGATCAATGGGACGAAGGGCAAGATCCTCACGTACGACGGTGCCGCAGCCCTGACGCAGTTCTCGAGTTCCTCCGGCGGGTACACGAATGCCGGTTCGGCACCGTACCTCAAGCCGGTCAGCGACCCGTGGAACAACTGGAGCGGCAGCAAGTGGCACAGCTGGTCGCAGGCGGTCTCGGCCTCAACGATCCAGAAGAAGTACCCGAACATCGGCACCTTGAAGTCGGTCACGGTCACGAAGCGCAACGGCTATGGAGCCTTGGGCGGCCGCGTCGTGTCGATGACGCTCCAGGGCTCGAAGGGCACCAAGACCATCTCGGGGGTCGACGCGCGGTGGGCGTTCGGACTCAGGTCGGACTGGTTCGGTTTCTGACGCGTAGAAGTGGGATGATCGACACATGCTCAGTCGTCGTCTCTGGCTCACGATCATCACGGCCGCCCTGGCCAACGCACTCTCGTTGGGGCTCGCCGCGTGGATCCTGCCCGACTTCACGTTGACCGTCGGCTGGTGGGTCGCTGCGGTCGTCCTGTTCACGGTGCTCACCGTGGTGCTGCGGACCGCAGCCCAGCGGGTGGGGTCGAGATGGCTTCGCGTCTATGCGATCACGGGAGGTCTGGCGCTGACGGCGGTGGCCCTCGTGTTGACCGACCTGATCGTGCCGGCCTCGGGCTTCAACATCGAGGGCTGGGTCGCCTGGGTCGTGGCGACGTTGATCGTCTGGGCGGCCGGCGTCGCCTTCGGTGAGATCGACCATCACGCGCCCGACTCGGCCCCGGGCGTCTCGCCCGAGACCCGCGCTGCGGCCCGCGAGACCGACCAGCGCTCGGCGCGCCAGAGCGACCGCCGCGCCTCCTGACCTGACCGCGCGT
>CAYYQO010000036.1:0-3191 GCA_964473845.1 uncultured Aeromicrobium sp.
TCGACGATCGTGTGCTCGACGCCGATCGTGATCTTGCCGAAGTCCGACCGCTTGAGCCCGCCCTCGTTCGCGAGTGCTCCGACGACCATCGCCGGACGGATCTTGTGGCGCTTGCCGACGGCGATGCGGTAGGCCGCCATCCCGTCGGACGTGGGACGCACGACGTGCTCGCGCTTCTCGCGCACGGGACGCTTCTCCTGCGGCGGGTCGGGACGCAGGAAGAACTCCTTGTCGTCCTGACTCATGACGGCCAGCGCGGCCGCCACGTCGGTGATGTCGACCTCGTTCTCCTGGGCGTACTGCTCGACCAGGGTCCGGTAGACACCGAACTGCGGGTTGCCCATCGCGGTGGTGATGGACCCGGCGAATCGATCGACCCGGCGGGCGTTGACCTCGTCGGGCGACGGCACGGCCATCTGGTCGACCGGTCGGCCCGACACTCGTTCGAGCGACTTGAGCATGCCCCGTTCGCGCGGAGTGATGAAGACGATCGCGTCACCCGTGCGGCCCGCGCGGCCCGTACGACCGATGCGGTGCACGTAGGCCTCGGGATCGTGCGGGATGTCGTAGTTGATGACGTGCGTGATGCGGTCGACGTCGAGCCCGCGCGCGGCCACGTCGGTCGCGACGACGATGTCGACCACGCCACTCTTGAGTTGCCCGACCGTGCGCTCGCGCTGGACCTGGGCGAGGTCGCCGTTGAGCGCCGCGACGGTGTAGCCGCGGCTGCGCAGCTTCTCGGCCAGTTCCTCGGTGGCCGACTTGGTGCGGACGAAGATCAGCATCCCGTCGCCCTGCTCGACCTCGAGGACGCGCGTCAACGCATCCAACTTGTTGTGGTGCGACACCGGCATCCACCGCTGGCGCACGTTCGTGGTGCTGCGCGTCGCCTCGGGCGAGGAGATGTCCTGCGGGTCGTGCAGGTAGCGCTTGGCGAGCCGCCGGATCCCCGGCGGCATCGTCGCCGAGAACAGGGCGACCTGCTTGTACTCGGGAGTGTCGGCCAGGATCCGCTCGACGTCCTCGGCGAAGCCCATGTTCAGCATCTCGTCGGCCTCGTCGAGGACCAGCATCTCGAGCTGGGACAGGTCCAGCGATCCACGATCGAGGTGATCGATGATGCGGCCCGGCGTGCCCACGACGACGTGGGCGCCGCGCTTGAGCCCCTGCAACTGAGTGCCGTAGTTCTGACCGCCGTAGACCGGCAGGACCTTCAGCCGGGTGCCGGCCGCATAGCGCGTGATGGCCTCGCTGACCTGCAGCGCGAGTTCGCGGGTGGGTGCCAGCACGAGCGCCTGGGTGTGCTGGGCGCCCGGATCCAGCCGCTGCACCATCGGCAGTGCGAACGCGGCCGTCTTGCCGGTTCCGGTCTGGGCCAGACCGACGACGTCGCCCCCGCGCAGCAGGGCCGGGATCGCCTGGCCCTGGATCGGGCTGGGCGTCTCGTAGCCGAGGCCCCGGACGACCGCGACGAGCGAGTCGTCTAGGCCGAGGTCGTCGAAAGTGGGTTCTTCGGTCATCACACGTTCAATCCGGCCCGCACGTGCAGACCTGCGTCAGGGTCGACGATCAGCTCTTGCGCGGCGGCGACGCCGTCGGCAAGGAGCGTGGCATCGACCGGAGTGTTTCGTTTGAGGTTGGCGAGCGCGATCGGTCCGAGCTCATGGTGTCGGGCGGCGCTGCCGACGTGCCCGACGACCTTGTCGTCGTGCACGATCTCGGCGCCATGGGGTGGCAGGTGATCGACCGATCCGTCCAGGTGCAACAGTGTCAGCCGGCGCGGCGGCCGACCCACGTTGTACACGCGGGCAACGGTCTCCTGGCCGCGGTAGCAGCCCTTGTCCAGGTGGACCGCCGAACCGAGCAGGCCGACCTCGTTGGGGATCGTGCGGTCGTCGGTGTCCAGACCGAACCGGGGAAGACCGGCCGCGATGCGCAGCGCCTCCCACGCGTAGCTGCCGACTGGGGTGCCGTCGACCGTGGTGACGTCGTCGACGAACTCGGTGACCAGGCCATTGTCGTACCGACCGATCACGAACCGGTCGTCGACCGCGGCGACCTCGACCCGCGACATGAAACGCATCCGGTCGAGGAACTCGATCAACGCGGCGCCGGCACCGGGCTCGGTGTGGGCCCAGAAGGTCTCACCGTCGTCGACACCGCTGAAGTCGTGCTCGATCCGACCTTGCGGCGACAGCAGCAGGACGTCGGTCCACGTGCCCGCCGCGAGCCCCTCGAGGAACTGGGTGGTCAGTGCGTGCAACCACGTGAGCCGGTCCGGGCCGGTGATGCGCAGCACGTCGCGGTGCGACAGGTCGACGAAGCCCTCACCCGACAGCAAGGTGCGCTGCTCGGCCCCGAAGGTCGAGCCGTAGTGGCCGGCGACACCGGCGTCGGGGGCTTCGGCCTCGACGGCACCGGGACGGTCCAGCAGCGGGCTAGACACGCTCGAGCTTTCCCCACAGGTGTGACTGCATGGGCTGGCCCTCGGCCGCCATGTCGTACGCGTACATCAGTGCTCCTTCGACGAGTCCGTACATGCGCTGACCGGCCGTGTACTCCTTGGCCGTGACCGTGCGGGCCACGACATCGGTCGCCAGCGTGAGGCGCGCGCCGTCGATGTCTCCGTACCAGATCTCGGCATAGCCGGTCGGATGCGCGAGGACCAGTTCGATCTTGCCCTCCTCGGACGGTCGCAGGAAGCCGGTCTCGAGCGCGCCGGGACGAATCCGCTCACCCGCCTCGTCGGTGATCCACGTCTGGCTGAAGTAGTGCAGGAACGGGCGGCCGTCATGGGCGAAGGCGACATCCTGCTCGAAGCCGAACGCCTCGATCGTGGGGTACTCACCGCGGCCGTTGCCGTGCCAGGTTCCGAGCAGCCACGCGACCGGCATCAGATCGGGGTGCAGGTCGCTGGGGATCTGGAAGGCCATGGGTTCCATCGTATCGGCCGCACACTGGGTCATCACCCATGCACCGCGAAAGGCCCATGGAGTTGAATGGGCCGAGATGTCCATCCTCCGAGGCAGACTCCTGGTCGCCGCCGCCATCATCCTGCTCGCCCTCAATCTGCGGGTCGCGGTCAGCAGCGTCGGCGTCGTCCTCGGCCTCCTGCAGGAGGATCTGGGGATCAGCCCCACGGTGGCCGGGCTGTTGACCACCCTGCCGATGATCTGCTTCGCGGTCTTCGG
>CAYYQO010000036.1:3291-21967 GCA_964473845.1 uncultured Aeromicrobium sp.
GCCCAGTTCGGCTGGTTCGCCAAGATCCTCACGGACGGCGGCGTCGGTGTGGCCACGGCCGGCCTGATGCTGGGCCTGCTGTCCGCGGTGGGAATCCCCGCGACGCTCGCCCTGCCGTGGTTCATCCACCGGTGGGGTGACACGCCGGTACTGCCGGTCGCGTTCGGCGCGCTGACGGCCACCGGCTGGCTCGGCCTGCTCCTCGCACCGGCCGCTGCCCCCGCCCTGTGGGCCGTGCTGCTCGGCGTGGGTGGCTCGGCCTTCACGTGGCTGCTCGCGATGGTCGGGTACCGCACGCTCACCTCGGCCGGCACGAGCGCGCTTTCGACCTTGACCCAGGGCCCGGGGTACCTCATCGGCGCCGCGATACCCGTCATGACCGGTGTCCTGCACGACGTCACCGGCGCCTGGACGACCTCACTCGTGCTGCTCGTCGTGGCGAGCGGGTTGATCAGCGTCTTCGGCGTCATGATCGCGCGCTCCGAGCCGCTGGAGACCCGGCTCGACGCCCACCGATGATCGCCCCGCCCCATCCCTGCCACTTTTGGTGAGCTTTCCACCCTCTGCCGGAAAAAAGTCGTGCATCGCGTACCAAAAGTGGAGGTGGAGCGGGCGGGAGGTGGAGCGGCGGGCGGTGGATCACCTCAGGATCGTGAGGGCGCCCGGCACGACGTCGACGCGCGCCGGTGCCGCGACGGAGTCAGGCAGCATCCCGAGCGGCTCGCCGTCGCCGCCCATCGGCACCGACGGTGTCCCGCTGAGCTGGACCGACGTTCCACGCAGCACGTGCACCTGGTCCAGGTCGACGTGGGCCCCGTCGTACACCTTGGGCAACGCCCGGACCATCCCCCGCCGGGATGCGGCCTCGATAATCACGACGTCGAGGAGCCCGTCGGCCACCGAGGCGTTCGGCGCGATGTGCATGCCCTTGCCGTAGTACCCGGAGTTCGCAACAACGACGGTGGCTGCCACGTAGGTGGACGAGACGCCGTCCACGACCACCGTGAACGTGCTCGGCGTGTACGTCGCCAGCGCGTGCAGCGCGGCGTACGGGTACTGGAGCTTCGAGGGCATCCACCGCACCCGGTCGACGATCTCGCCGGCCCGCGCATCCACCCCGGAGTAGACCGAGCCCGCCACGAGCCTCGCCACCTGGCCGGGCAGCGTCACCGAGAGCAGGTCGGTCGGCGTCTCCTCGCCGTCGAGCAGCACGCGCGCGATGTCCTCGGGCTCGTGGGAGAGCCCCAACATCCGCGCGAAGTCGTTGCCGCGACCCGCGGCGATGATGCCCGCGACACCGCCCGCCTGCGAGACCGCGCCGGCAACGGACGAGATCATGCCGTCACCACCGGCGGCGACGATGACGTCACCGCGCGCGACCCCGACCCTGATCAGCTCAAGCGTCTCCGCAGGACTCGCCGAGGTGGTGACCTCGACCTCGGCTCCCGCATCGCGCAGCAGCCGCGCCACCGGGACGACGGCCGCCGGGGCAACGCCACCGCCGGAGAGCGGATTGACCAGGACGGAGAACGACCTCACGGGATGAGCACCCCCGGGTTGAGGATGCCGGTGGGATCGACGGCTGCCTTGACCCCGCGCAGCATCGCGACCCCCACGGGTCCGATCTCGTCGGCCAGCCACGCCTTGTGGTCGGTGCCGACCGCGTGGTGATGGGTGATCGTGGCACCGGCGGCGATCATCGCGTCGGAGGCGGCTGCCTTCGCGGCCATCCACCTGGGCAACGGATCGTCTCCCTGCTTCGCCGCGACGGTGAAGTAGAGCGAACAACCGGTCTCGTACACGTGCGAGACGTGGACCAGGACGAGCGAGCCCTCGCCCAGGCTGTTCTCGAGCGCCGACTTCACGTCCGTGTAGACGCGATCGGTGTTCGACCAGAAGGTGGCCGTCTCGAGTGTCTCGACCAGGACGCCCACGTCGAGCATCGAGTCGCGCAGGTACGGCGCGTGGAAGCGGCCGGCCAACCAGGCCCGGCCGCGCTCCTCGCCCAGCGCTTCACCGCCCAGTCGCGTGAGGGTCGCGGTGACGAGGTCACGCCGGGGCCCGATGGCGTCTCCTTCGAAGCCGACGATCATGAGGCAGCCACTCGCCCCTTCCTCGCCCACCGCGGTCTGGCTGGCCAGGTTGAGCGCCGTCTCGGTCTCGTCGGAGAGCCGGATGATGGTCGGCAACAGTTGGTGCTGCGCGAGGTGGCGCATGGCGGCCTGCCCCCGGGCGAACGAGTCGAAACGCCATGCCTCGTAGGCGGTCTCGGCGGCGACGGCGCGCACCCGGACCGTGACTTCGGTGATCACGCCGAAGGTGCCCTCCGACCCCAGGATCCACTGGCGCAGGTCAGGGCCGGCGGCGTTCGCCGGGGACGACCCGACCACCAGCTCTCCGACGGGCGTGGCGACGCGCAGCCGGACCACCATTTGGTCGAATCGACCGAACCCGGCACTGTTCTGGCCACTGCTGCGCGTCGCGGCGAAACCGCCGATCGAGGCATACTCGAAGGACTGCGGGAAGTGGCCCAGGGTCAGGCCGTGCTCGGCAAGCGCCGCCTCGGCCTCGGGCCCGCGCAGCCCGGGCTGCAGGACGGCGGTCATCGAGACGGGGTCGACGCTGAGCACCCGGTCGAGCCGGACGAGGTCGAAACTGATCACCCCGGCGAACCCCTCGCGCCGGGCGACGAGCCCGCCCGTGACCGACGTTCCGCCACCGAAGGTCACCACCGCGACGTGGTGCTCGACGGCCCACGCGAGCACCTGCACGACCTCGTCGTGCGAGCCGGGCCGGACGACGGCGTCCGGGGCGTCCGACAGGTCACCGGCACGCGCCTTGAGCAGATCGGGGGTCGACTTGCCGCGCGTGCGCAGCCGGCGGCTCTCGTCGTCGGTGAGCACGTGGTCGGCGCCCACCAGGTCCCGCAGACCGGCCACCAGTTCGTCCGGGAGCGCCGAGACGGGCAGCGAGACCGTCTCGACGGCCGGAGTGTCCAGGGCGCCGAAGGCGAACTCGACCAGTCCCCGGGTGGACTCCGGCAAGGGTCCGGCGTGGGCGGGATCGCCCCAGCGCTGGGGGTGCATGTCTCGGGTCATGCGTTACAGTGTGACATATGGTGTCCATTCGTAACAAGGATTCCGTGCTGGATGCGGCACGCGAGGTGATCCTCACCGTCGGCTGGAAACGCGCCACGTTGACCGACGTCGCCCGCCGGGCCGACATGTCCCGCATGACGGTCTACCGCACGTATCCCGACATGCAGTCGATCCTCGCCGATCTGATGACGCGCGAGTGGGTCGCCGAGATCAGCGCCGTGGTCGACGACCCCGCCGACGGGGTCGACACGCTCGCGCAGCAGTTCGCCGCGGCGGTGTCCGCCCTGCGCGAGAACGCACTGTTCCGCCGGATCCTCGACATCGATCCCGAGCAACTGCTGCCCTACCTCATCGATCGGCGCGGCCGCTCACAGCAGGCCATCGTCGACGGGCTCGCGGCCCGGATCGCCGCAGCCCAGGCCACGGGCTCCGTCCGCGCGGGCGACCCGGCGCTGCTGGCCCGGTCCCTCGTGCTCGCAGCGCACGGCTTCGCCATCTCGGTGGACACCATGGTCGACGACGACGTGGCTCGCAGCGATCTCGACGCCGAGCTGACGACCCTCGTCCGGAGGTACCTCGCCCCATGACGACTTCTGCACCACGCGTCCGTGCCGGACTGGCCGACGCCCCCCTCAACGTCGACCTGGTGGTCATCGGGCTCGGCGTCACCGGCGCCGGCGTCGCGCTCGACGCCGTCACCCGCGGGCTCACCGTCCTGGCCGTCGACGCCCACGACATCGCCTTCGGCACGTCGCGCTGGTCGAGCAAACTCGTTCACGGCGGACTGCGCTACCTGGCAAACGGCCAGGTCGGCGTCGCCCACGAGAGCGCCGTCGAGCGCGGCATCCTGATGGAGTCCACGGCCCCGCACCTGATCCGCCCCCTGCCGATGCTGCTGCCGCTGACGACCGGCGTCTCGCGGACCCAGGCCACGCTGGCCGGTGCTGGCTTCGTGGCCGGGGACGTCCTGCGGATGGCGGCGCGCACGAGCGCCGAGACCCTCCCGCGCCCCCGTCGGATCTCGCGCGGGCGGGCGCTGGAGCTCGCTCCCGGCCTGCGTGCGCAGGGCTTGCGAGGAGGGCTGCTGAGCTGGGACGGCCAACTCGAGGACGACGCGCGATTCGTCACGGCCCTCGCCCGCACGGCCGCGGCCCACGGGGCCCACGTGCGCACCCGCGCCCGGGTCCTCTCGGCCACCGGCACCGGCGCCGTCCTGCGGGACGAACTCACGGGCACCAGCCACGAGGTCACCACCCGCGCGGTGATCAACGCCGCCGGGGTCTGGGCCGGTTCCCTCGTCGAGAACGTCCGATTGAAACCGTCCCGCGGCACCCATCTGGTGCTCCGCGACTCCGCACTGCCGGGCCTGACTGCGGCGCTCACCATCCCCGTACCCGGAACCGTGAACCGGTTCGTGTTCGCGCTCCCCCAGCCCGACGGCACGATCTACGTCGGCCTCACGGACGAGGAGACCGACGGCGAGATTCCCGACGTCCCCCAGCCGACCGAGGGCGAGATCGGTTTCCTGCTCGACACGGTCGGCGCCGCACTGGCCACCCCGATCCGGCGCGCGGACGTGGTCGGTGCGTACGCGGGCCTGCGCCCCCTCCTTGATTCCGAGGGGTCGACCGCCGACCTGTCCCGCAAGCACGCCGTCCTGACCTCGCCCACGGGGGTCGTGACGGTCGTCGGTGGCAAACTCACCACCTACCGCCGCATGGCCGAGGACGCCGTCGACGCCGTGGGACTGACCACGACGCCGTGCCGGACGCGAGCACTGCCCCTACTCGGGGCCGCCCCGCGCGAGGACCTCGCCCGGTTGGACGCGCCGTCCCGCCTCGTGCGACGTTTCGGTACCGAGGCCACCCTCGTGCTGACGAACGCGGTCGAGGTCAGCGGCCTGACCGAGGCCGAACTGCTCGCGCCCGGGCCCCAGGGCGTGACACTCGCCGAGCTGATCTTCGGCATCACCCACGAAGGTGCTGCCGATCTGGACGACCTGATGGATCGCCGCACTCGCCTCGGCCTCGTTCCACCGGACCGGGCGGCGGCTGTGCCGATGGCCGAGCGAGCCTTCGAGCTGTGTGACCTCCCCCACGACCCACGGGCGAAGGACGCTTCCTGAGGGAACCTCTCAGCTAAAAACGTCATACTGAGAAGGTTGAACGACGACGAGGAGCCTTCCCGGTGAGCGACGCCCCCACCCCGATCCGCAAGCCCGGATCGCGCGCGGCGAATCGTCGTTCCTTCCGACAGCGCCACCCGGTCGTCATCTGGTCGGTCGTCCTGATCGTCCTGCTGCCGCTCGTGGGCGGAGCCGGCTATGCCTGGAACCTCAAGCGCAAGCTCGACGATCTCGAAACGGTCAAACTGACCGCCCGGGAAGCTGACCCCGACGACGGCCGCGCCCTGAACATCCTCCTGCTGGGCTCGGACAAGGGCGAGGCCCAGGACGGCCAGCCCAAGAACACCACGATCGCCGAAGACGCCGCATCGGGCGACTGGCCCACGGGCAAGTACCGCAGCGACACGATGATGGTCGTGCACATCCCCGCCAACCGCAAGAACGTGTACCTCGTCTCGATCCCGCGCGACTCGTTCGTCCCGATCTACGACGACGACGGGAACACCACCCACTCCGAGAAGATCAACGCGGCCTTCAGCGTCGGCGGCCCGGTCGCTGCCATCAACACCGTCGAGAAGCTGACCGGCCTGTCGATGGACCATCTGGCGATCATCGACTGGGAGGGGTTCAAGGACCTCTCGACCGCTGTCGGCGGCGTGCCCGTCACGATTCCGCGATCGTTCTACGACCCGAAGCAGAAGGTCCAGTGGGACGCCGGCAAACAGACCCTCAAGGGCAAGAAGGCACTGGCCTACGTGCGCACCCGCTACGGCCTGATCGGCGGCGACTTCGACCGCATCAAACGCCAGCAGAACTTCATGCGTGCCCTCATGGGCAAGATGCTCAACTCGGGCGTCACCGCGAACCCGAAGAAGCTCAGCGATACGGTCGGGGCCCTGACCAAGAACCTCACCGTGGACGAGGGCTGGTCGGGCACGGCCATGGCCAAGCTGGCGCTGTCGTTGCGCGGCGTGACCACCGACGACGTCACGTTCATGACGGCGCCGGTACAGGGCACGGACACCGACCCCACCTACGGCAGCATCGTCGTCCTTCAGCCGGACAAGATGACCGAACTGTTCGCCGCCGTCGACGCCGACACGATGGACGAGTACCTGGCGAAGTACCCCGACGAGGTCCTGCCGGACGCCGAAGAGGTCTCCTGACCGGTCACCGGCCGCGCCGGTTCCACTCGATGGCCGGGCAGGTGTCCATCACCATCGGTACGCCTGCGGCGATGGTCCGCTCGAAGGCCGCCTCGTCGATGACTCCCAGCTGGAACCACACGGCCTTGGCGCCGATCTCGACGGCCTGGTCGGCGAAGGGCCCCGCCTCCTGCGAACGGCGGAACACGTCAACCACGTCAACGGGGAACGGGACCTCGGCGAGCGTCGCGTAGCCCTGCTCCCCCAGCACGACCGGCGCGTCGGGATGGATCGGCACAATGCGCTTGCCCCGGCTCTGCAGCAGCCGCGCGATCGAGTACGCGGTGCGGGACGTGTTGTTCGAGAGTCCCACGACGGCCCACGTCCGGAGCTCGTCGAGCATCAGGGAAACGGCGGCGTCAGCTTGCCAGTCGGTCATGACTCGACGGTATCCCGCAGCGGCGACATCCACCGAACGGGCCGGGCAGGGTCGTGCTCCGTATCCTGATCCGGTGACCACAGTCCTGACCTACGGCACCTTCGACCTGTTCCACATCGGCCATCTGCGCCTGATAGAACGACTTTCCGCGATGGGCGACCGGCTGATCGTCGGCGTCTCGACCGATGAGTTCAACGCGGGCAAGGGCAAGAGCACCGTCGTGCCGTGGTCCGACCGCGCCGCGATCGTCGGCGCGATCAAGGGCGTCGACCTGGTCCTGCCCGAGGAGTCGTGGGAGCAGAAGCGCCTCGACATCGCCCACCACAGCGTCGACGTGTTCGTGATGGGCGATGATTGGGCGGGAAAGTTCGACGATCTGAGCGACCTGTGCCGGGTCGAGTACCTGCCTCGCACGAAGGGCGTCTCGACCACGGGCCTCAAGGAGATGCTGCGGGTGCTCGATCCCAGCCACATCGAGGAAATGCAGGACGCGCTCGGAGTCGTCTCACGACTGCTCGACCACTACCGCGACCTGACCTGAGGTCGGCCCGCGATCCGCCTCGTGGAGGCGGGTCAGATCCCGTAGCGGAAGTCCAGGAGCATCCAGCCGGACACCCACATACCCACGCTGAACCATAGGGCGGCCGCCCCGCCCATCAGAGCGAGTCCGACGATCCGCCGGCGGCGGCTCCTGGCCAGCCAGCTCGCCGCACTGATGACGTAGGGCAGCAGGAGCAACAGGACGGGCATCATCAGCAGACGCGGACGCGAGTGCATGATGCCGTCCGAAGCCAGGACCATGCCCGCGATCACCATGGCCGTGAGCCAGACCTGCCACGGGATCCACCCGCGCAGCAAGGTCCACAACGATGCCACGCACAGCAGGGCAACCAGGATCATCGCCCAGCTGGAGAGGGTGTAGCCGACGGCGTTGGGGTTGCTGAGGTCGTCGGCGATCGTGTGCTCCTTCATCCAGCGCAGAGTCGCCGCGCCCATGTCGAACCCGGAGCGCCAGCCGCGCTTCTGGGCAGCGAAGTATCCGCCGATGTCGGCAACCTCGTGGTTCGCCCAGCGCAGGTAGACACCGATGCCCAGGAAACCGATGGCCGGCGCGGCCACGGCAGACGCCGGGAAGTCCGTCCGCCTCCTAGCCCACTGCCACAGCTCCAGAACGGCCGCCACGCACAACGTCAGGATCACGGCGACCGCGGTGATCCTGGTCAGTCCGGCGAACAGGGTCAGCACGCCCGCGAGCAGATACCGGCGCCGGAGCACCATCACGAGAGTCCAGATCGTCAGTGCGCTGAACACGGCCTCGGAGTAGGGCATCCAGTAGAGGAAACTCATCGGCGCGCCGAAGGCGAGAACGGTGGCCGCGATCGCGAGCACCACCCGCGCCTTGACCGAGGCCGGGGGCCGCACGTGGCCGTCGGTCGGCATCTGCGAGCGCCGCCACAGGTCCACGGCCAGTTGGGCTATTCCCCAGGCGAAGGCCAGCGACGCCACCACGGATACCGCCACCGCCGCGACGAGAGTGGCGTCCACCGTCCCGAAGATGGTCAGCGGCGCGGAGACGACCCGGATCATCACCGGATAACCGGGAAAGAAGGCCACTGACTGCCATTCGATGCGTTCGTTCGGATCCTGCGAGACCGAGAATCCGGAGTAGCCGAACTCTGCGATCTTCGTCATCCATCCCGCGTCCCACTTCATGAGGACATCGCGAATGCCCTTGTCGTGCTCCTCGGCCCACGTGCGCATGATCCTCAGCTGGATCAGTCCGAGGATCGCGACGGTCAGTACGGCGGTCACCGGTACGGCCAACCTCCGGAGCCGCGCGCGCTGCCGCGACGGGAGCGTAGGCGGCGATTCTTCTCCCAGGTCCGCACGAGCGCCCGACATGGGACCCCCTCACCTGTGACAGCTGGGTGGATGGACCACCGGGACAACGGCTATGGCCCGCACGGGTGGGTCACCGGATCCGTCCGCAGCGTGCCGACGACGACGATACAACGTCCCGCGCGGGCGCGGAACCCCTGAGTTTCCAGTCTGGACACAGGTTTACATCTCCCGGGCACCGGATCGATCCACCCGGAGACGCCAAGAGGCCGGGACCATTCGGGTCCCGGCCTCTTGGCGCTTCGTCAGATCGCGACGGCGACGTCCGCCACCGAGCCCTTGGCGGCGACCACCAGGGAGTCGACCACCTCGGCGCGCGGGGCGAGCGTACGCAACGTCCAGTTGCCCGGAGCCGCGAAAAACCGGAACTGGCCGGTCGCCGAGGTCGGAACCTCAGCGGTGAATTCGCCGTTGCGATCGAGCAGGCGCACATAGGCGTTGCCCACGGGCTGCTCGTCGCGCAGGACGACACCTTGGATCACGGCCTGGTTGGTGATGTCGACACCCTCAAGGCTCGGTCCACCCTTGATTGCTCCGCACATGTTCAGGCCTCTCCGGGCTCGTCGCCGAGGGCGACCGGCACACCGCGCAGCGAGCCGTACTCGCTCCACGAGCCGTCGTAGTTCTTGACGTTCTTGGCACCGAGGATCTCGCTCAGCACGAACCACGTGTGCGAGCTGCGCTCGCCGATGCGGCAGTACGCGATGGTGTCCTTGGAGTCGTCGAGGCCGGCCTCGGCGTACAGCTCGCGCAACTCCTCGTCCTTGCGGAAGGTGCCGTCGTCGTTGGCGGCCTTGCTCCACGGAACGTTGCCGGCGGTGGGGATGTGTCCACCGATCTGGGCGGCCTCCTGCGGCAGGTGGGCCGGGGCGAGCAGGCGGCCGGCGAACTCGTCGGGGCTACGGACGTCGATCAGGTTCTTGACGCCGATGGCCTCGATGACCTCGTCGCGGAAGGCGCGGATCTCCGGGTTCGCACCGGGCGACGTGTAGGTCGTCGCGGCGCGGGTGGGGACCTCGTCGGTCAGCTCGCGGCTGTCCAGCTCCCACTTCTTGCGGCCGCCGTCGAGCAGGCGCAGGTTCTGGTGACCGTAGTACTTGAGGTACCAGTAGGCGTAGGCGGCGAACCAGTTGTTGTTGCCGCCGTAGAAGACGATCGTGTCGTCGTTGGACACGCCCTTCTCGCCCAGCAGCTTCTCGAGGCGCTCCTGGCTGACGAAGTCGTGACGGACGCCGTCCTGCAGGTCCTTCTTCCAGTCCAGCTTGATGGCGTTCGGGATGTGGCCCTTGTCGTAGGCCTCGGCATCCTCGTCGACCTCGATCAGGACGACGTTGGAGTCGTTGAGGTGTTCCTCGACCCAGTCGGCGGTGACCAGTGCGTTCTCGCGGCTCATGGTGTTCCTATCTGTACGACGTGCGGTTGATGGAGTATTCGGTGATGGACGTTCAGGCGCCTGCGCCGGATCCGGCAAGGCGGCGGGTGGTCAGGTACAACTCGCAGCCCAGGCAGAATCCCGTGGCGGCGTTGAGCAGGGCGGCGGCGAAGGCGAAGCCGACGGCGACGAGTCCGATCGTGGTGGCCCCGGCCAGCAGCGCCACGAGTCCGACTGCGGCGAAGACGAAGCCGACCAACTGGGCGAAGCGCGGCGGTCGAGCGTCCTCGGTGTGAGCTGGAGCGCCGATCCGAGGGCGAACCACGGTCCGGAACAGCCACGACCACGGCGAGGCCGAGAGCGAGAGGAACGCGCCGAGCGCGAACACCGCGAGCTGGATCGCCAGCAGTACCTCACGCACCGGCGACGGCGTCACCAGGACGACGGCCAGAACGAGGGCGGTCACCGCGGCGGCGAAGCGCAGGCCGCGCGGATCGACAAAGGCGTTCTGAGGCATGGAGGATCTCCGGAACTGCAGTGGTGGGCTGACGGGGACGAACGAATGGGAGATGTCAGCGCAGACGACACAGCGCCGAACGCGTGCGGCAGTTGTCCACTGCGCGGCGCCGGGTCAGATGTGTCGTGAACATGCGGACAGACTAGGGGGTCGAGATCGTCGAACCACGCCAAAATCCCACATCATGAGACCTGAGTCCACATGTTGAACTCGCGGCAGGCATTCAGCCTGAAATCGCAGCGTCCAGGGCCACCAGAACCTGATCGCGTGTCGGAGCGCCCGAAGCGCGACTGACGATCTCCCCGTCGGCGTCGAGCACCAGGACGGTCGGCGTCCGCAGCACGTCGAGCCGGCGAACCAGGTCCAACTCGGCCTCCGCATCGATCTCGACCGTCGTGACACCGGGCACCAGTTCGCAGACCTGCCCCAGCACCTGCCGGGTGGCCCGGCACGGCGCGCAGAACGACGACGAGAACTGCACGAGCGTGGCTCGTTCCCCCAGTTCGACACCGATGTCGACCGGGCCCAGCCGGGGGCGGTCATCACCGCTGCGACGGGCCGAGAACCGGCCGTTCTTCGCATGCAGGAAGATGGCCAGCAGCACGGAAGCGACCAGAGCCGCCAGCAGCACCTGTGGGCCGTTCATACGCCTGCCTCCCTCGCTCCATCCCACGTGACGAACACGTGACGTCGTTCACTCATTCACAACGATCCCGTCACATGAAGTATCGTTGACGACGCAATGAGGCTTCGATGAACGGTTCGTTCGTCGGGGCCTCTACGTGTATTGGAGGCCAGACCACGTGTCCCACCTGCTGCTGCTGACCAAGAGCAACCAGTCCTCGGTCGAGGTGCTGCCCGCTCTCGCACTGCTGCCCCACCACGTCCGCATCCTGCGCGCCGAGGCCACGGCATTGATCGACGCACCACCGTGTGACGCCATCTTGGTGGACGGTCGCAACGAACTCGCCCAGGTGCGCAGCCTGACCCGGCTGATCCGCTCGACCGGGGTCGACTGCCCGGTCATCCTGATCCTCACCGAAGGTGGCCTGACCGTCGCTGCCGCGGACTGGGGCATGGACGACGTGATCCTGACGACCGCCGGACCGGCCGAACTCGAGGCACGGCTGCGGCTGGGTCTGGGCCGGCTCGCCGCCGAGGGGGACGGTGCCGACGACGACAGCCACGTGATCCGGTCCAGCGGCCTGGTCGTCGACGACGTCACCTACACCGCCAAGCTCGAGGGTCGCTCGCTGGATCTGACCTTCAAGGAGTTCGAACTGCTGAAGCACCTCGCACAGCACCCCGGCCGTGTCTTCAGCCGCCAACAACTCCTGCAGGAGGTGTGGGGCTACGACTACTTCGGCGGCACCCGCACGGTCGATGTGCACGTGCGCCGCCTGCGCGCCAAGCTCGGCCCCGAGAACGAGACCCTCATCGGCACGGTGCGCAACGTGGGTTATCGCTTCGTCGCGAGGCGTGAGGCCTCCGACCAGACGGACGACGAGTCACAGGATCAGCCCAGCGTCGGGATGAGTTCCTCCAGGTAGGTCACGGTGTCCTGCCAGCCCTCGACGGCATGGCACGGCACGCCCAACGCCAGCACCGGGTAGTCGTTGCCGTCCGGGTCCAGCCGATCGCCGATGAACAGCATGTCGTCCAGATCGATTCCGGTGGCCTGCGCGAGCTGCTTCATCCCGTACGCCTTGTCGATGCCCCGATGCGTGATGTCGACCGACGTCGACCCACCCGAACGCACCTCCAGATCGGGCAATTGCGCCGCAACGGCATCGCGCAGCGCCGACTTCTTCGCGCCGTCGGGATCCCACGCCATCTTCGCCTCGATCGGAGCCTGCTGGCCCAGCGCCGAGAACGTGATCTGCGAGCCACGGTCCTCGAGGATGTCGCCCCAGGTCTGTGACTCCCACAACTCCAGCCGCTTGGCCTGCTGCTCGACCGCGGCCAGGGCACGATCGCGTTCGTCGGCCGTGAGCGCATGCGCGTACACCGTGACGATCTCGTCACCCTGGAGCCGGTAGTACTGGGTCCCGCACGTCGGCAGCAGGTGGATCCGCGACAGCACGTCGTCGTCGACGGGCGGCAGCTGATCGACGACCTGCGCCCGGAACTGGCCCAACTGCCCGCCGGAGATGATCGCGACCTCGACCCGCGAGGCGAGTTGGACGAGCAGATCCCCGATCGGTTCGGGGATCGCACCCTTCGACGGTGCGAGGGTGTCGTCGAGGTCAAAGGCAACGAGGCGAGGTCCGGACACGCGAGGGAGTCTACTGTTGAGTACATGCGCCGTCTCCACAACATGACCCAGGCGTACGACTGGGGCTCGATCAACGACATCCCCCAGTTCCTGGGCCGCCTGGGATCGGGCGAACCGGTGGCCGAGATGTGGCTGGGAACGCATCCGCTCGCCCCGTCACAGGTCGAATGCCCCGAGGGCCTCCGGCCACTGTCCGACGTGGCGGGCGAGGTCCCGTTCATGCTCAAACTGCTGGCCGCCGAACAGCCGCTGTCGATCCAGGTCCACCCCGGCCCCGAGGAGGCACGCCGCGGCTTCGAACGCGAGGAGGCCGCCGGCATCCCCCTCGATGCACCCGAGCGGGTCTTCAAGGACCCGAACCACAAGCCCGAGATGGTCTACGCGCTCAGCACGTTCGACACCTTGGTGGGCTTCCGGCCCACGGCCGAGATCCTGCGGGTCTTCGCGCAGCTCGACTCGCCCGTCGTCAACGCCGCTTCGGCGACGCTGCGCGCCAAGACGGGATACAAGGGCATTGTCCGCGTCCTCGAGAACCTGCTGATCGCACCGCCCCCGGCCAGCGAGATCGCCCAGCTGGTCATCCAGTGCAAGGCGCTCGTGCACGACGGGGTCGACATCAAGCGCGCGTACACGACCGCCGCGATGATCGCCCGCCACCATCCCGGCGACGTCGGCATCGTCGTGTCCCTGTTGTTGAACCGCTTCACGCTGCAGCCGGGCGAGGCGATGTTCCTGGGCACCGGTGTCATCCATGCCCACCTGGCAGGCCTGTGCCTCGAGGCGATGGCGACCTCCGACAACGTCATGCGGGCCGGACTGACCCGCAAGGCACTCGACCCCGAGGGCCTGATCCAGTGCCTCGAGGCGGGCCTCTCCCGGGTCGCGCGGGTCGAGCCGGGGTACCCCTCGTTCTCGACCGAGGTCTACAGCCCGGCCGTCGACGAGTTCGCTCTGGCGGTCACCCAGGTCTCGCCCGCCGACCCTGACGGCGTCAGCCTGATCACCGCCGCGCACACGATCGTGATGTGCATCGGTGGCGCGGTGCAGGTCCTGAACGCCGGCGGCGAGAAGCAGTCGCTGAGCCGGGGCGATGCCGTCTACACCAGCGACGAGGACGGCGACCTCACTCTCGTGGGCACCGGCGAGATCGCCCAGATCTACTTGCCCGGCCCGAACACGCCCGACTCGCAGATGCAGGACCTGGTCGGCCACCGGCCGGTCCGCGCGATTCCGTAGACCGTTTCTCGGCACATCTCCTGGTCTCCTAGGGATCTCTCGGCTCAGTGGGTGTGGCCCAGCGTGAACCTGCCGACCGACGGATAGCCGGGTGGGGTTCACGGTGGGCGGTGGATGAGCGTCCGTTCCTAGCGCGAGATGGACGCTGAGCCACCCTGTAGAAAGATTCGTCCCCCACGGCGAGGCGCAGCGAGGCGCGTATCGAGATCCCGCCCTGCCTCACAACAGGTCGTGCCGCTCCGCCTCGGCCAACTGCGCGACGACGTCCTTGACCCGCTGCGAGTGCGCCAGGTCCAGCACCAGGACGGCGTCGCCGGTCTGGATCACGGCGACGTTGCGCAGACCCAGCACGGCGATCTGGACACCCTCGTCGCCGCGGGCGACACCGTCCGCGTCGACCCACAGCACGCCCTCGGACGAACCGAGCGGTGCGATCGAGGCGAAGTCGCCCAGGTCGTCCCAGCCGAAGGTGGCCGGCACGACCGCCATGCCACCCTCGGCAGCGACGGGTTCCGCGACGGCATGGTCGATCGCGATCTTGGTCAGCGTGGGCCAGGTCCGCTCCAGCTCGGCCACGAACGTCGGGGTGGCCCACGTCGCCGCGATCGCCCGCAGACCCGCTGCGAGCTCGGGCTGGAACCGCGCCAGCGCATCGAGGAGCACCGAGGCACGGGCCACGAACATGCCCGCGTTCCAGACGAAGTCACCCGAGTCGAGATAGCCCCGTGCCGTCTCCTCGTCGGGTTTCTCGACGAAGGTGCGCACGGCACGAGCCGAGTCGAACCCGTCCAACGCCTCACCTGACGCGATGTAGCCGAAGGCAGTGGACGGCTCGGTCGGCGTGATCCCGATGGTGACGATGTAGCCCTGCTCGGCCACGGAGATCGCTTCTCGGACCGCGTCGGCAAACCGGTCGGGATCCGGGATGCGGTGATCGGCGGCGAACGAGCCGACGACGGCCTCGGGATCCGTCCGTTCGATGATCGCGGCGGCCAGTCCGATGGCGGGCATCGAGTCGCGGGGTGACGGTTCGAGCAGCAGGTTGACCAGGTCGGGCAGTTGCTCGGCGATGGCGCTGCCGTGGGCGGCGCCGGACACGACGTGGATGTGCTCGGCCGAGGCCAGCGGCAGCATCCGGTCCCATGTCTGCTGGATCAGCGTGCGGCCGGCGCCCTCGAGATCGAGCAGGAACTTCGGGCGCGCGCGTCGCGACAGCGGCCACAACCGGGTTCCTGCACCGCCGGCGGGGATGATCGCGTGGAAGGTGGACACGGCGGTCACTGTAGTGGCCAGCCATACTGGGTGTCGTGTCCCGCCTGACTGCACGTGAGTTGATCGATCTCGTCCTCGACCCCGGATCCTGGGAGTCGTGGGACGAGCCGGTCGACCACGACGGCCGGCCCGAGCCGTACCGCACCGACCTGCTGGCCGCGGCCGAACGGTCCGGCGAGGACGAGTCCGTCATCACCGGTCGTGCCCTCATGCGGGGGCGACCGGTCGCGGTACTGGTCAACGAGTTCAAGTTCCTGGCCGGGTCGATCGGCCAGGTGGCCGCCGAGCGGATCGTGCGCGCCGTGCGACGGGCAACCGCCGAGGGCATCCCCGTGCTGGCGACCACCGCATCCGGCGGCACGCGCATGCAGGAGGGCACTCCCGCCTTCGTCCGCATGATCGACATCTCACGCGCCCTCATGGACCACAAGGCGGCCGGGCTGCCGTACCTGGTCTACCTGCGCCACCCGACGACCGGCGGCGTCTTCGCCTCCTGGGGATCGCTGGGCCACATCACGATCGCCGAACCGGGCGCCCTGATCGGCTTCCTCGGCCCCAAGGTCTACGAGTTGTTGAACGGCACCCCGTTCCCGCCGGGCATCCAGACCTCGGACAATCTCGCGAACCGCGGCATCATCGACGCGGTCGTGATGCCCGAGGAGCTCCCCTTCATGGTCGACACGGCGTTGTCGATCCTGATCGACGCCCCGAAGGAACCCTCCCGCGAGCGTCGGCCGGCCGCGACCGACCGACGGCACGACACGTGGGACTCGGTCCTGCTGACCCGTACCCCCGACCGCCCCGGTGTTCGCGAGGTCCTGCGCTGGGGAACCGACGGCATCATCCGCCTGCAAGGTACGGAGCGTGGCGAGCGCGACGCGGCGATGATCGTCGCCCTGACCCGGATCGACGGCGAACCGTGCATCGTGATCGGTCAGGACCGCACGACCCAGAGCCGGATCAAGCCGATGGGCCCGGGTGCCTTGCGCGAGGCTCGCCGCGGCATGCGGTTGGCGAATGAGCTGGGCCTGCCGCTCGTCTCCTTCATCGACACCCCCGGTGCCGAACTGTCGCCCGAGGCCGAGCAGGGGGCGATCGCCGGCGAGATCGCCCGCTGCATCAGTTCCATGTCGACCATGCGGGTGCCCTCGGTCTCGGTCCTGCTGGGGCAGGGTTGTGGCGGAGGCGCGCTGGCCCTGCTGCCCGCGACCCGTGTCATCGCTGCCGAGAACTCGTGGCTGTCCCCGCTGCCGCCCGAGGGGGCCAGCGCGATCGTCTACGGCGACGTCGACCACGCGTCGCAACTGGCTGCCGAGCAGCGCATCAGCGCCTTCGACCTGCGTGACTCGGGCGCCGTGCACCATCTGGTGCCCGAACCCGACGGCGACGACCCCGAAGCCTTCGCCCGGGCCATGGCGGCCGAGGTCGGTCACCAGTTGCGAGAGTTGCGTGGCGCGTGAGCTTCGATCGCTCCATCTGTGGGGAGACGCATCTTTGTACAAAGATGCCGTCCCAGCGACCCATACGCAGAAACTTCCGTCCCCCGGAGGCGGCATGAGTCTGTTGGAACTGGGAACCGCCGCCCTCGCCGCCGACGGCGTCGCGCCGTTCAACGAGGCCACGACGATCGCGCTGCGTGACGGCGCCGAACTGCGGGTCGAGGAGTTCGACGGGGTGTCCGGGGCCGCCGCTCCCGACGATGCACCGGTCGAGTTCGTCGTTCATCCCGACGAGCGGCGGAGAGGGCGGGGCCGTGCCCTGCTGAACCGCCTCATCGGGGCTGGCGAGACCCGCTTCTGGGCTCATGGCGACCTGCTGGGCGCCCGGGCACTCGCGGCGGCCGCCGGCCTGCGCCCCGCACGCACCTTGTTGGTGCTCGCCACCACCGACCGCGACGTTCCGGCGTCCCCGGCACCCGTTGGCGTGAGCCTTCGCTCGTTCGAGGAGCGCGACGCCGATGCGGTCGTCGCCGTGAACGCGCGAGCGTTCGCCGCTCATCCGGAGCAGGGCGCGATGGACCGGGCCGACTTCGACCGGCGGCGCGCCGAAAGCTGGTTCGACCCTGCCGGACTGTTCGTCGCCGAGCGCGACGGGCAGGTCGTCGGGTTCCACTGGACCAAGATCGAGGACGGAGTCGGCGAGGTCTACGTCGTCGGCGTCGACCCCGCTGCCCACGGTGGCGGGCTGGGCACCGCCCTGACCGCCGTGGGGTTGCAGTACCTGTGGGACGCCGGGGTCAGCGAGATCGACCTGTACGTCGAGGGCGACAACGACCCGGCCCTGGCCGTCTACCGGCGGCTGGGATTCACCGAGAAGGCGCGTGACGTCCTGTACGAGGTTTCGTCAGGCGGATAGCCGAAGTTCACGCTCCGTCTTCCATGGTGGTCACCCTAGGCTTGTCCCATGGGCATTCTGAGGACGGGCAAGCGCGTCAACGCCGCAGTCGATGGGTTGGCCGGCCGGGTCGACGGCCAGACCGAGGTGGTCGCCGCGCGTGCGGCGCAGGCGATCGTCTTCGCGGTGCGACTGTTGCGCTGGCCGACCTTGGCGGTGCTCGTCGTCTCGATTCCCTTCGTTCTCGGCCTCGCCGCGATCGCCCTGGCCGCCGATGACACGTGGCTGATCGTCCTCGCGGCCGTCCTGGCCATCGCTGGTGCCGTCGTGCTGTTCGCGTTCGGCCTGCGCCGTCACCACATCCTCACCGCAGTCGAGGACCAGCAGCAGTTCGCTACCGAGCTGGGTGTCGCCGTGGCCCTGAGCGACAACATCGGCGAGACGCGCGAAGTCCTGGGCGAACTGGCCGGAGCCAGCGGTGGCATCCGGGTCTTCTCGCGGCTCAAGGCCCTGTGGCGTGGGTTCGGGCTCGGCCCCGGAGTGCTGCAGGACGCCGCCGACCTGCCCCGGGCGCGCTGGTTCTTCCCACCCAAGGTCGGCACGACGGTGACCCTGTTCTTCGCCGCCCTCATCACGGTGCCGGTCTCGTTCGTCGGCTGCCTGCTGCTGGGGATCGCGCTCGCGGCACGCTGACTCAGGGGGTCCGTCGCCGCAACGTCAGTGACGCCAACGCGACCGAGCCCACCGCGAATCCCAGCAGCACGACCAGGTCCGTCACCCGTTCGGATGCTGCGCCGCCGGCGGCCAGCGATGTGAAGGCGTCGGTGGCATACGTCAGCGGCATGACCTTCGAGAGCCACTGCAGCACCTCGGGCATCTGGTCGACGGGTACGAGCAGCCCGCACACCAGGATCTGCGGGATGATCACGAGCGGCATGAACTGGACCGCCTGGAACTCGGTGCG
>CAYYQO010000037.1:0-21142 GCA_964473845.1 uncultured Aeromicrobium sp.
ATCATGTCCTCGACCTGGGTCGGGCGCTGGTCGCCCACGCCCATCATGTCGGGGATCGAGTGGCCATAGATGTCGGCGTCGAGGACGCCGACCTTCAGCCCGCGCTTGGCCATCGCCACCGCCAGGTTGACCGTGACCGTCGACTTGCCGACGCCGCCCTTGCCCGACGCGACCGCGTAGACCTTGGTCAGCGATCCGGGCTGGGCGAAGGGGATCTCCTTCTCGGCGCGGCCGCCGCGCAACTGTTCCTGCATGGCCTTGCGCTGCTCGTCGGTCATGACACCCATGTCGACGCGCACGGTGTGCGCGGGGGCGACCTTGGCGACGGCGGCGGTGATGTCGCGGTTCAGGGTGTCCTTGAGCGGACAACCGGCCACGGTCAGCAGCAGTCGGACGACGATCTCGGTCCCGTCGATCGTGACGCCGTCGACCATGCCCAGTTCGGTGATCGGGCGCTTGATCTCGGGGTCGTTGACGGTGGAGAGCGCCTCGGTGATCTGGTCCTGCGTGACATCAGCCATGACACGCAGTCTACGGGGCCGTATCCAGCGCCCCGGTCGTGCGTCAGGACTCGGACGGGCCCGGCGCGCGTTCGCTCTTAGCTCGACGAGGTCTCGTCGTCCTCACGGTCCAGCTCGGCCAGGAATCCACGCAGTTCACTGCGCAGGAAGTCGCGGGTGGCGACCTCGCCCAGGCCGATGCGCAGGCTCGCGACCTCGCGGGCCAGGAACTCCATGTCGGCGCGTGATCGCGTGGCGACCTCACGGTCCTGTTCGTTGGCGATCCGGTCGCGCGCCTCCTGCCGGTTCTGGGCCAGCAGGATCAGGGGAGCGGCATACGAGGCCTGCAACGACAGCATCAGCGTCAGGAAGATGAAGGGGTAGTCGTCCCAGCGCGGGCGGTCCGGGCCCCACGGCACGTTCCACACGATCCACACCAGGATGAACAGCGTCATCCAGGCGATGAAGGTGGCGGTGCCCAGGAATCGGGCGGCCGACTCGGCGAACCGGCCGAACCGTTCGGGGTCGGGTTCACGGCGGTTGCCCAGATTGCGGCCCAGGCCACGGCGCAGGGCGCGCGGCTGGTCGAGACGTTCGCGGTCAGCCATTCTCTCGCCACCCTTCCGGCAGCAGGTGGTCGAGCACGTCGTCGATCGTCACGACGCCCAGCAGATGCTGGTTCTCGTCGATCACGGGCACGGCCACGAGGTTGTAGGCGGCCAGCAGTCCGGCGACCTCGGCGAGCGAGGCTTCGGGCCGGGGCCACTCGATGTCGTTGTCGATGATCTGGCTGACGAGGGTCGACGGCGGTTCGCGCAGCAGGGCCTGGAAGTGTGCGGCACCCAGGAACCGGCCCGTGGGCGTCTCGAGCGGCGAGCGGCACACGTAGACCATCGAGGCGAGTGCCGAACTGACCTCTGGCTCACGCACGAGGGCCAGCGCATCGGCGATCGTGGCATCGGGCGCGAGGACGATGGGCTCGGTCGTCATCATGCCGCCGGCGGTGCGCTCCTCGTACGACAGCAGCCGGCGGACGTCCTCGGCGTCCTCGGGCTCCATCAGGGCGAGCAGTTCCTCGGCGGTCTGGGCGGGCAGGTCGCCCAGCAGGTCGGCCGCGTCGTCGGGGTCCATCTCGCCCAGCACGTCGGCACCACGCGTGGGGTCGAGGATGCCGAGGACCTCGACCTGGAGCGCCTCGGGCATCTCCTCGAGCACGTCGGCCAACTGCTCGTCACCGAACTCGGCGACGAGTTCCATCCGGCGTTTGGGAGGCAGGTCGCGCAATGCGTTGGCGATGTCGGCCGGGCGCATCTCGTCCATCATCGCGAGCAGGTGGGTGGCTCCTTGGGCGGCCGTCTCGCTCGCCAGACCGCGGATCTCGTCCCACTCCAGGACGTGACTGGCACCGCGCCGGCCGAACCGCTTGTGGTGTTCGGCGACGGCGACGGTCGAGACGTACCAATCGCGGCGGGGGTTCTGTTCGATCGCCAGGTCGTACAGGGCGGCCGGCGTGCCGTCGGCCAGGGTGACCTGCCGGTCGAACAACTCGTGGACGGCGAGCGTCTCGGTGGAGCGCTGTTGGAACCGGCGCAGGTTCAGCACGCCGGTCGTGATGATCTGTCCCGAGTCCATGGACGTCACCCGCGTGATGGGCAGGAACACCCGACGCCGGCCGAGGATCTCGACGACCAGACCCAGGACTCGCGGTCTCTGCGTGGAACTGCGGACGGCCACGACGATGTCGCGCAGTTTTCCGACCTGGTCACCGACCGGATCGAACACGGCTTGACCGACGAGGCGGGACACGAAGATCCGGGTCGGCTGGCTGGTCACGGTTCCGAGGCTACCGGGCGAGCGCCGCGACGTGGGTGTCCACGGGAGGCGGTGCGTCTGGTCCCACCTGGGTGACCGCCAGCGGATTGAGCGGTGTGTCTGGTCCCAGGGCGCCGGGCGTGGTGGGACCAGGCGCACCGCCCCGGGGGAGCGATGGGACCAGGCGCACCGCTGTCACACTGAGCCGGTGAACGTGCTCCTGGCTCTGGTCGCCGTCGTGGGCGTGTCACTGTCGGGCCCGTTGATGGCGGCGACGGCCGCGCCGGTGCTGGCGATCGCGTTCTGGCGCAATGCGATGGCGACGGGCCTGCTGGCTCCGTTCGCCCTGACCCGCCACCGCAGTGCGATCACCGGACAGGGTCGCCATGGCTGGGTGCTCGCCGTGGTGGCCGGGACGGCGTTGGCCGCGCACTTCGCCTGCTGGGTCGCCTCACTCAAGCTCACCTCCGTCGCGGCGGCCACCGCTCTCGTGGCGATGCAGGTGCTGTTCGTCATCGTGATCGATGCCCTGCGTGGTCAGCGGGCCGCACCCTCGGTGGTCGCGGGAGCGCTGCTGGCCGTGGTCGGCGTCGCCGCGATCTCCGGGATCGATCTCAGCCTGTCCCGCGAAGCGCTGATGGGCGATGGCCTGGCCCTCGCCGGAGGTCTGTTCGCCGCGATCTACGTGGTCGTCGGTGCCCGCGTGCGCGAGTCGCTGTCGACCACGGCCTACACGTTCTGTTGCTACGGCATCTGTTCGGCGATCCTGCTCGCGGCCTGCCTGCTCGCCGGAGTGGAGTTGTGGGGGTGGTCGGCGCGGGCGTGGCTCATGATCGTGGCGGTCATGGTGTGCGCGCAGTTGCTCGGTCACTCCGTCATCAACCACCTGCTGGCCGTGATGTCGCCCGTGGTCGTGTCGCTCCTGCTGCTGCTCGAAGTGCCCGGCGCTGCCATGGTCGCGGCGGTTTTCCTGCACGAGTCGGTGCCGTGGGGGACCTACGCGGGGATCGTGTTGATCCTGGCCGGACTGGCCGTCGTCACGGCCGGGGGCGGCCGCGGCCGGCAGGCCGAGACGCTCGTCGCGGACTGAACCGGGCTGGGGTCCCGGCACGAACCCACCGTCTGCTGCGCGGTAGGCTCACCTGCGATTCCCGCCAAGATTTCGAGGAGCACTTCCATGGGACGTCTCGCCACCACCGAGGACCTGACCGACATCCAGGCCGAGATCCTCAAGACGATCCGTGAGTTCGTCAACGAGAAGATCATTCCGGTCGCGCAGGACCTCGAGCACGCCGACCAGTACCCGACCGAGATCATCGAGGGCCTCAAGGAACTCGGCGTCTTCGGCCTGACGATCCCCGAGGAGTTCGGCGGCCTGGGCGAGTCCCTGCTGACCTACGCGCTCGTCGTGGAGGAGATCGCCCGCGGTTGGATGAGCGTCTCGGGCGTCATCAACACGCACTTCATCGTGGCGTACCTGCTGATGCAGCACGGCACCGAGGAGCAGAAGCAGAAGTACCTGCCGAAGATGGCCACCGGTGAGGTCCGCGGCGCGTTCTCGATGAGTGAGCCGGGCCTGGGCTCGGACGTCTCGGCCGTGTCGACCAAGGCGACGAAGCAGGACGACGGTTCGTACTCGATCACCGGTCAGAAGATGTGGTTGACGAACGGCGGGACGTCCACCCTCGTCGCGTTGCTGGTCAAGACCGACGAGGGCGCCGACAGTGTCTACAAGAACATGACGACGTTCTTGGTCGAGAAGGAGCCGGGCTTCGGCGAGACCGCCCAGGGCGTCACGGTGCCGGGCAAGCTGGAGAAGATGGGCTACAAGGGCGTCGAGACGACCGAGCTCATCCTCGAGAACCACCAGATCTCGGCCGACCAGATCCTCGGCGGCACGCCGGGCAAGGGCTTCTTCCAGATGATGGACGGCGTCGAGGTCGGTCGTGTCAACGTCGCCGCACGGGCGTGTGGCCTGGCGATCCGGGGTTTCGAGCTCGGCATCGCCTACGCCCAGCAGCGCAAGACGTTCGGCAAGCAGATCGCCGACCACCAGGCCGTGCTGTTCCGCCTGGCCGAGATGGCGACCAAGGTCGAGACGATCCACACGATGATGGTGCGCGCCGCGCGCCTCAAGGACACCGGCAAGCGCATGGACGTCGAGGCCGGCATGGCCAAGATGATTGCCTCCGAGTACGCCAACGAGGTCGTCGAGGACTCCTTCCGGATCCACGGCGGCTACGGCTATTCCAAGGAGTACGAGATCGAGCGCCTCATGCGTGAGGTCAAGTTCATGCTGATCGGCGAGGGCACCTCTGACATCCAGAAGATGATCATCGGCCGCAGCCTGCTCAAGGACTACAAGCTCTGATCCGAGCCACCACGACGTCGGCCCCGCACCTTTCCAGTGCGGGGCCGAACTGCGTTGGCACTAGGCTGAGGCCATGGCTCAGATCTTCTCTCTCGAGTATCCCCAGTCCCTGGGCGTGTACGACGACTACGCCGGCGCCCAGAAGGCCGTCGACTACCTGTCCGATCAGCAGTTCCCCGTCGAGAACGTCCTGATCGTGGGGACGGAACTCAAGCAACTGGAGCGGGTCACGGGTCGTCTCACGTGGGGACGGGTGATCCTCAGCGGTGTGCTGGGCGGAGCCTGGTTCGGCCTGCTCATCGGCCTGCTCCTGGGCATCTTCGCCGTCGAGGGCCAGTGGTTCAACGCTGTGCTGACCGGTGTGGCGCTGGGCGTCGTGTGGGGTGGCATCATCGCCGCGATCGGTTACGCCGCCACGCGCGGACAGCGGGACTTCTCGAGCGTGAAGACGATCCTGCCGAGCAAGTACGAACTGCTGGTCGAGCACAAGCACCTGGCTCGGGGTCAGGAGCTTCTCGCGTCACAGCCCGGATCCACCACCGTCCTGTGACGCGAATCGGCGTCGGTAGCGTGAGTGCATGTCGTTGGCTAAGAATCTCGCTCTGAAGCTACCGCCGATCCGAGACCTGGTCGAGCAGCGTGACGCGCTCGCTCGGGAGAACGCGCACCTGCGCGAACAGTCGCCGGCCCTGACCGTTCGCGATGATCTGCAGTACGTCTTCGTCGTCACGTACGGCCGCTCGGGGTCCACCTTGGTGCAGGGGCTCCTCAACTCGATCCCGGGCTATCTGATCCGCGGTGAGAACAACGGCACCGTCGAGTTGCTGGGGCAGAGCCTGCGATCCCTCAACAAGCGGCGCGCGATTCTGTCCGGCGGCACCAGGACCACTGCCCCCTGGTTCGGTTTCAGTGACTACACGCCCGAACAGGGCGCGACCGGCTATCGCAGGTTCATGATCGACGTGCTGCTGAAGCCCGAGCCCGACACCCGCGTCTTGGGGTTCAAGGAGATCCGGTGGTGGAAGCGCGACCTGATCGAGACCCTCGAATCGACCCGTGAGATCTTTCCCGGCGCTCGATTCGTCTTCAACACCCGCAACATCGACGACGTGATCAAGAGCAAGTGGTGGGCCGAGCAGAAAGCCGAGGCGGTCCGAGCGAAACTCCTCGATCGCGAAGCCAGGATGGATCAGGCACACGCAGCGCTCGGCGACGAGACGGTGTATCGGATCCACTACGACGACTACACCGCCGACCCCGAACTGCTGCGTGGACTGTTCTCCTGGCTGGGCGAGTCGTTCGACCGAGAGCGCATCGACGAAGTGCTGGGCACCAAGCACTCGTTCTGAGAACCGGCGGCCGGCAATGTGGTGTGACCGATGTGACTGGTGTGACTAAAGCGGTTAAGCTCAGACGGTGCGGTCACCAGATTGCCCGGGGAGGAGACCGTCGATGCGTGGGTTCGCTGCTGCCGCCGTCACCGTGCTCGCCCTGGCTGCCGGTCTTCTGGCCGCTCCGCTCGCATCGGCGCCGGCCACTGCCGCCCCGAGTCGGTGCGCCGCCTATGGCGATGTCGTCCGCGAAACCTCCGCAGGCGGAGCGTTCGCCGGCCGAACACCCCTGCTGGTCGCCTCGTACAACGTCTCCGGCTACAACGCCGGGAAGTCGCAACCGGCCTGGGAGCGGCGGTCGGCCAAGCTGGTCTCGATGATCATGCGGTGCTCACCCGACGTGATCGGCCTGCAGGAGGCATCCGAAGCCTGGATGCAACGGCGTCCGGCCGGCTTGCGCAACTACGCGCAGTACGAACAGATCGTCGATCTGATGAACGCGCAGGTCGCGGGTTCTCCCTACCGCGTCACCAACGTCAATCGCGAGGTCTGCCCGACGACGGGCGGCAATCCCGCGGTGTGGAACGGCACGTGGCAGGGCAGGCCCGCTCCGTGGCGCGCCTGTGTCACGTCGCCGGCGCGCAGTTCGTCGGACAACCGCACCATCTACGACTCGCGCGTCCTGACCGTGGTCTCCCACGGCGCCAACCGTTTGAGCAGGGCGACGGCGAACGTGCGCACCGTGGACTGGACCGTCTTCAGGGTCAACCGGACGGGGCGGCAGTTCGTGTTCGCGAACACCCACCTCGACGCGAAGTACCGGGGCAAGGCGATCGGTACATCGACCTCGAACAACTTCCGCCGCAAGCAGGCCGCCCAGGCGCTCTCCGTCGTGCGACAGGTGCGCGTGCAGCAGGGGGTCACCCTTCCGGTCGTCCTGGTCGGCGACCTGAACAGCACGGGCCGGGTCCGCGCCACGACGCCGGTCGACGATCTGACGCGCGCGGGTCTGGTGGACCTGCTGGGCACGGACCGCCGCTGGTATCGCTCGAAGCGGTCGAAGTGGCGAGGTTCGTGCGGTTCGGTCGGTGTCACGACATCGCTGCGCGCGACGAACAACCCGCGCGTGCCGCTGCACGTCAAGCGCCGCATCCACGCGTACTACAACACGTCGAACAGCGTGGCGGGACGTATCGCCGGGACGGGTGCGAACACCTGCATGTTCCGCGACGCCAAGCTCAAGCGCCCTCGCGGCACTACGGCGTCGAAGTACTACCGCCAGCAGGGCACGCGGATCGACTACATCCTGGCCACGCGCTCGTTCATGGGTCGCGGCTGGCAGACGGTCGTCGACGCCGATCTCCGCCGGGCGCGGTACCGCTCGACGCCGCCGTCGGACCACAATATGATCGCGGCGACCTTGGCGTTCTGACTCCCGGGTGCCGACGTCGACCGGGTGAAGATGTCGCGTCGAGCTGAAGGCCGAACGGGGCTCCATTTCCTCGTCTCACATGTCAATATTCGCAGTCGGAATCACTCATTGCTCGAACAGGTGAGCTATCTTTGATGCATGTTCCGCGCGCTCACTGACGACGAAGCGTTCATCGCTGCGCGTCGTGAGCAGGCCCGGGCGGAGTACGCGACGTGGAACCTGGTCCTGAACCACTTCGAGCGCGCGGTGAAGGTGATCGAGTCCAGTGATCAGGCGCCGATCTCCAAGCAGCACGGGCGAAGCAACGTGGTGTTGGACATGGCTCGTCTGTTGGTGGTCTCCGAACAGCGGGTGTGGGGCATCCTGCACGATGCGCGGACGCTGCGGGACCGCACCCCGCGTGTCTGGTCGGCGTTCCGGGCCGGATCGATCGACGCTGCCAAAGCCGCCGCGATCGCGGCAACGGTCGAGAAGCTGCAGACCACCGAGGCCAGGCGCGCCGTGGACCACTCGGCCGTCGACTACGCCAAAACCCACACCGTCGCCGAACTACGCCCCTGGCTGCGACGGCTCCGCGCTCGCCTCGAACCCCAGAAGGTCGAGGACGAGACGGCGCGTGCCATCGACGAACGCCGCGTCTCGGTGACCCACAACGACGACGGCACGTCGTGGTTCAACGCCTTGTTGCCGACCGGAGTCGCCGTCGCGATCGAAGCCCGCCTCACGCGCGCCGCCAAAGCCCTGCCTGCCATCGACGCCGAGACCGGTGACCGCGACCGGCGCACCCGCGACCAGAAACAGGCCGACCTGATCGCGCACTGGCTCACCTCCTGCACCGGCACCGAAACCGACATCCGCGCCGAGATCGCCATCAGCATCCCCGCCACCGACCTGATCGGATTGACCAACGGACCGGGCACGCTGCTGGCCGACGGTGAGCCCGTCACGAACTCCTGGGTCCGCGAACTCGCCCAGTCCGAACACACCATCTTGCGCAGACTGGTGCTCGACCCGATGGGGCGAGTCCTCGACACCACAGTCCTCAGCTACCGACCACCCGAGTCACTGCGGCAGGCACTCCGCTGGAGAGACGGCACCTGCCGAGTCGCCGGATGCAGAGCACCCGCCACCAACAGCGACCAAGACCACCAACTCGCCTTCGACCGCGGCGGCACCACCTCAGCAGACAACCTGAGATGCCTGTGCCGCAAACACCACAACATGAAGAGCCACCACCACCTCGACAACCGGCACATCGACCCGCCGGCCCACCACGTCGAGCGCTACCGCGCGGCCTGACCGCGGCGATCTGGCTGTTCTGACCATCCGCCATGATGGTGCCGGCACCATCCGCGACTGTGAGGACGACATGAGCAAGACGAACCCGGGCAACTTCTTCGAGGACTTCACGCTCGGCCAGGTGATCGAACACGCCACGCCACGGACCGTCACCGACGGCGATCGGGGCTTGTACGGAGCGCTGTACCCGACGCGGTTCGCGGTTGCCTCGTCGGCCGAGTTCGCCTCCTCCGTGGGCCTGGCGCCGGCTCCCGTCGAAGACCTGATCGGGTTCCACATCGCGTTCGGCAAGACGGTTCCCGACATCTCGCTCAACGCGGTCGCGAACCTGGGCTACGCCGAGTGCCGGTTCCACCGCCCGATCGTCGCGGGTGACACGCTGCGGACCAGCTCCGAAGTCATCGGGCTGAAGCAGAACTCCAACGGGAGGACCGGCGTCGTCTACGTGCGTTCGACCGCCACGGACCAGGACGGAGACATCGCCCTGGAATGGGTGCGCTGGGTCATGGTGCACAAGCGCGACCAGGAGGCACCGGCACCCGAGACGGTCGTGCCCGACTTGGCCGCCGTGGTCGCTCCGGCCGATCTGGTCGTCCCCGCCGGTCTGGACTTCACGGACTACGACTTCACCGCAGCGGGCGAACCCCATCGCTGGGACGACTACGCGGTGGGCGAGAAGATCGACCACGTCGACGGCGTCACGCTGACCGAGTCCGAGCACATGCTGGCGACGCGACTGTGGCAGAACACCGCCAAGGTCCACTTCAACGTCGAGGCGCGCCCGGACGGCCAGCGACTCATCTACGGCGGGCACATCATCTCGCTGGCCCGCGCATTGTCCTTCAACGGACTGGCGAATGCCCAACTGATCGCTGCGATCAACGCGGGTTCGCACACCTCGCCCGCCTTCGCCGGCGACACCGTGTACGCGTGGAGTGAGGTGCTGGACAAGGCCGAGACCTCGGCGCCGGGCGTCGGCGCGCTGCGCCTGCGGTTGGTCGCGACCAAGGGCCGGGACGAGTCGCTGACGCTCCGGGGCGAGGACGGCAAATACGCACCCGGCGTGCTGCTCGACCTCGACTACTGGGCTTTCGTGCCACGCTGATCCCATGAACGACTCTGCGGCCGCGGCCGAGGTGTGGATCGTCCGCCACGGCGAGACCCGGTGGAGTCGCGAGTGGCGGCACACGTCGGTCACGGACCTGGAACTGACCGAGTCCGGCCGTGAGCAGGCCCGTTCGCTGCGACCGTTGCTGGCCGGTGTGTCGTTCGACCGGGTCTGGAGCAGTCCGCGACGTCGTGCTCTCGAGACGGCTGAGCTGGTCGGGTTCGAGCCCGAGGTCGACGAGGATCTCGCCGAGTGGAACTACGGCGAGTACGAGGGGATCACGACGGCCCAGATTCGGGAGACCGTGCCGGGGTGGACCGTGTGGTCGCACCCGACGCCCGGCGGTGAGAGCGTCGAACACGTGGGGGAGCGGCTCGACCGCGTCGTGGACCGGGCCCGATCGCTCGGCGGTCGCACGTTGATGTTCGCCCACAGTCATTCACTGCGGGTGTTCGCGGCGCGCTGGCTCAGTCTCTCCGTCGCCGACGGGCGGGTGTTCCTGTTGGACACGGCGACCTATTCGGTGCTCGGCGACGATCGTGGCCAGCCGGTGGTCAAGCTGTGGAACGTCCACGATCGAACGCGCGGGCCCACGGCATAGTCTTCGTACCGTGCGCATCGATCTCCACACCCATTCCACCCGGTCCGACGGCACCGACACGCCCGCCGAGCTGGTCCGCAATGCGAAGGCGGCCGGTTTGGACGTCGTCGCGCTGACCGATCACGATGCGACCGAGGGCTGGGACGAGGCGCAACGGGCCGCCGACGAGATCGGCCTGCGGCTCGTTCGCGGCATCGAGATCTCGACCCAACTGCAGGGGACGAGCGTTCACCTGCTGGGTTACGAGTTCGATCCGACGAACGCGCCCTTGCTCGAGGAGCTGGAACGCGTGCTGGACGGCCGCAACGACCGGCTGCCCCGGCTCCTGGCGAAGCTGGCCGAACACGGCATGCCCCTCACCGAGCAGGAGGTCTTCGCCGTCGCCGGTGATGCCGCCGCGTGGGGACGTCCGCACGTGGCCGACGCGATGATCGCGAAGGGCTACATCAAGGACCGTGACGAGGCCTTCCGCGACTGGTTGGTTCCCGGCAAGCCGGCCTACGTGGGTCGCTACTCAGCTGATCTGTTCGCGGCCATCAGGCTGCTGCGTGAGGCCGGTGGTCGTGCTGTGATCGCCCATGCGTGGGCGCGCGACAGCCGCGAGAAGCTGACGGCCGAGGTCCTGGCCGAGCTCGCGGCGGCGGGCCTGTCGGGAATCGAGGTGGATCATCCCGATCACGATGCGACCTCGCGGGCCGCGCTGGGCGCGATCGCCGACGACCTGGACCTGGCCAAGACCGGCTCGAGTGACTACCACGGCACCGGCAAGGGCCCTCAGTTCCACCTCGGCGCCAACACGACCGACCCGGCCCAGCTGGAACGGCTGTTCGGGTAGCGCTGTCGCGCAGCACCACTTTCCACCACGGCTTGCCAACACGGAAAGTGACCGGTAGGCTTTCCATATTGGCAAGTCACTACCGAGGGGGAATCATGAGCGAAGAGGACGAAGCGCGCGAGGCGCTCGAACAGATCGCTGCCACGCGACGCAGCACGGCGCACCGCGCGGCCAGTCCCAAGGGGTACTACGCACTGGCTGGGTTCGGTATGAGCCTCATGACGATCGGGATCGGGATCGAGGGATCGGTCCGCTGGACCTTCTACGTCCTCGGTCTGTTGACGATGTTCGGTGCCCTGCAGTGGTATTCCAAGCACACCGGAATCGTCACGTGGGCGACCCTGCGCGAGCCTGGCGCCTGGCGCGCCTGGGTGATCGTCGTCGTGTCGATCGCCGGCGTGGCCGTGGCGCTTTTCGGCACCGTCCCGGCGATCTGTGCGGCCGTCGTCACCTGGACGACGTGGGCCGTCCTCGGTCCCAGCTGGGACGCGGCCTGGGTGCGCAGTATCGAGGAGCAGCCATGAGTGTGAGCGAGAGCAGGTTCGACCCACTGATCCACGCGCCGCACCGGCTGCAGATCTGCGCGATGCTCGACACGGTCGACAAGGCCGAGTTCGCCCTGCTGCGCGAGCAGCTCCAGGTCAGCGAATCAGTCCTCAGCAAGCAGGTCCGTGCCCTGGAGGACGCCGGCTACGTCGGCGTCTCCAAGGGCACCCGCGAAGGCCGGGTCCGTACCTGGGCCTCGCTCACGAAGTCCGGCCGCAACGCCTATCGCGAGCACGTCGCGGCGCTGCGAGCCATCGTCGGCTGAACGTCAGTGCGTGAGCAGGAAGTCGCGCCAGTCATCGACGAACTCCTCCGGTGCCTCGACGGCCGGTGAATGCGCGGCCGACGGCAGGATCACGATCTCGGTCCCGAGCCGCTCGGCCATGTCGGCCTGGGCGTCGTGAGGCCACGCGTCGTCGGTCTCGCCGCGGCCGACCCAGCAGGTCACGCCCGTGGCGGCGACCTCGTCGACCCGGTCCGGGGCATCGATCAGCAGTTGGGTCATCGCCTTGAGCGAGGCAGGAGCGTTCGCACTGAATCGCTTCGCGAGGAAGGCCGTGATCTGGGCGGGCCGCTTGATGCCCTGCTCGCGCAGTTGGTGGATCTGCAGCAGCGGCACCTTGCCGATCGCGGCCGAAATGCGCTTCAGCGGCCGCGTGGGTGAATCGCCCAGGGCACCCGGGCCTGAGCAGAGCAGGCTCAGGGTGCGGATGCGCTCGGGATGCTCGATCGTCAGCGTCTGCGACACCAGTCCGCCGAACGAGTGGCCCAGCAGGTGGAACTGCTCGTCCTCGAGCGTCTCGTCGGCCAGCGCCAGGGCATCGGCGGCCAGGCCCGAGAGCGAATAGTCGTCCTGGGCGTCGCCGGGAGACTCGTACTGACCACGCTGGTCGAACGTGACGACGTCGAATCCCAGCTCGGACAGCAGCGGCAAGACGGGAGTGAAGTCCTCCTTGCTGCCGGTCCAGCCGGGAACGAGCAGGATCGAGCCCGTGCGCTCGCCCTGGGCCTTGACCCGGTGCACGGCGTGCGTGGTCCGGACGGTTTCGACGGTCGCGACGTCCACGACGGCCGGGATGTCCAGGGTCTTCGGAACGCTCATCGCGCCACCGCCTCGAAGAAAGCAGAGTGGGTCGGTGTCGCGATTCGTGACACCGGATTGTTCGCTCGCTGGCGCTCGCTCATCGGCCCCGCTTCGCAATCTTCGCCACGATGCCTGCGGGCGCGTAGCGCGCCACGGTGCTCAGGACTTTGTACCGCAGGGACGGGACCGAGATCGCCTTGCCCCGTTCGAGGTCCTTCAGCGAGGCCTTGACCAGCGGGTCGGTCTTGAGCCACATCCAGCGCGGCACCGTGTCGATCTCGGCGCCCATCCGCTGGTGGAACTCCGTGCGGGTGAATCCGGGGCACAGCGCCTGCACCGTGATGCCCACATCCGCGTACTGCAGGTTCGCCCACTGGGACAGGTTGACCAGCCAGGCCTTGTGGGCCGAGTACGCGCCACGCGGGGTGAAAGCGGCGACGCTGGCGACGTTGATGATGCCGCCCTGCCCGCGGCCGCTCATCGACTTGATGGCCGCATCCATCAGATGCATGGGTGCCCGCACGAGCAGGTCGAGCTGACGGTCCTCGTCCGCGATGTTTGTCGTGCCGAACCACCCCACGAGGGAGGCACCGGCGTTGTTGACCAGCAGGTCGACAGGATCGGCGTTGTCGGTGATGCGGTCGGTGACGAGGTCCATGCCCTGGGTCGTGGCCAGATCGGCGGTCAGGACCTCGACCCGGACCCCGTGGCGGGCGCGCAGGTCGGCGGCGAGCTGCTCGAGCCGTTCGGTGCCGCGGGCCACGATGACCAGGTCGGTGCCTCGCTCGGCGAGGATGCGGGCGAAGGCGTTGCCGATCCCGGCCGAGGCGCCGGTGACGAGAGCGGTACGGGTCATGGGTTCAGCATGCCAGTGCCATGATGAGCCGGTGAGTGGGAGTGCATTGTGATCGTCGGAGTGGGTGTCGACCTGGTCGACGTGGCGCGCTTCGAGCGCAGCCTGGGCCGCACCCCCGCGCTGCGGGACCGGCTTTTCACGGCCGCGGAGGCCGAGGGTCTGGCCGTCGAGTCGTTGGCCGGACGGTTCGCGGCGAAGGAGGCGCTCGTCAAGGCGCTGGCCGAGCCGTTGCCGGCCTGGCACGAGGCCGTGGTCGCCTCCGATCCCTCGGGACGGCCCCTGTTCCGGTTCGGTCCGGTCCTGACCGCGCGGTTGGCCGAGCGGGCGATCGTGAACGTCCACCTGTCGATCAGTCACGACGCGGGGATGGCGACGGCGTTCGTGGTGGCCGAGTCCTGATCGCTCAGGAACGCACCTCGACCCAGTCGATCTCGATCTCGGCGCCGTCGGGCGTGCCGACGGCGGGGCAGAAGTCGTTGCCGTACTCGGCTGATCGCGCGCACCCTCCGGCCTGCGCCTGCAGGCCCAGCCACATGGGTTCGTCGGGAACGTTGTCGCCGGAGACGCTGGCCCACACACGTCCGTCGACGAGGTAGTCGATCCGACCCTCACGCCATTCGACGCCCACGGTGTGCCACTGCGTGAAGTCGATTCCGTTCAGGTGCTTCTCGAGCTGGCGGCGTTCGTCGCCCTCGGTCCAGTGCAGGAAGGCCGAGCCGCCGTTGCGGTCGCCGCCGAAGTTCTCGAAGAAGTCGATCTCGGGCGGCCACGACTCGCTGAGCGGCCACAACAGGAAGTGCACCGTGATGTCGTCGGCGGCGTCGGCCCTGAACCGGACCGTCCAGGATCCGTAGGTCTGGGCGTGGGAGGCGTTGGAGACGCCACCGGTGATCCACTGTCCGTCGCGTTGGTCGGCGCGGAGCACCAGGTTCCCGTCGCGCAGTGAGACCTGGTCAGGTTCCCACCAGCTGTGCGGATCGCCGCCGGGCTGGCCGCTGTAGGCGCCCCACGCGTTGCCCAGTTCATCGCGGTCGAAGTCGTCCCGGAACACGACCTGATCGCCGGGTGGAGCGGCGCCCTCGTCGGCGGGGGACGCCGAGGTCCACGACAGTGCAGCCGCGATGACGGCGACGAGGAGCAGGACCAGGGCGGCGAGCGTTTCACCGGCGCGCCCACGCAGCGGAAGCCGGCGGCGGATTCGTCCCATGAAGATGAGGGTAGCCTAAGCACGTGTTGCGACCCGCCCCTCGAACTGGTGCCGCCCTGGCTGCGTGCGCGATGACCGTGGCGTCGGCAGTCGTACTGATCGTCGGGTTCGTGGGCGCTCCGGTGCCGACTGCGATCGGGTTCACCGTGTTCCTGGCCTTCGTGCCCGGAACCCTCGCGCTGCAGCGTCTGGATCTTCCCCGGGTCCTGAGGGTCGGACTGGCACCTGTGATCGGGCTGGCGACCCTGCTGGCGGTGGCCACTGCCCAGGTGTGGCTGGGGCTGTGGAACCCGCGGGGGTGGACGGCGCTCCTCGTGGCCGCGGCCCTGCTGGCCACGGCCACGCATGCCTGGCGCCGTCGCGGTGAACTGCGAGGCGACGTGCGCGCGGTGGCCGTGGTGGTGCGCCGCCTGCATCTCGACCTGTGGTCGGTGGCTGCTCTCGCGGTGCTCGGCGGGTGGCTCGTGAGCGTTCCCCGGTTGAGGGGTGTTCAGGACGTCCCCGGTGGCCTGCTCACCGTCACGCCCCCCGTGCTCCTCGCCGCGCTGGTGGCCGCCGTCGTGCTGTGTGCGGTGGCGATCGCGTCGGACAGTCGTGGTCGCGCGGTGACGGGGCTGCTGCTGGTCTGGGCGATCCTGCGGGTGACGACGGTGCTGGCGACCGATGCCCCGACGTACTCGTGGACGTACAAGCATCTGGGCGTCTCGGACGTCATTGCCACGTCGGGAACGCTGCCGCAGGGCGCCGACATCTACTTCGCGTGGCCGTCGATGTTCGCCGGCGCGGCCTGGTTCGGCGAGGCCACGGGCGTGTCACAGCTCGAGATCGCCCGGTGGTTCGTGCCCGTCATGCACCTCGTCCTGGTCGGAGCCGTCGCGGCGCTCGCCCGCGCTCTTGGCCTGCGCGGCATGCAGGTCGTCGTCGCCGGGCTCGTGGTGGAACTGTTCTCATGGGTGGGTCAGGACTACTACTCGCCCCAGGCGATCGCCCTGCCGCTCGCGCTCGGTGCGCTGGCCGCGGCGCTGTGGTCGCGGCATGAGCGGGCTCTGGGGTGGTGCGCGGTGGCCCAGTTCGCCGTGCTCGTGCCCACGCATCAGTTGACGCCGTTCTGGGTGGCCGGGGCCATCGCCGTGCTGGCGTACTTCGGCCGGGTGCCGGGCCGGGTGGCCTGGCCCATGCTGATCTGGCTCGTGGGCTTCACCGCGATGAACTGGGACTTCGTCGAGGCCTACGGAGCGGTCTCGTCCGGCTCGCCGCTCGACAACACCGGCGTCGCCACGCAGGCCGAGGATCCCGACGGGCCCCGCAGTCGAGCCCAGGCGCTGTACCGGGTGGCCGCCCTCGCGTTGTGGCTTCCGGCGGTGGCCGCGTTCTTCGCAGGACTGCGGCGTCGGTCGTTCGACGTCTTCGCGGCCGCCGTCGTGGCGTTCAGTCCGTTCCCGCTGCTCGTGGCCCAGAACTACGGCGGCGAGGCGATGCTGCGCGTCTTCCTGTACTCGACGGCCGGCATGGCGGTCCTGGTGGCGCCAGCGGTCACGAGCTGGCTGCAGGGCCTGCACCGGCCTCGTCGGACGGGCCGGGTCGTCGTCACCGTCGTCCTGGTTGCATGGGCCCTGGTCGGCGCCCAGGCGCTCTACGCCGGCTGGTTCGCCAACCGCGTGTCGGCCGCGCAGGTCCGCGTCACCTCCCAACTGCTCGACGAGGTTCCCGGTCAGGCCTACTTCTCCGCCGCCCGTGGCCTGTGGCCGACCCGTCCCACCGCCGCCTACCTGGAGCGGTCGTGGCAGCGCTGGGACTACGACCGGCCCTTCGACCAGATGCTGCCCGGCGGTCTGCCCGAGGGCGATGACGGCGATCTGGCCTTCGCCTCGCTCGAGGAGCGGCTCGACGCCGAGACGGCGCCCACGTACGTGTTGTTCGCGGGCCAGACGTACGCCGAGGCGGCCTTCGGGTCACCCGCTGCCGAGGCCGAGGTCGTCAGGTGGCGTGACCAGATCACCGGCTCACACCATTGGACGCGGGTGATCGTCGACGACGACGTCGAGGTGTTCCGCTTCGTGCCCACGGCACTGGCCGACGACCCTGCCTCCTCCTGGCGACCGAAGCAGCACTGACAGGAACGCACCGGCCTCCACCTCCACTTTTGGTACGGGATCTACGCTTCTCCGCGCGAGAACGGTGGATCCCGTACCAAAAGTGGAGGGGCGGTCCGGTGCAGGACGCGGCCCCCGCGCCCAGTGGGTGCGGGGGCCGTGACCAGCCGGTTCAGCTGAGGGTGAGGGTGATGGTGGCGGTGTAGGTGCCGGGTTGGGTGGTGTTGGGTGCGCGGAGGTTGAGTTGTGCGCCGAGTTGGGCGGTTCCTCGTCCGGCTCCGTTGGCGGCGGAGGCCAGGGTGGCTCCGGTGCCGATTCCGGTTCCTGCTTCGACGGTGTCGCCGGGGGTGATGTGTTGTCCTTCGGCGGCGTCGATGAGTTCGGGTGTCCAGCCGAGGTAGGTGCCGGCGATGGTGTTGCCGGTGGTGTTGGTGAAGTCGGTGGTTTTGCCCACGAGGCTCCAGCCGGGGTTGGCGGGGCGGGTGTCGGTGACCGAGACGATGGGGAGCAGGCCGTTGGCGGTGTAGGCGTTGGTGCGGCTGCGGTAGCGGGCTTGGCCGAGGCTGAGTTCGCTGGAGTTCAGGGCCAGGGTGAGGGTGCCTGCTTCGGGGATGGTGACGTCGAGGTCGACGGTGCCGGTGGTGGTGCCCGGTCCGGGGGTGGGCTCCGTGGTCGGTTCCGTGGTGGGCTCCGTGGTGGGCTCCTCAGTCGGTTCCGTGGTGGGTTCCTCCGTGGGCTCCGGCGTCGGCTCGTCGGCGTCGGCTTCAATCTTCCAGATCTTGTCCTGGCCGCCCTGTCCGCCGTACGAGTTGGCCCGGCCGGCGACGTAGACGGCGCCGTTCGATGCCGCCTGGACGTGGTTCGGGTACGCACCGACCGGCAGGTTGGCGACATGGTCGCCGGTCTCGCCGTCGAACACGTCGACGCCCGCGCCCCACCACTGGGTGGTGAAGACCAGGTCGTCGGCCGCGTCATAGGCGGCGTTGAGCGATCCGGCCGTCGGGCCGTTGAGCTCGTCCACCTGGTTCGTGCCGAGGTCGACGCGCGTGATCGGGTTGAGGCCTTGGCTGGCGACGTACGCACGGTTGCGGACCGAATCGACCGCAATGCCCGACTGGCTCACGCTGCTGTGGCCCGTGGTCGTCGTCGAGACGCTCTGCCCGAGGTTGTCGATCGTGAAGACGTCACCCGAGCCCAGGTCCACCGTGTAGAGCTTCGACGTGTTGGCGTCGGCCACGAGTTCGAGGGCCATGGGCTGCGTGTTGGCGCCCAGCGAGATGTCATACAGGTGCTCGTAGGTGTTCGCGTCGATCTTGGCGATCTTGCCACCACCGTTGCCCGGCGCCTGTGCCTCGCTGGCGTAGGCGAAGCCGCGCTCGGCATCGACCACGATGTCGCGGGCGTGGGTGACGCCCGGGATCGTCGCGAGGTGCGCGCCCGTGGCCTGGTCGTAGACCGCGACGGCGTCTTCGCGCGTCGCGGTGACCCACACGGTGTTGTTCTTGTCGTCGACGGCGACGCCATAGACGGCTTCGACCCGCTCGTTGGCAGTGCCGGCATCCAAGGTGGGCGGCGTGTAGGTGGCGAGGACCTCGAGAGTGTCGGGGTCGACCTTGGTGAGGGCCGACTGCTTGACCGGGGGCGTGCCCACGGCCGACGTGACCCAGAGGACGTCGTTGCGCTCGGAGTAGGCCGACTGGTAGAGGCCGTATCCGACGCCGTTGCTGGAGACGTCGAAGGTGTAGCCGTCGCCGTCGATGGTTTCGGCGTTCGCGGACCCGGAGAGTGTCGCGGCGCCGAGGACGCCGGCGCACAACGCCAGCGCGGCCGTCACGCTCAGACCCTTGCGAGTCCTGAGGAGGGAGGACATGTGGAAGTTCCCTTTCCGTTGATGATGTCGAAATCAGCTTACATCTGATGAAGGTGAGCCTAACCTGAGCATGACTGTGATCTTGTCGGTCGAGACGATCTGGTCATGACGTCAGCGCGTGGCCGGCCGCCAGGAACGTGACGATCGCGATGGTGCCGACGCTCGCTGAGGCGAGACGCCGCTCGCGACCCCGAGTCGTGGCCAGGCAGACGACCATGACGAGCGCGGCGATGGTCACGATGGGCCAGGACTCGACCCGGCGGTCGAACAGGGGAGCGTCGCCCGGTGGTGCGCCCTCGACGCGGCCGTGGAGCACGTAGCGGCCGATCGCCGGGGCACCGACCTCGACCCGGGCGGGAATGACCGTGGTTTCGCCGGGTTCGAGGGCCGCGATGTTGATCTCGGCCAGCGTGGACCCGCCCGTGATGTTGCGTCCCGCGACGACCTGCAGGCGCTGCGGCGGCGTCGGCGCCGTGCCGGGGTTTACGACGGTGATGGTCAGGACGAGGGGAGAGGCGACGCCGACCAGGCGTCGGGCGGCGGACGAGGCGGCGGTGTCGCGCTCGACCTTCACCTGGGCCGCGAGTGGCGGCTGCGTCGGTTCGGGCTCCGCGGGGGCGGTGGGCTGCTCGCGCACGCGGTCGACCACGCCGTTCAGGCGTACGTCGGTCGTGGCGACGATGTCGGCGGAGAGGGTGGTCGCCCGAATGACGCACGGGCAGCCCGCGGCGGGCTCGACCGCTGTGAGCCGGCCCGAGCCGATCCCGCTCGCGTCGACGTTGACGGTGGTGGAGGCGTCGAGGGCGCAGTCGGCCGAACCGGCCTGGGCTCGCTGACCGCACAGCGCCAGCGTCACGACACCGCTCGGCCAGCCCGAGAGCGCGACGTCGACCGTCCCACCGACGTCGTGGGCGGACTGCGACGTCGTGACCACCGGCTCCCCGGTCGCGGTCGCCGCCCCCGCGGCCAGCGGAACGCCTGCGGCCAGCAGGAGCGCCGCGCCTCCGGCGACCCATCGTGCCTGTCTCATCGTCCGGCGTCGGCGGTCTCGCGGTGGCGCTCGAGTTCTTCGCGCAGTTCGGCGACGACGGCGCGTTGCCGCCGCTGCCAGGCCAGGAGTGCCCATGTGCCGAGCGCCGCGAGCGCGAGCAGCACCAGGAGCGTCCAGGGGATCGTCCAGATCGACGCTCCTGCTCCGACCGGATCGATGGTGTCGCCGCTGCGCTCGGACGGATCGCGTGGTGCCACCACGACGTCGGCGGCCAGTCGCACGGCGGCGGGCACGCCCTTGATGGTCGTGGTCTGGCGGACCTCGTTGCCCGGCAGGATCTCGGGAAGGTCGACGGAGGTCGTGGACGAGCCCCAGCCGGCGACGCCGCCGATCGAGACACGCTGGTTGCCGGCCAGGCGCAGGTTCCCGGTGTTGCGCACGGACCACGACACGGTGGCGGTGCCGGACAACGGATTGATCAACGACGCGTCGTGATCGACCTGGACGTCGGAGACCTCGAGTGCCGGGTTCAGGTCACCCTTGACGAACAGGTAGATGCGCGCCGCGACGCGTGAGTCGAGTTGGACGGCCTCACCCTCGTCGTTCTTCTGCTGGGTCAGGTGCGAGGTGACGATGCCGCCGACGTGGTCACCGGGCGTGGCGTTCTCGGGGACGGTGATCGAGAAGTCGACCGAGCGTTCCTGCTCCGGATCGACGGTGATGCTGGAGGTTCGTCCCTTCGACAGCGTGACCCAGCTGCCGACGTCGGTCGGGTCGCTGACCGTCTCCAGCAGGTCGAAGCGGCCGTCCTCGGCGTTGAGGGCGTCGGTGCCGAACACCGTCAGGGGCAGTGGCGTGCGGCCGAGGTTGCCGATGACGACGGTGTCCTCGATGGTCTGGCCGGGGTCGACGTCGTAGACGAAGTACGGACGGGTTCCCGGCTTGTCGGCGTGGGGCTGGACCTGCCAGCCGATGTCCTCGTTGCCGGCCGCGGTGGCCGACGGCGACCACAGCACGCCGGCGGTGCCGAGGACGGAGAACGACAGGACCGCCGCGAGGGCGGCGGTCAGGGTGCGGGGGGCAGGAAAGGTCATGACGTCCATCCGTGGCAGGGGAGGTGGCGGTCGCCCGCCACCTCCCCTCCGGTTGTTCGGTTCAGCTGAGGGTGAGGGTGATGGTGGCGGTGTAGGTGCCGGGTTGGGTGGT
>CAYYQO010000037.1:21242-21332 GCA_964473845.1 uncultured Aeromicrobium sp.
CGGTGCCGGTGGTGGTGCCCGGTCCGGGGGTGGGCTCCGTGGTCGGTTCCGTGGTCGGTTCCGTGGTCGGTTCCGTGGTCGGTTCCGTGG
>CAYYQO010000038.1:0-20773 GCA_964473845.1 uncultured Aeromicrobium sp.
CCGCGTACGTAGGAGGTCTCGTAGGCCGGCGTGTGGTCCCACTCCGTCGCGGTCCCGCGAGCCAGGGCGCTCGCCACCAGGCGTCGGCGCTGCTGGCTCGACTGGACCCGTTCGGCCAGTTCGTCCAGGTCGTACCGCGCCCGCACCTCGGCCCGCAGCGTCCCGACCACGCCGGCATAGGCCGGTTCCGAGGCGACGTTGCGCAGCTCGTCGGGGTCCGACGACAGGTCGAACAGCTGGTCGGGGTCGCCGGGGCAGTGGATGAACTTCAGGTCGCCGCGCACGAGCGTCAGGTGCGGAGCGTTCACCCCCTCCGCCAGGTACTCGATCACGACGTCGTCGGCGGCGTCCTCGTCCGCGCCCGCGACGAGCGGCAGCAGGCTGCGGCCCGGACCTGCCGGCGAAGGCCCCTGACCCAGGTCGACGAGCGTCGGGAGCACGTCGATGAGGGAGACGGGAGCCTCGACCCGATGCGCGGCATACCGATCCGGGGCGTTGACGATGAACGGAACCCGCGCCGACTGCTCGAACGGCGACATCTTGTACCAGAGCCCGCGCTCACCCAACATGTCTCCGTGGTCGGAGGTCACGATGATCACGGTGTTCTCGCGCAGTCCCAACTCGTCCAGTCGGGTGACGAGTTGACCGACATGGTCGTCGACATAACTGACCGCGGCGTAGTAGGCACGCCGGGCACGCTTGACCTCGTCGAGGTCCGGCGACTTCTGGTCGAAGCCCGACATCTGCTGCAACCGGCGACTGTGCGGGTCGAGTTCCTCCGGCTCGGCGATGCGCGGGGCGTCGATCTCGACGTCCGCATAACGGTTCCAGTACTCGATCGGCGGCTCGTACGGGTCGTGCGGATGGATGAACGAGGTCACGAGCAGGAACGGCTGGTCGTCGCGGGCCCGGACCCGGTCGTTCAGGTATCGCAGGGCGCGGAAGATGACCTCGTCGTCGAAGTCGCGCTGCACCGTTGCCTGACTCACGCCGGCGGTGAAGACGCTGCTGGCGTCGTGGTACCAGGACAACCGCTCGGTCGGCGGCAGGTCCCAGTCGGGGACCATCTCCAGTCCGGCCGGATAGACATCGGTCGTCAGGCGTTCCTCGAACCCGTGCAACTGGTCCGGACCGATGAAGTGCATGCGCCCGATCAGCGCCGTGCGGTAGCCCTGGGCCCGCAGGTGGTGGGCGAACGTCGGGATCGACGCGGGAAAGTCCGACGCGTTGTCGTAGGCACCGATCTGCGAGGGCAGCAGCCCTGTCATCATCGACGCGCGCGACGGAGCGCACAGGGGAGAGTTGCAGTACGCGCGGTCGAACACCACGCCCTCGGCAGCGAGGGCGTCGATGTTCGGCGACTGCACGACGGTGTTGCCGTACGCGCCGAGGGCGGCGGCGGCGAGTTGGTCGGCCTGGATGACGACGATGTTCGGACGACGGTTCATGCGGACGTTCCTAGGTAGTGATGGCGTGCGTCGGTGATTTCATACGCGCTCTGTCGCAGCTGGTCGGTCAGTTCCTCGAAGCGGTCGATCGAGACCCGGTACGAGGGACCGGAGATACACAGGGCGGCCAGGACCTGATCGTCGCCCCACACGGGTACGGCGACGCCGTACAGGTGTTCCTCCAGTTCGCCACGGGCCGAGGCCCACTCCTGGGTGCGCACCTGGACGAGTTCATGGCGCAGTCGGTGCGGCACCTCGTTCGCCTCGGTACGTCCGAAGGCGAGCAGGACCTTGCCGTCGGCGGTGTGGGACACGGGCGTCCGGGCACCCACCCAGGACTGGACGCCGACCCGGTGCGTGCCGCCACTCTGGGCGATCGTCACGCTGAATTCCCCTTCGCGCACGGACAAGGTCACGGTCTCGCCCGTGCGGGAGGCGAGTTTGTCCATCGGCACCCGGGCGATCTCGGCGAGATCCGCCCCACCGGCAGCCATCCGGCCCAGCCGTACGAGTTCCGGCCCCAGCCGCAGGGGTCCGGCGTCGCCGCCACCGGCCAGGAAGCCGGTCGTGACCAGGGTCGTGACTAGGCGTGATGCAGTGCTCTTGTGTACGTTCAGAAGCTCAGCGATGTCACCGACCGTCACCTGTTGTCGTGGCTCGCCGAATGCGCGAAGAATGCGCATGGCGCGTTCCACGCTCTGGATCGTGCTTCGGTCGTCGATGGGGGAGGCCACGTCATCTGAATATCACGTGTAAGTACAGTGACTTAGTCGATATTGCAATGTGAGACTCAATCAAAAGGGACGAGATCGGTTGCACACTCGGCAGGCATTGCATCATCAGCAACGGCCCCAGGCCACGAGACATCAGGACACGACATGACCAGAACATCCGCCTTCCGGCGCGGCCGAGTCGCCGCTGTCGTCACCATCGCCGCGCTGACCGTGCTGTCGGCCTGCGGCTCTTCAAGCTCATCGGACGAGGACGGGGTGGACATCACGATCGGCACGTTCTCGTGGACGGCGGCCTCGGTCCAGACCGAGATCCTCACCCAGATCGCCGAGGAGCACCCTGAGCTGGGCGTCTCCGAGGTGAAGTCCAAGAACGTCGATCCCGCCGTCGGCTGGGCCGGCATCGGCAAGGGCGACATCGACGTCCTGGTCGAGGTGAACCTGCCGAACCAGCAGGGCTTCGCCGACGAGAACGCCGACACGACCGAACTGGTCAGCGAGACGTACGGCGGCGCCGTGCAGGGCTGGTTCGTCCCCAAGTACCTCGTCGAGCCCGGGGGAGCGGCTGAAGGCCTCACGAGCGTCGACCAGCTGGCCGAGAAGAAGTTCGCCGACGCCGTTGGTGGCACCTTGTACGACGCCGACCCCGGCTGGGTCACCACCGAGCAGAACGCCGCGCGCATCAAGGGCTTCGGGTTGAAGATCGACCACAACCCCTCCAGCGAGGCCGCCGAACTGGCCGAGCTGAAGCGTGCATACGACCGCAAGAAGCCGATCCTGGTCTACCTCTACCGCCCGCACTGGGTGTTCAACGACTATGACCTCGTGCAGCTCGAGGAGCCCAACCCGTACGTCGAGGGCGCCTTCACCGACGGCGGTCCGACCGACGTCGCGATCCCGACACTCGCCGCCAACTTCGCCGCCCGCAAGGACCTGGCCGAGCGGGCGCCCGAGTTCGCCGAGCTGCTGACCAAGGTCAAGATCCCGTTGGAGGACATCGAAGCCCTGCTGGCGAAGTCGAACGAGGACTCCTCGCTCACTCCGGCCGACCTGGCCGAGCAGTGGATCAAGGACAACCAGCAGGAGGTCGACTCGTGGCTGCCCTGACCTCCGAACCGGAGCTGCTGCTGAAGGCCCGCGACCTCTCCAAGGCGTACGGCACACGCGGGAAGCGCAAGGTCGCCGTCGAGGGCGTCGACCTGGACATCCACCGCGGTGACATCTACGTCCTGATCGGCCTGTCCGGTTCGGGCAAGTCGACCGTGCTGAGGATGCTCAACCACCTCATCGCGCCGACCACGGGCACCGTCGAACTGGACGGTCAGGATCTGGCCAAGCTAAGCGCCAAGCAGTTGCGCGAGGTCCGGAACCACCGGATCAGCATGGTGTTCCAGCATTTCGCCCTCTTCCCGCACCGCACGGTCCGCGAGAACGCGGCCTACGGTCTGCGCCTGCGTGGCCTGGCGCGGACGCAGGCGTGGGACAAGGCCGACGAGGCACTGTCGATCGTCGGGCTCGAGGACTGGGGCGACGCCAAGCCCGGTGAGCTCTCCGGTGGCATGAAGCAGCGGGTCGGCCTGGCCCGCGCGCTGACGACCGACGCGGACATCATCTTGATGGACGAGCCCTTCTCAGCACTCGACCCGCTGATCCGCACGGACATGCAGGCGCTGCTGGCCAAGCTGGCCCACGAGTTGGGCCGCACGGTCGTCATCGTCACGCACGACCTGAACGAGGCGACCCAGTTGGGCAGCCGCATCACGCTGCTGGCCCAGGGCCGGGTCGCCCAGACGGGTTCGGCCGTCGACATCCTGACGCGGCCGGCCGACGACTACGTCCGCCGGTTCATCAGCGACGTCGACCGCGCGCGGGTCCTGACCGCATCCGACGTCCTGGTGAAGAACGCGGACTGGGACCAGGCCGTGCCGGACGTCCGGGTGACGCCCGACCAGACGCTGGCCCAGGTCGCGGCGCGGCTCGGCCGGTCCCATGGCGCCGTCGTCGCCGAGGGTTCGAACGTGCTGGGCTACCTCTCGACCGAGTCGGTGCTGGCTGCGGTGGCCGAGCGCGAAGGGAGTGCAGCATGAGCGAGCGTCAGGTGAGCGGAAGCATCCTGCCCGATCTGGATCTTGGCACTCCGGCCGCGGACGCGATCGACTGGCTGCTCGAACATTTCGGCGGCCTGTTCGACACGATCGGTGGAGCCCTGGAGTGGTTCATCGACGGCATCATCACGATCCTGTCGGCGCCGGCCCCCTGGCTGCTCATCGCGATCTTCACCTTGATTCCGATCCTGCTGCAGCGATGGGGAGTTGCAGCATTCGCGGCGGTGTCCTTCTTGGTCGTCGAGGCGACCGGGCTGTGGGACGCCACGCTCGAATCACTTGCGGTGGTGCTCGTCGCCACGGCGGTCGCGACGCTCATCGGCATCCCGTTGGGGATCTGGTCGGCCCGCAGCCGGGTCGTCTCGGCGATCGTGCGACCGATCCTGGACCTGGCGCAGACCACTCCGGCGTTCGTGTACCTGATCCCCGCCGTGTTCTTCTTCGGCGTGGGTGTCGTTCCGGGCGTCGTCGCCACGATCGTGTTCGCGATGGCTCCGGCGGTACGCCTGACCGAGCTGGGCATCCGCCAGGTGGATGCCGAGGTCGTCGAAGCCGCGCATGCGTTCGGAGCTCGTCCGGGTCAGTTGCTGCGCGAGGTACAGCTACCCTTGGCGCTGCCGACGATCGCTGCCGGTATCAACCAGGTGATCATGCTGGCGCTATCGATGGTCGTCGTGGCTGGTCTCGCCGGCGCCGGAGGCTTGGGCGCGGTCGTGACCCGTGCGGTCACACAGTTGGACGTCGGCGCCGGTATCCAGGGCGGTCTGGCCGTCGTGATCCTGGCGATCTACCTCGACCGGGTGACGGCCGCGTTGGTGGCACCGACACCGCTGTGGCAGCGGTTCCGGCGCTCGACGCCCGACCAGCGACAGACCGACGAGCCCGTACTCACCGTCGTGGCTGCCTGAGGTCTCGCGATGGGTTCGTGCTGCAGCCCTGACCGGGGACCGTCCATCTCGGTCTCCGGAGCGGGAACGCCTGCACGGCCGGTTCCACCGGCCGTGCAGGCCGTCGCGATTCCGGGCGGCCGCTTCACGATGGGTAGCGAGGACGAGCTCGCCTATCCGACGGATCTGGAAGGTCCGGTCCGCGAGGTCGACGTGGCGTCGTTCTCCATCGGCGCCACCGCTGTCACGAATGCGGAGTTCGCGCGCTTCGTCGCGGCGACCGATCACGTCAGCACCGCCGAGCAGTTCGGCGATTCGTTCGTGTTCGCCGGTTTGCTGCCGGCACTGGAACGCGATCAGCACCCGGCCAGCAACCCGCGGTGGTGGCGCATCGTCCCCGGCGCGTCCTGGCGTCATCCGGAGGGCCCGGACTCCTCGATCGCAGAACGCCAGGATCATCCCGTCGTCCACGTGTCGCACACCGATGCGCTCGCGTATGCCCGGTGGGCCGGTGGCCGACTGCCGATCGAGACCGAGTGGGAGTACGCCTCACGTGGCGGATTGCACCAGCAGCCCTATCCGTGGGGCGCGCAGTTCGAACCGGCCGGCGTCGCCGCGATGAACACGTGGCAGGGCACGTTTCCTGACGGGCCGCTCGGCCACGTGGGCACAGTGCCGGCCGACGCATTCGCTCCGAACGGATACGGGCTCCACAACACGACGGGGAACGTGTGGGAGTGGACCGCCAGCAGGTTCGCGCCGTGGGACGAGCGACCGGTCCTGCGTGGCGGGTCGTACCTGTGCCACGAGTCGTACTGCCGGCGCTACCGAACGTCGGCGCGCATGGCGAACAGTCCCGACAGCACGACCGGACACACCGGTTTCAGGGTGGCGTTCGATCCGGCGGTCACTGCAACGACCTGACATGGGCGCGTTCGCCCTGCCGGCCGACGAGGCTGAGGAACTCGACGGGGCCGGCGCTCGTGGCCCCGAACCAGTGTGGGGTCCGCGTGTCGAACTCGGCAGCCTCGCCGGCACCGAGGCGTAGGTCCTGCTTTCCCAGGACCAGGCGCAGGGTCCCGTTGAGCACGTAGGCCCAGTCGTAGCCCTCGTGGGAGCGCAGTTCTGGATCGGCGTCATCGTCGCCGGTCGGCAGGACGAACTTGTAGGCCTGGATCCCGCCGGGCCGCCGGGTGAGGGGAATGATCGTGGACCCGTCGCCCACGGCGATCGGCCGCAGGTCGACGCGGGGATCGGCGGTGCGGGGCGCCTCGACGAGTGAGTCGAGGGTGACGCCGTGGAACCGCGCCAGCGGCAACAGTTGCTCGAGCGTCGGGCGCCGGAGTCCGGCCTCGAGGCGCGAGAGCGTGCTGACGGAGATTCCGGTCTCGCGGGCGAGATCGGTGAGGGTGATCTCGCGGCGCAGGCGTTGCTGCTTGAGTCGCTGCCCCACGGTGTCGAGCGTGTGGTCGATGGGGTCTGCCATGCTCCCAGTTTGCAGTTCGGCAATGATGTTTGCCAATCTGGTGGCGGGTGCCGCACGGTGGACCCATGAGCACCGAACCCGAACATGCCTTCGACCACCGGTTCTGGGAGCACCACTGGGAAGGAGCCGACGCCGGTCGCACCGTCACCCCACATCCGTATGTCAGTGAGGAGACCGCCGACCTGACACCGGGAACGGCCCTGGACGCCGGCTCGGGGGCGGGCGCGGAATCGATCTGGCTGGCCGAGCAGGGGTGGCAGGTGACGGGCGCGGACATCTCTGCAACCGCCCTCGCATCGGCGGCCGAACGCAGTCACCGCACTCAGGCTCCCCATGGGATCGAATGGATCGAGACGGATCTCACCGGCTGGGAACCCGATCGGCAGTGGGACCTCGTGCTGACGAGCTACGCCCACCCGTCGATCCCGCAGCTGGACTTCTATCGCCGTGTCTCGCGCTGGGTCGCGCCCGGCGGGAACGTGCTGATCATCGCCCATCTCCACGATCCGGCCGCCGAAGGTCACCAGCATCCCCGTGAGGCCACCGTGACTCGACAGGACATCGTGGACCTGTTCGGTGATTCCGACTGGCGCATCGAGACGGCCCGGGAGCACACGCGGCACACCGGACCCGACGGGATGACACTGAACGACGTGATCGTCCGGGTACGCCGGGAGCGGTGACGTCACGGCTGGGAATGTCCTGACGCGTTTCGCGACGCACAATGGCAGACATGGACGAAATCCAGCAGGTGGACCTGGTCGTGGTGGGCTTGGGGCCCGGTGGTGAGGCGTTGGCGACCGGGGCCGCGGATGCGGGACTGGACGTGGTCGCCGTCGACAAGCACCTCGTCGGCGGTGAATGTCCCTACTACGGCTGCATCCCCACCAAGATGATGCTGCGTGCCGCTGACGCCCTGGCCGAGGTCGGACGCGCCGGTGAACTCGCCGGGGACGTGTCCGTCGTGCGTTCGTGGGCACCGGTGGCCCAGCGGGTCGAGGAAGCGACGTCCGACTGGGACGACCGCGTCGCCGTGGAGCGACTGGAAGCTGCGGGCGTGACGGTGCTGCACGGCATGGGCAGGCTCGACGGCCCGCGCCGGGTCGTGGTCGAGCCGGCGGGCAGCGGAGCGGCCCGTACCTTCGACGCCAGCCGCGGCGTCGTGCTGAATCCGGGCACGAGTCCGGCCGAACCTCCCATCCCCGGGCTCGCGGGCACTCCGTACTGGACGAACAGGGACGCCGTGCGCGCCACCGGCCTGCCCGCCTCACTGATCGTCCTCGGCGGCGGTCCGATCGGTTGCGAGCTGGCCCAGGCCTTCGCCCGGTTCGGCGTTCCGGTGACACTCATCCAGCACGGCGAGCGGCTCCTGCCGCGGGACGAGCCGGAGGCATCGAGGACCTTGCAGGACGTGTTCGTCGCCGACGGAATACGGGTACTGACCGGTGCCGCGCCGAGCGCGGTCACGCACGCCAACGGCGAGTTCGCGCTGACCCTCGCCGATGACGAGCGCATCGTCGCCGAGCGACTCCTCGTCGCGGCCGGCCGCAGCGTCAACCTGGCGGAGATCGGGTTGGAGACCCTGGGTCTGTCGCCCGATCACGCCACCGTTGACGACCGGCTGCGCGTGCAGGACGGAGTGTGGCTGCTCGGCGACGCAACCGGCCACGGCGCGTTCACCCACGTATCGATGTACCAATCGGCGATCGCGCTGCGCGACGTGCTGGACCAGGGTGGACCATCGGCGTCCTACGAGGCCGTGCCCCACACGACGTTCACCGATCCCGAGGTCGCCGGCGTGGGTCTCACCGAGGCCGAGGCACGCGAGGCGGGCCTGCGCGTGGAGGTCGGCCAGGCCGATCTGGGCGCGTCCTCGCGCGGGTACACGCACGGGCCGGGTGCCGTCGGACTCGTGAAGCTGGTGGCCGACGTCGACCGAGGCGTGCTCGTGGGTGGCACGGTCGTCGGGCCTGCCGCCGGTGAGATCCTGGCGATGATCACGCTCGCCGTCCACGCCGCGGTGCCGATCTCACAGCTCCGGACGATGATCTACACCTATCCGACCTTTCACCGGACGATCGAGTCCGCGCTGGCCGACCTCGAGTCCTAGAGCGTGTTGATCAAGAGATTTCGGTGCTTGGTGCGCGAGTCTTGGTTCGTGGCGCGACAGGAGATCTCTGACGAGGTGTGGGCTGTGTTGGAGCCGTTGATGCCGAGGGCGTCGGGCAGGTCGAGGCCGTGGACCGATCACCGGCTCGCGGTTGAGGCAATGGCGTGGAAGTGCCGCACTGGCGCGCCGTGGCGTGACGTTCCCGAACGTTTCGGGAAGTGGAACTCGATCTACAAGCGGTTCAACCGGTGGGCCAGCGACGGTACGTGGGAGAAACTGCTTGCCGAGGTGCAGAAGCAGGCCGACGCGGTGGGGAAGATCGACTGGGTCGTCTCGATCGATTCGACGATCGCTCGGGTCCATCAGCACGGCGCGACTCTGCCCAGGGACACAGGGGGGCAGCGTCGAATCACAAGAATCCGTGGCCGGAGCCGCCTGATCATGCGATCGGGTGCTCCCGTGGCGGATTGACGACCAAGTTGCATCTGGTCGCCGACGGGGCGCGGCAGGCCGCTGGGCACGGTGGTCACTGGCGGGAACGTCAACGACACGACCATGATGACCGCGGTTCTGGAGGACATCTGCGTGCCACGCTCTGGCCGGGGCAGGCCCCGGATCCGACCGGACCGGGTGCTTGCCGACAAGGGCTACCCGTCCAAAGTGAACCGGGCCTGGCTGCGTGAGCGCGGGATCGCCGCGACCATCCCCGAACGCGACGACCAGATCGCCCACCGGCGCAAGAAGCTCGGCCGGCCCATCGACTTCGGCGAACAACAACAGCAGCGATACAAGGGCCGCAACGTCGTCGAACGCTGCTTCAACCGACTCAAGCAGTGGCGCGGCATCGCGATGTGATCAGACAAACTCGCCCGCAGCTACCGCGCCGCGATCAGCCTCGCCGCCACCCTGATCTGGATCAAAACCGACTTGATCAACGCGCCCTAGGAGCCCGGTCCCGGGACCGTCAGTCCAGATCGTTCTCGGCGAGCCAGTCGGCCGCGATGTCCTTCGCCGGGAGCTGTTCGTCGACACTGCGCTGATTCAGTTCGACCAGCTCATCGCCGGACATGGCCTCGCTCACCGCATCGATGACGGCCGCCGCGTCGTCGTCCACGTCGTCGCTCGCGACGGGGACGACGTGTGAAGCGAGGAAGAGACCCTTGGTGTCCTCCAGGCTGACCAGGTCGTTCTTGCGGATCGACGGATCCGCCGTGTAGATGATCGCGAGCTGGATGTCACCGTCGGTCAGTGCCTTGACCGTCAACGGGCCACCGCCGTCCTCGATGGGAGTGAAGCGAGCCGTGACACCGTAGGCGGACTTGAGGCCCTTCGGACCGTTGGGCCTGCTCTCTGCCTCGGAATTGGCGCCGAGCGTGAGCGGCACGTCGACGTTCGCGAGGTCGTCGATGGTCTTGAGGTCCCACTTCTGCGCGAACTCGCGGGTGACGACGTACGAGTCCTGGTCGGTCGCGGGGGATTGGGCCAGGACGCGCAGTCCGTCCGGTGTCGTCTCCTCGAGCGCGGCGTACACGTCGTCGGACAGGCGGGCCTCGGTGTCGGAGTCCCAGAACTGCAGCAGCGGGCCGGAGTACTCAGGGAACAGGTCGATCGCGCCTGACTCGAGCTCCGGCACGTACGCCTCGCGCTGGCCGATGCGGAACTGACGTTCGACCGGATGGTCCTGCGCCTCGAGCGCCTGTGCGTAGATCTCCGCGATGATCTCGTTGGAGTAGTAGTCCTGCGAGCCGATGACGATCGTGGCGCCGTCGCCGCCACCGCCGGACAGGGGATCGGAGCTCCCACAGCCGCTCAGCATGAGGGCCGAGACGGTACCGAGAGCAAGGGCGAGAGTACGAGTGCGGTTCATGGGTTCCTTCGGTCAGGCACCGAGACGGATGTCGTCGGTGCGGTGGGAGAGGCGTGATGCGCGCTGCTGGGCCAGGCCCAACAGCCGGTCGAGCACGAGAGCCAACGCGGCGACGAGCAGGGCGCCGGCCAGCATCTGGGGATAGTCGCGTGCCTTGAGGCCCGCGAAGAGGTAGCGGCCGAGTCCCGTGTCGGCCGTGTAGGCCGCCAGTGTCGCCGTGGCGACGACCTGAACGGTCGCGGCGCGTACACCGCCGACGATCACGGCGGCGCCCAGTGGCAACTCCACCTGGCGGACGATCTGCAGTTCACTCATGCCCATGGCGCGAGCGGCATCGACCGCAGCCGGATCGGCGGCCTCGATGCCCGCGTACGCGCCTGCCAGCAACGACGGGACGGCCAGGGCGACGAGCGCCAGCAGAGGAGCCTCGAGCCCGATGCCCATGAGCAGGGCGAGCACGGTGAGCAGGCCGAGGGTGGGGATGGCCCGCACCGCACCGACGAGCGCGACGACGACGCCACGACCACGACCCGTGTGGCCGATCAGGATGCCGACCGGGATCGCCGGTATCGCGGCGAGGAGGACCGCCGCCACCGTGATCGCGAGATGTTGGGCGAGCCGGACCCCGATACCTTCGGACCCGCCCCAATGGCCGGCGTCGCCGATCCAGCCGAGCGCCTCGAGAAACACGTTCACAGCACGACCTCCGAGGATCCGACGGGCTGACGGGCCCGGTTCCTGCGGCGCGGTTGCCAGGGCGTGAGGATGCGGCCGAGCAGGATGAGCAGGCCGTCGAGCAGCAGGGCGAGCGCCATCGTCAGCGCGATGCCGATCACGACCTCACTCGTGATGCCACGCTGGAAGCCGTCGGTCAGCAGGGTGCCGAGGTTGGAGATGCCGACGAGCGCCCCGATCGTCACGAGACCCACGGTGCTCACCGTCACGACCCGGACACCGGACAACAGGACCGGCACCGACAGCGGCAGGTCGACACGCCACAACAGGGAGCGAGGTCCGTAGCCCATCGCCTCGGCCGACTCGCGGACATGGTGATCCACCGCCTCGAACGCGTCCGTGGCCGTCCCGACGAGCAGAGCGGTGCCGTAGACCGTGAGCGCGATGATCAGGGTGAAGGGCGACCGCAACGGGATCCCGAGCAGCGCGGGGATGACGATGAGCAGGGGCAGCGCCGGGATGGCGTAGAGGACGCTCGCTCCGCCGAGGACGGTGGAGCGCAGTCGTGGCACGCGGTGCGCGAGCCGCCCGAGGGCGACGGCCACGATCACGCTGGCGACGATGGCCGGCACGGACAGCGCCACGTGCCGCAGTGTCAGTTCGACCACCCAGGACCAGTTGTTCTCGAGCCACGTCATCGCAGCACCCCCAGTGGGCGACCATCGGCGTCGACGACGAGTTCCCGGCCGTCGACCTCGACCGTGCTCAGGCTTCGGTCCGAGCGGTCGGCTCCGACGAACTGCCGGACGAACGCGTCCGCCGGCGCCGCGAGGATCTGCTGCGGAGTGCCGGTCTGGGCGATCACGCCGCCCTGCCGCAGGACCACGACGTCCTCGGCGAGGCGGAAGGCCTCGTCGATGTCGTGCGTGACGATGACGATGGTCTTGCCGAGCTCCTCCTGCAGCGCCAGCAGCTGGTCCTGCAGTTCGCGCCGGACGATCGGATCGACCGCGCCGAAGGGCTCGTCCATGAGCAGGATGTTCGGATCGGCGGCGAGGGCGCGTGCGACCGCGACTCGTTGCTGTTGACCGCCGGAGAGTTGGGCCGGATAGCGGGAGGCGAGGGACTGATCGAGTCCCACGAGCGTGAGCAGTTCGGTCGCCCGGGCGCGAGCGGTCGCGCGTGCCGTGCCGTTCAGGACCGGCACCGTGGCGATGTTGTCGCGCACCGTGCGATGCGGCAGCAGCCCGCCGGCCTGGGGCACGTAGCCGATCTGCCGCCGCAGGGTGACCTTGTCGAGTTCTCGGACGTCCTGGTCGTCGATCCGGACGACACCGCTGCTCGGTTCGACCATTCGGTTGATCATGCGCAGCAGCGTCGTCTTGCCCGACCCGGACGATCCGACCAGGGCCACGGTGCGGTGTGACGGAACCACGCAGGAGAAACCGGCGACCGCGATCGTGCCGTCCGGGTAGGTCTTGCCGACGTCCGTGAATTCGATTCCCACGGAATCATCCTGCCCCGAATCAGCCTCGCGGGCGTCCCGAAGCGGGCTCGGTGGGGACCGGCCCATCGTGCACGAACGGATCCAGCAGACCCGGTGCCGCGTCCAGGGCGAACGCCACGGCGGCGTCGGCATCGAGGTCGAGCGTGTCGTAGCCGCCGTATCCGGCCGCGGTCATGGTCGACACCGTTCGCAGGCCCAGTCGTCGTTGCAGCAGCGACTCCCGGACGACGATCGTGCTCACGGCTGAGCGCTGCAGCACCGTCGTCGCGCGACTGACCAGACCTGACCGCGTCACGAGGTACGGGCCCACGATCGCGTGACCGAGGGCCCGATGGGCGATCACCGCCGCACCGATCCCGATGGGCCAGAGCACGGCCACGAGAGCGAACGCGGCGACGGGCACCACCTCGGTCACGACCAGCCACGCCAGCCCGAGTCCGACGACCAGGGTCAGCCCGGTGGCCCACCACAGCCGTCGCTGCAGGGCCGCGCGGGGATGCCCCGCCAGGGCGGCGTGGAGCGGGTCTCCATCGGCGCCGAGCACGTCCGCCGCGATCCGGCTCGTGGTTGCCACGGGTCCACGGGGAAGGATGGCCGTCGGCTGGGACATCGACCACAGGCCGAGGCCCGTCGTGATGACAGCGGTGTCGCTGGCACCCATCCACCGCCACAGGAGGGGCTCACTGAGCTGGATCCCGCGGATCCGGTTCTCGTCACGATTGACCTCGCGGGTCGTGAAGAGTCCGCGCCGCGTGCGCAACACGGTGCCCTCCGGTCCCTGCACGCGGGCGAGTTCGAAGTCCCAGTACTCGGCCACGTACGAGACCGCCAGGCCGGCGACGCCGAACAGCGAGACGGCCAGGAAGGCGATCACCACGGTGCCCGTGGCGCCGAACGGATTCCCCTGCGCCAGGGAGCGCACGAATCCCGTGACATCGATCCCCAGGCTCTCGAGCAGCCAGTAGAGACCCCCACCGACGCCGAGCGCGAGGACATACGCCCAGACGGAGAACACGTTGTAGACGACCCAGCGCGGTTCGTATCGCCTGAAGACGCGTAGGGGAGCGGGGTCGGTCCGATCCGCAGGCTCCTCCGACACCGCTGTTCCCACGTCCTCCGTCCGGACGGAGGACAGCAGCCGCTCCTTCAATCCGATCGCACCGGCGACGCTCACCGCATCGAGCGCGAGCGCCGATTCACCCGCCGCTGACTGCTGCCCGGCACCGATCTTCACGATCCGCAGTCCTGCGATGCGGTGCCGCAGCTTGGCCTCGACGTCGACGCTGCGGATCCGGTCCCGTTGGATCGACCGATGCCGGCGTACCACGACGCCGGTCTTGATCTCGACGTGCGAGCCCGTGATCCGGAATCGGGTGAACACCCATCGCAGTGCATCGGCGGCGGCCCCCAGGGCTCCGAACACCGCCAGGCCGATGAGCGGCCAGACCTGGCCTCCGCCCGCATCGGCACCGAACACGACCACCGCGACGACGGCGGGAAGCGTCGAGAGCACGGTACGGGCCACGTCGACCCCGATCATCCGGGCGCTCAGTCGCTGCCACGGATCGACCGTCATGTCGCATCACCGGGGACGAGCTGGGCGATACGGGTGAGTTCCTCGGCGACACGGGCCGCGGTGACGTGATCCAAGCCGCCGATCTCGATGGCGCCCCGGGAGGACGCGGTCGTCACCCGCAGCGTGGACAGTCCCAGCAGTTGCTCGAGTGGTCCCTGGACGGCGTCGACGGTCTGGACCCGCGACAACGGCGCCGCACGCCACTCGACGACGAACCATCCGGTGCGTGCGTAGACGGCCTCGGCGGTCGTCTCCCAGCGATGGACGCGGTACCGCCACCACGGTTCGACGGCGAGCGCGACGACCAGCATCAGCACGGTGACGATCAGCGGGACGATGAGCCACGGGCGCGCCGCGTCCCACCAGACGTAGGCCACGGCGGCCACGATCACCAGCACCCCGTTGAAGGTCAGGGCCTGCAGGATCCACCACAGGACGGCTCGCTTCTCGATCCGGTGCAACGGCGGGCGCAGGCTCACGGACGTCCTCCGGCCCTGCGGACGGGATTCCGGAAGCATGGTCCCAACCTATCGCCCGGACGACTCTGGGCTCAGTCCTCGTTTCGTGGCATCATCGGTGGCGTGAAGATCTGGGGGATCACGGTCACGGGAATGGCCGGCGCACTCGTCATGGTGGTCGCGCTGTTCGCACCGCCCGCGAATGCCAGCTCGCCGTCCAGTCCGTTCCGCGGTAAGCACGGCTACGTGGACCCGAACTCCCAGGCAGCACAGCTGGCGCGCAAGAGTTCCACGCCGAACCGCGCGATCGTGCGCTACCTGGCGGACAAGCCCCAGGCGATCTGGGTCACCGACTTCCGCGGGCTCCGCGCGAAGGCGAACACGATCCACCGCGACGCGAAGCGAAAGAAGGCGTACCCCGTGTACGTCGTCTACGCCATTCCCCACCGCGACTGCGGCGGCTACTCCGCGGGCGGGACCACGGCGTCGGGCTACCGCACCGGCATCACGAACCTCGCCAAGGCGCTGAAGGGTCACCGTGCCGCGATCATCCTCGAACCCGACGCGCTGGCCAGCGCCACCTGCCTCACGAGGACCCAGCGGACCCAGCGATACCGACTGCTCCGGTACGCGGTGAACACGCTCACGAAGAACAAAGGGCTGGCCGTCTATCTCGACATCGGTCACAGCCAGTGGCGCAAGCCCGCCCAGGCTGCATCCTTGCTGCGCCAAGCTGGTGTCGCCAGGGCGCGTGGTTTCAGCCTGAACGTCTCGAACTTCCAGCGGACCTCGGCCGAGATCCGCTACGGCACGGCGATCTCCAAGCGGATCGGCAACAAGAAGTTCGTCGTCGACACGTCGCGCAACGGGCGCGGCGCGGTGCGCAATTCGGTCGTCGAGGGCTGGTGCAATCCGCGTGGTCGCGCGGTCGGCGTCCCGCCCACCACCAGGACCGCCTCCGCGCGGGTCGACGCATATCTGTGGGTCAAACGACCCGGCGAGTCGGACGGCACGTGCAAGGGTGGGCCCCCGTCGGGGCAGTGGTTCCACGAGCGGGCGGTCGAGATGGTCCGCAACCGGGCCGCGGACCTGCGTTCCTGAGCCGAGGCGACGTGGGCACCCGATCTAGAGTCCAGTCATGAGCCTTGACCTCCCCGCCATCGGATTCGGCACCTACAAACTCAACGGACTCGCGGGCAGCGACGCCGTCGTTGCGGCGCTGGACGTCGGGTACCGGCTGCTCGACACGGCCTTCAACTACGGGAACGAGGGGGCTGTCGGCTCCGCGGTCCGCCGATCGAGCGTCGCCCGGGACGAGATCATCGTCACATCGAAGCTGCCCGGTCGACACCATGCCTACGCCGATGCGGTGACCTCCATCGAGGAGAGCTTGCTGCGCACGGGACTCGATCACCTCGATCTGCACCTGATCCACTGGCCCAACCCGTCGCGCGGCCTGTACGTCGAGGCATGGCAGGCACTCATCGACGCCCGCGAGCGGGGCCTCGTCCGCGAGATCGGGGTGAGCAACTTCCTGCCCGTGCACCTCGATCGGCTCGAGCGTGAGACCGGAGTCCTGCCCGCCGTCAACCAGATCGAGGTCCATCCCTACTTCCCCCAGGTCGAGGTGTTGGCGCGACACCGCGAACTCGGCATCGCGACCGAGGCCTGGAGCCCCATGGGGCGCGGCAGCGACCTGCTCACCAACCCCGTCGTGGCCGAGGTCGCGACGTCGCACGGAATCAGCGCCGGAGATGCGGTCCTCGCGTGGCATGCGGCCATCGGCACGGTGCCCCTGCCGAAGTCGTCGTCACTCGACCGCCAGCGCCGGAACCTCGCGGCGGTGGACATCACACTCGATCCGGCCGCCGTGGACCGGTTGACCTCCCTGGGCCGTCCGGACGGGCGCTTGTTCGACGGGGATCCCGCCGTGCACGAGGAGGACTAGCTTTGCGGGCCGCGCCCACCCGGCTCACCCCTACAGGGATCACGGTGCTGGTTGTCCTCGGCGCGGCCCTGCTGGTCCGGCTCCCGTTCCTGACGGCCCTGGCCAGTCCGGACGAGGCGGGACTGCTGCTGGTCGGTGCGCAGTGGCAGCCGGGGCAGTCGCTCTACGGCGACTACTGGGTCGACCGGCCACCGCTGTTGATCGGTGTGGCCGGATTCGCCGGGAAGACCGGTGGACTCCTGACCCTGCGGCTCATCGGGTTGGCCGCCGTCGCGGTCACGATCGTCGCGTGTGCGGGCGCCGCACGGAGGCTCGCCGGTCAACGAGCGGCATGCTGGGCCGCGGCGACCGCCGCCCTGCTCACGGTCAGCCCGTGGCTCGGCGGAGACCGGGTCAATGCCGAACTGCTCGCGACACCGTGGATCGCGGTCGGCCTGTACGCGGCGGTCCGGGCGGTCGAGACGCCCGCACGCTGGCGCTGGGCACTTCTCACGGGTGCCGGTGCGACCGCAGCGCTGTTGACCAAGCAGAACCATGCCGACGCCGCCGTGTTCGCGGTCGCGCTCCTGATCGCCTCGGTGGTCGCAGGCCGCATGGACGGAAGGGCCGCCTGGAGGTCCGCGGCACTCGCCGCGCTCGGAGCGGCTGTCGTGACGGTAATAATCCTCGGCGTCGCGTGGATCCGGGGGACCGGGCCGGGCGCGCTCGTGGACGCGTTGTTCGTCTTCCGCGTACGGGCCGGCGAGGTGTTGGCCGCCCAACCGGACGTGGGCATCCATGAGCGGTCACACGAACTCCTCACGAGGTCACTAATCGGCGGACTCGCCGTGCTCGTCCTCGGCGTGGTGCTCGCGCCCGTGGCACGCCGGTTCCGGACACCCGCGTCGATCGCCCTGAGCCTCACCGTGGTGTTCGGCTGCGTGTCGATCGCCGGCGGCGGCAACTGGTGGAACCACTACCTCGTCGAGCTGGCCGCCCCGGTTTCCGTCGGGACTGGGTTGATCGCCGTTCGCACCCGGCTGGTGGTGCCCGTCGCACTCGCCTACTCCACGGTGGCTGCACTCGTGGGAGTCGCCCTCGTGGCGCCCGCCGTCAGGGCGCCCGACCGCGAGGTCGCCGCGGGCCGCATGATCTCTGCGGCCGCTGAACCCGACGACACCATCGTCAATCTGTGGGGCCGGCCCGATCTGGTCCTGGAGTCCGGGCTCTCATCCCCGTACGAACACCTGTGGAGCCTGCCTGTCCGGGCCCGTGACCCGAACCTGGTCGGGTTCACCGCGGTGCTCGAAGGGCCGGCCGCCCCGACCTGGCTCGTGATGCGGAAGTCCCAGCGGCACCGGCACCTCGACTCGCGGCGCGCTCAGCGGGCCGTCGATCGCCGGTACCGGCCGGTGGGCACCGTGTGCGGACTGCAGATCTGGCTGCGTCAGGACCTCACGAGGGCGGCACCGAAGCGGATGGCCGTTAGCTGCAAACCACCCTCGGCGCTGCGGTGAACCCTCCATGATGGAAACCATGACGGACGAGCCGGTGGTGCGAGCCGAGGGCCTGACCCGCCGGTTCGGCGACCACATCGCGGTGTCGGCGGTCGATCTGACGGTTCACCGGGGCCGTGTCGTCGGCGTCCTGGGACCGAACGGCTCGGGCAAGTCCACGACGGTACGGATGCTCACCGGGCTGCTGAGCCCCAGCGCCGGTTCGGTCGAACTCTTCGGTGAACAGGTCACCCCGCAGTCCGCCCCGCGGTTGCGTACACGCATCGGTGTCCAGACCGAGGCGAATCTGTACGCCCGGCTGACGGTCGCCGAGAATCTGCGTGCGTGGGCTGAACTGCACGGTGTCGCACCCCGCCGGATCGACGCGCGCCTGGACGAGGTTCTCGAGATCATCGGGCTCACGACCCGGCGTGACTCGGCCGTGGGCGCACTCAGCAAGGGCCTTCGGCAAAAGGCCAAGATCGCTCGCGCGCTGGTCGCTGAGCCCGAACTGCTGTTCCTCGACGAACCCACGGCCGGTCTCGACCCGGCGTCGGCCGTCGACGTGCTGGAGCATCTGGCCAAGCTTCGGGCCCGCGGCGACACGACGATCGTGCTCTGCACCCATCAACTGCACGGCCTCGAGGAGTTGTGCGACGACGTGGTCATGCTCGACCGAGGCCGCGTCGTGGCCGCGGGTGAGGTGCCGGACCTGCTGGCGGCGTACTGGCCCACGCGTGAGTACGTGATCCGGCTGGAGGACCGAGCGGTCGCGGACCGGGTCGTCGCCGACCTGCGCGCGAGCGGCGTCGAGGTGGCCGAAGCGCAGCGGGTCGACCCGTCCCTGCACGACCTCTACTTCAAACTGCTGCCGCAGGAGGAGGCATGAACGCACGCCGCGTCCGGGCCGTGGTCCGCAAGGACTGGATCGAGCTGAGTCGCAACCGGCAGACGTTGTTGCCGATCGTCCTGCTGCCCATCGTCTTCGCGCTGTTGCTCCCCGCGACCCTGATCGTGGCCACGCGCCAACCCGAGACACTCGCCGAACTCGGCTTCCTCAACTCGTACCTCGACGCGCTGCCCGCGCACATCGCGGCCGATCCGACCCGCGGCATGATCGAGTTCTTCATGGCGCCGTTCTTCCTGATGATCCCCATGGTGGTGGCGACCGTCCTGGCCACGGCCGCGTTCGTGGGGGAGAAGGAGCGAGACACGCTCGAAGGACTGCTCTTCACGCCACTGACCGACCGCGAACTGGTGATCGGCAAGATCCTGGTGTCGTGGATCCCGGCCGTCCTGGTGACCTGGCTGTCGACCGTGATCTACGCGGTCGTGGTCGCGGCGCTGGCACGTCCCTGGCAGGACGGCTGGTTCTTCCCCAACTGGGTGTGGATCGTGCTGGTGGGGGTGATCGCTCCGCTCGTCTCCTTCTTCGCCATCGGCTGCATCGTCCTGATCTCGCACCGGTCGTCCACCCTGCAGGGCGCGCAGGCCGTCGCGGGTCTGCTGGTGCTGCCCGTCATCCTGCTGATCATGTCCCAGGCGGCCGGCGCGCTCGCGTTCGACAGCCGGGTCGTCGTGGTGATCGGGGCGCTCGCGGCCGTCGGTGACATCGCCATGTTCCACCTCGCGGTCAGACGCTTCGATCGGGACCGTGTCGTGACGCGACTGTGATCCGGCGATCCGCGCGGAGAGCGCGTGCCGTCGTGTGACGTGTGGCATATCCCACAGGGGTACTCGGAGAGTGACACCTACGGCGCGGTAAGGTCGCGGTAATCTCCGGGTGTCGTGCTGTTCGAATCTTGTTGATTTGCCAGTACGCAACGGAAAAAAATCCGACGTGAACCGGACCAGCCGGCGGGCTGGCCCAGGAGAGGACGAGGCAGACCGATGGTCGACGTGGACAAGGTCCTGGACGAGGCGGGCCTGAAGAACCCGCACGTTCTTGAGTTCGTGAAGCATTGGGCGGAGATCACCCAGCCCGATCGCATCGAGGTTGTCAGCGCCAGCGATGATGCGCGGCTGCTGCAGGAAGGTCTCGATGCCGGCGAGCTCGAACCGGCCGGCGACGGTCTGTACTACTCGCAGAGTTACCACAAGGACACGGCACGCTCCGAGGAGCGCACGATCGTGGCCACCAGCAATCCCGAGGACAAGGGCGTCTACAACAACTGGCGCCACGCCGATGAGATCAAGCCGGTCGTCATCGGCAACATGACCGGCGCCTCGCAGGGCAAGACCATGTACGTGATTCCGTACCTGATGTCGGCCCCCGGCTCGCCGCTGGAGGCCTACGCCGCCGGCGTCGAGCTGACCGACAACCGCTCGGTCGTGCTCCAGATGATCCGCATGGCGCGCGTGGGCGTCGACGTGTTCCAGAACCTCAAGGATCCCGAGAGCTTCGTTCGCGCGGTTCACGTCACCGGCGACCTGGAGAACCTCGGCCAGGGAACCCCCGACGACAAGCGTTACTTCGTGACCGTCGCCGACGAGCGCACGA
>CAYYQO010000039.1:0-20642 GCA_964473845.1 uncultured Aeromicrobium sp.
TCGTGATCCTGGGCCACTTCTACCAGCGCGACGAGGTCGTCCAGTACGCCGACTTCGTGGGCGACTCGTTCCAACTGGCCAATGCCGCACTGACCAAGCCGGACGCCGAGACGATCGTGTTCTGCGGCGTGCACTTCATGGCCGAGACCGCCGACATCCTGGCCAAGCCCGACCAGCACGTGATCCTGCCGAACCTCGCGGCCGGGTGCTCGATGGCCGACATGGCCGACGAGGCCAGCGTCGAATCGGCGTGGGAACAGCTCATGGAGATCTATGCGGACGAGGACGGCACCCCCGTCATCCCGGTCACGTACATGAACTCCTCGGCGGCCCTCAAGGCGTTCTGCGGCCGCTACGGTGGCATCGTCTGCACGTCGTCGAATGCCTCGACGGTGCTGGAATGGGCCTTCGAGCAGGGCCGCCGAGTGCTGTTCTTCCCCGACCAGCACCTGGGCCGCAACACGGCCAAGGCGATGGGCGTACCGCTGGACCGGATGCCCATGATCAATCCGCGCAAGCCCGGTCTGGGCGTCGAGCGCCAAGAGTTGGTCGACGCCAAGGTCATCTTGTGGCCCGGCTTCTGCTCGGTGCACAAGCGGTTCACCGTGGCCCAGATCGACCAGGCGCGTGCCGAACATCCCGGCTGCAAGGTCATCGTGCACCCCGAGAGCCCCATGCCCGTCGTCGATGCGGCGGACGCGTCGGGATCGACTGACGGCATCCGCAAGTTCATCCAGGCGCAGCCGGCTGGCACCACGATCGCGGTGGGCACCGAGATCAACATGGTCAACCGGCTCGCGGCCGAACACCCCGACAAGACGATCTTCTGCCTCGACCCCGTGATCTGCCCGTGCTCGACGATGTACCGGATCCACCCGGGCTACCTGGCCTGGGTGCTGGACGGCCTCGTCGAGGGTGAGGTCCGCAACGAGATCGTGGTCGAGGACGACATCGCCACCGACGCCAAGGTCGCGCTCGAGCGCATGCTCGCGGCACTCCCGCGGTGAATCGCACAGGAGGGAGAACCGCATGACCACCAAGCACGTACTCGTCCTGGGGTCCGGGGTCGCCGGACTCACCGCGGCGCTCAGTGCACGCGAAGCCGGCTGGGACGTCACGGTCATCACGAAGTCGTGGCTGGCCGAGAGCAACACCCGGTACGCCCAGGGAGGGGTCGCCGTCGTCACGGAGGCTCCCGACACCGTCGAGTCACACGTGGCCGACACGCTGGCGGCCGGTGCCGGCCTCTCGTACGCCCCCACGGCCCGGACGCTGTGTGCCGAGGGCCCCGGATCGGTGGACCGGCTCATCGCCCGAGGCGTCGAGTTCGACCGGGACGGTGACGAGCTGGCCCGCGGACTGGAGGCCGCCCATTCCCATGCGCGCATCCTGCACGCCGGGGGAGACGCCACCGGCGCGGCGATCGCCCACGGTCTGCTCGATCGGCTCCGGTCCAGCGGCATCACGGTGCGCGAGAACACGATGGCCGTCGACCTGGTCGTCGAGGCCGGCCGGGTGATCGGCGTCCGTGTCCTCGAGGATGAGGTGATCGAGGCCGACGCGGTCGTGCTGGCCACCGGGGGAGCGGGCCACCTGTTCCCGTACACGACGAATCCCGAGGTCGCGACGGCCGACGGTCTGGCCATGGCGCTGCGCGCGGGAGCCGTGGCGGCCGACGTCGAGTTCTACCAGTTCCACCCGACGTCCCTCGCGGCCCCGGGCAACCACCTCATCAGCGAGGCGGTTCGGGGCGAGGGTGCCGTACTGCTGGATGCGGACGGCCATCGCTTCATGCTCGACCTGCATCCCGACGGCGAACTCGCTCCGCGCGATGTCGTGGCCCGCGGTATCGCCTCGCAGATGCTGGCGCAGGGCGGTCGGCCGGTGAGGCTCGACGCCACGGCGATGGGGGCGGAGTTCCTCACGAAGCGGTTCCCCAACATCGACGCCGCGGTCCGCGAGCGCGGTTTCGACTGGTCGGCCGAGCCGCTCCCGGTCACTCCCGCCGCGCACTACTTCATGGGCGGCGTGCGCACCGATGCGTGGGGTCGTACCTCGCTGCCGGGGCTGTTCGCGGTAGGCGAGGTCGCCTGCAACGGCCTGCACGGCGCCAACCGGCTGGCCTCGAACTCGCTGCTGGAGGGCGCGGTCTACGGACACCGGGTCGTCAGCGTGCTGGCCGACGCCGCGGTGGCGCAGTTCGACGAGCAGTGGTCCGAGCCCGTCGTCCTGCCGGTCGCGAGCCAGACGGGTGGTGTGGTCAATCGTTCCGATCTGCAGCACCTCGTGTGGGAGGCCGCGGGACTCGTGCGCGATGCCCGGGGGCTCACCGACGCCGGATCGACCCTCGACACGTGGGCCGCGCCCGAGCCGCTCGACCAGAAGTCGGCCGAGGACGCGAACCTGCTCACCGTGGCCCGTGCCATGGTCGCCAGCGCGCTGGCACGACAGTCCTCACGCGGTGGCCATCACCGCAGCGACTTCCCCCGGACCGAGGCCGCGCTGGCCCACCACTCGGCCGTCCGCATCGCCACCGAGGAGGCACGATGATCGACCGCCGCGCCGTCGAAGCCGTCGTCGCTCTCGGGCTGGCCGAGGACGCCCCGAACGGCGACCTCACCAGTGAGGTGTTCGTACCCGAATCGGCCACCGCGACCGCCGATCTGGTCGCGCGTGAGCCGGGAGTGTTCGCCGGCACGCTCGTGTTCGAGGTCGCGATGACCGCGCTCGATCCGGACGTGAAGGTCTCCCTGTCGGTCGCCGACGGCGAGCACTTCGAGGCCGGGCAGCACCTGGCCACGGTCACCGGCAATGCGCGGGCCGTGCTGCGCTCCGAACGGATCGCCCTCAACCTGGTCCAGCGCATGTGCGGGATCGCGACGCTCACCGCCGAGTACGTCGCCGCCGCAGGGCCGGACGTCCGGGTCACCGACACGCGCAAGACCACGCCCGGTCTGCGGGCCCTGGAGCGTCACGCGGTCCGCTGCGGTGGCGGCCACAACCACCGCTTCAGCCTGTCGGACGCGGTCATGGCCAAGGACAACCACCTGGCTCTCGTCGACGATCTGACCGAGGCGATCAGGGCCGCCAGGGCGCAGTTGCCGCACACGACCCACCTTGAGGTCGAGGTCGACCGGATCGACCAGATCGAGCCCGTGTTGGCGGGGGGAGTCGACACGATCATGCTCGACAACTTCAGTCTCGACGAACTGCGCGACGGCGTCCGCATCGTGGAGGACCGGGCCCTGGTGGAAGCCAGCGGCGGGGTCACCCTCGACACGATCGGTGACATCGCGAGGACCGGTGTCGACATCGTCAGCGTCGGCGCGCTCACCCACAGCGTCCGGAACCTCGATCTCGGACTCGACCTGCGGATCACCTGATGTATCTCGACCACGCCGCGACGGCACCGCCTCGCCGTGAGGTGCTGGAGGCCATGTGGCCGTGGCTGACCCAGCACTTCGGCAATCCGGCCAGCCATCACGAGTTCGGCGAGACCGCGCGGCGAGCTCTCGACGAGGCGCGCGACCAGATCGCAGCCCGCCTCGGAGTCCACGCGAGCGAGATCGTCTTCACGTCCGGCGGCACCGAATCGGACAACACGGCCGTCAAGGGCATCGCACTGGCCTCGGCCCGGGGCAAGCACGTGGTCGTCAGCGCGGTCGAGCACCCCGCGGTGTTGGAGTCCGCGCACTGGCTGGAGCGATTCGGATTCGAGGTCACCGAGCTCGGCGTGGACGAGACGGGACTCGCCTCGGCCGAGGAGTTGGCCGGTGTCCTGCGGGACGACACGTGCCTGGTCAGCATCCAGTACGCCAACAACGAGGTCGGCACGATCCAGCCGATCGCCGAACTGGCCGAGGTCACCCGCGAGCGGGGGGTGCCGTTCCACACCGACGCCGTCCAGGCCGCGGGCTGGCTGTCCCTCGCGGTGCCCGAACTCGAAGTGGACGCGCTCTCGATCGCCGGTCACAAACTGGGTACTCCCAAGGGCATCGGACTGTTGTACGTCAGCCACCGGGTGCCGTGCGAAGCGCTCGTCCACGGCGGAGGTCAGCAGGACGACGCCCGGTCCGGCACCGAGAACGTGGCGGCAGCGGTGGGCCTCGAGACGGCGTTGAGGCTGCGCAGCGATGCCGTCGACGAGCGGGCCTGGCACCTCGAGGGACTGCGTGACGACTTCATCGCGCGGGTCGAGCAGGTCGGAGGACGACTCACCGGCCATCGCACCCATCGGCTGCCCGGACACGCGTCGTTCGTGTTCCCCGGTCGTTCGGGCGAGTCGATCCTGGTCGATCTGGAGGCACGGGGGATCGTGTGCTCCAGCGGATCGGCATGTGCGGCCGGCAGCGACGAACCCAGCCACGTCCTGACAGCCATGGGTTACGAACGAACCCTCGCCCAGAGTGCGGTGCGATTCACGTTCGACGAGTCGTTCACGCAGGAGGTGCTGGACGAAACGGTCGCGGCGCTGGCCGGGATCTGTCGCTAACCAGCCAGATCGTCGTGGGTGACGGGGTGCCCGCTAGGGTGAAGGTCATTCGTGACGTGAAGTGGTCGGGGGGAAAGTGCGAAACGTTGTGATGGCGCCTGTCCTGGTGGGGACTCTGCTGTTGGCTGGCTGCACGGAGAACGACTCGGCGCCCGAGCCTGAGCCAGTCGCTGGTCCGAGCCTGTGTGAGGTGATCGACGCCGACGTCCTGAAGCGGCTCAGCGGCGACCGCACGGCTCGGCCGAACCTGATGCTCGGCAACGAAGTGTTCCTGGGGTGTGACGCGGACGGGATGTCGTCGTTCGAGTTCGGGGTGAAGGTCGTCGATGATGGCCGCGAACTCTCCGGTCATGTCACGCCAGACGCACAGAAGGTGTCCGGTATCGGCGACGAGGCGTTCCGGTCGACGACGGGCTACGCGGACGAAGTCATGGGCGAGACCATCGTGGCCCGCCGAGGTGACCGCATCGTCTATGTACGCAACGAACTTCTCCAGTACGGCGACGAACGCGCCACCGAGCAGGACACCGTCGACGTCGCGAAGCGACTTCTCAGCGACGATGCCGCCGACCTCATCGAGTCCATCGAGCGCGTGGAAGTCTCCGGCCCGTGCCCGTCGGTCGACGACGTGGCGAAGCTTGTCGGCCCCGTCCAGGCCGCGCGCGGCCTGGACGCCGGTGACGACCTCCAGTGCCGCTATGTCGGCGCCGACGCGACGGCATTCGTGGTCGAGCGGTTCGCCGCGGAGCGTCCCGTGGAGTACCTCGGTACGAGCGGTGAGGCCATCGAGATCGCGGGTTCACAGGAGGCGCGCGCCGAGATCGACGGTGCCGTGGCCGAGATCCGGGCGATCACCGACGATCAGGTGCTGACGATGCGCGCGCACGCCGGAGACCCGCACTCGGAGGCTGTCATCGATGATGCTGCCTTCGAGGGGCTGGCCCGTGAAGTCGCGGAGTCACTGCTCGGGTAACGCGGCACCCGCCGTCGCCCCGCAGCAGCCTCGCTCGATGGCAGTGGGCAGGAGTTCGGCGACGGTGATCGAGGGTTCGGGGCTGCCGATGTGGATCACGGTCACCACGACGGCGTGCTCGTCGTCCAGCCGGGCGTAGGCGCGCTCGGTGACCTGAGGGCCGTCAGACGTGTCCTGGACCGCGCGAAACCCGATCGCCTCGGCGGGCAGACCGGTCAATCGCTCGAAGGTCCCGGCTTCCTCGGCGACACATTCGTCGACCATCGTGCGTACCTGATCCAGGGTCTCATCGATCGAGCGCTGGTTCGTTCCGGTCGGTTGGATCGTCGACTTGACCACGTCACCGTTCTTGAGATGGAACTCCAGATAGGCCGGTGCCTCACTGGTGATGGCCAGATTCAACTCGCGGTTCATCGCCGTGCAGTGGGTCTTCGAGGCGCTGGGGCCGGTGTTCTCGTACACCTTCTCCACACTGGGCAGGTCGTCCTGCTGCAGGAGTTGGGGGTGGCCCGCCGCGACGTCTTCCTCGCCGCAACTGGCCAGCAGGAGCCCGCACAACAGCAGGCCGGCCGCCAGCCGCCTCACCTGGATGCCTCGTCGTAGTACTGGATGAACTGATTCTTGTAGGGCGTGTCCAGGCCAGAGTCGGAAATGTAGGAGTCCACGGCGTCCATGGCGCTCTGGGTGAAGTACGGCAGGTCCTCGTACGGAACGTCGGCCGGGTCGATGAGCCGGCCTCGATCGTCGAGCCACCTGGCCGGGATCTGATCCTCGGTGATGATCCCGGAATCGACGAGCGTGATGAAGGTGTCGACCTTGACCCGGCGCAAACTCTCCTCAGCGCGAACGGTCGCGTCGTCGGCGACGGAGGCGGCTTCGTTCGTCCAGGAGTCGGCGATCTCGCCCTTGCCGAGCCGGACGGATTCGCTGAAGCCGTACTTGATGAGTTTGCTGCCCCAGTCGCCGACGGCGTCGGCCCCCGGGAGTGGAACCAGGCTCGTGGCGCTGGAGAGTGCGTCCAAGAATGCCTGACGCTGGGCGTCGCGGCTGGCTGCTCCGTCGATCTCGACGCTGCCGACCGTGTACTCGGCGAAGCCCTGAAGCGCAGATCCGCCCTGCAACGTATCGACCAGTTCAGTGCGCAGGTTGAGGTTGTCGGGATCGAGCGCGAGTTCGGCGGCGATGTTGTTCACCTGGGTCTGCTGGTAGACCGCGATGCCTTCGGCGATGCTCACCGTGCCGTCCTGGGTGCTCATGGCAACGTGCATCAAGGCATCCAGGTCGCTGCGGTACATGGCCGGGTAGAACTCGAAGGTGCCGAGATGCTCGAATTCGACGTCGGGGACGGCGCGCGGGTCGCCATCGTCGTTGCCGTAATTGAGCGTGGTGTCGATCGCCGGCATGTAGAACTTCATGAGTTCTGCGAGGTAGGGCGAACCCTCGCCCGCGTTGTCGGGGTTGAACTCGTCGTTGTCGGCGATCTGGGAGAAGAAGGACGAGACCAAACGTGTGGTCGCTTCGGGGTCGTTCTCGAGATTGGCCTCGCTGGTGCCAATGGCCTCGAGGGCGTGCGTGATCCCGCCGAAACCGTCCGCACGCCAGTCGCGCTTCTCGAAGTAGTAGTTCTCGCGGTCCCAGCCATCGGCGGCCGGACCGGTGAAGAACGACAGGCCGACCTCGGGATGCTCGCCGAGGTTGTGCATGACCGCGGCCATCGGGTCGTCGTACCAGCCGTCGAATTCACCGTCGCCAGTGGGCAGCGGGCCGTGCCCGTTGTGGCCGTACCAGATGGTGGCGTCCATGGGGCCGTCCGCGGCCATCTGCTCGAACTCGTCGAGCTGGTTGGCCGCACTCAACAAGAAGCCATCCGAGTACGTCGTGTCCTCCATGAGGAACGTGAGGATGTTCGCGCCGTTCATGGAGAACCCACCGAACTCGTCCTCGAACGCTCGCCGTTCCTCGTCGGTGAGCAGCGGGACGACGCTGTACCGGACGATCTCCTCGCCGAAGGTCACGTCGGGGAAGGTGGGGTGGTTCGACGCCGATGACAATCCCGTGCGCATCTGCGTGGCGAGTTCGGTGAGCATCTCGGCGTCGCCCGTCCCGCCGTATCCCATGTTGGTGCTGATCGCATTGAGCGCGGCCACGGTGCCGTCCGGACCGAGTTCGGTGAACATCGCGGCCATCATCTCGGGATCGTCCTGCCAACCGCCCAAGACGGACATGATCCGCTCGTAGTCCTCAGACTCCGTGTCGTAGTCGATGTCGCCGATCTGGGTCGCCAGTTCGGTGGCCAGCAGGTTGCGTACGTTCCTGGCGGAGTCGACCGAGACGGTGTAGCTCGCGCCGCCGGTGCCCTCGGTGTCGAGCAGGATGGCCAGGTCACGGCGCATCGTCAGGTCCTCGAGGTGATCAGTCAACCACTGCGACTTCTTGCCCAGCGTGTCGTCGCCCAAGGAGGGCAGGCTGATGGGGCTCGAGCTACGGGCGATCGCGCGCTGTGAGTTGACGTTCGAGGTCAGGTCCTCGGCCTTGGTGATGGCGGACTTGATCTTCTCGATGTCGATTTCGACGGTGGTCATGGGCCATCACCCTCAGTACATCTGGGACTGGGCCCATGACCGGGGCCAGTTGTTGCCACGCCAGTCGTTCTCGGGGACGCGGTCGGGTTCTGAGTTGATCCGGCTCTGGATCGTCGTGGCGGCATCGTCGAAGGCCTCGGGGATGCCCGCGCACTGGTCCTTCAGCTCGGCGATCCAGGTGTCGGCCTCGGAGCAGACCCATCCGCCGTTCGCCAAGGGGTTGGCGATCGCGTCCAAGGGTGATCCGTAACCGGAGTACACGGTGTCGCCGCAGGTCGTCACGGTCGTCTTGGCTGTCGTCAAGGTGCTGCGGAACAGGTTGGGTTCGTCGTCTGTCATCAGGTTCCCCCGGCTGATGGATGTGGGTCTTCACGGCTCAGCCTACCGATCGGCACGGTTCATGGGGAGGGTAGGGCATGGTTCGAAAGAACTACGTCAGTATGGTTGGGTGGTACTGCTGGCCGTCGGGTCGTCCGATAGGCTCACAGCACGCATCCTGAGTCCCTGCGTTCGAAATGTCGGGGGACGAACTACGAAGGAGACACACCCATGGTGCAAGCCCGGATCGAAGATCTCTACGCGCTGTACAACACGCTCAACAACTCCATGCAGGAAACCGACACGATGATCACCAACGTCGATTCCTCGCTGGCCGCAGCGAACGAGGAGTGGAAGTCCGCAGGCGCGAACGAGTTCAACGCCGCGTGGGTCCAGTTCAAGCAGTCGCTGACGCAGCTGTGCCAGGCGTTCGCCGGTGCGGGCACCGATGTGGCGTTCCAGCACAACAAGTTCGCCGAGGGCGCCAAGGAGCAGGACCAGCACCCGGTGCTGACGCCCCTGCAGTCGCCCCGCTGAACATTCCGACGAAAGCCTCGCAACGGCTCGGCCGTGGCGAGGCTTTCGTGTACCCGGCGTGGTCGCGATCAGGGCCGAGGAGTCAGGCCGTGTAGCAGGAGGCCGCCTCCGCGACCGACTCCACGGCGGCGCGCATGTCCTGTGGATCGGCCTCGTGCTCGCCGTCGAGCCACACCGTGACCCACACCGAGCCGCAGGCCCACGCCCCGGACGTTCCGTCGGCGCGAGCGATGCCTCCGGCGAGGTCGAAACCATCGCCCTTCTCCGTGATCGAGGCCGTGTGGCGGGCGGCTTCGGCCTGAGGTACGACCAGTGCCCGGACGTTGACGCTGAGGTCGTCGGCATCGGCATGGCACGCTGCACTGCCGCTCGTCGACGTGCTCCGGAACGGCAGGCCCTCGATCTCCTCCTGGGAGGCGGTGAAGCGATCGGTGTCCAACAGTGCCGAGACTGTGTCCGTGGGCACCGAGCAGGCGCGCTCGGCGTCGTACGTCGGGTTCTGGCAGGCTCCGACGACGAGCACGGTCGAGATGGCGAGTCCGGTCGCCGCGAGGGCTCCGCGCCGCATCAGGAGTCCCCGTACAGATCGATCAACATGTCCCGGCCGTCGACGGCACCGCTGTAGACGCCCGAGGCGTAGCCGTCGCCCCCGCTGTTGGCCATGTTGATGATCGCCGTCTGCTCCTCGTTCGTCAGTTCGTCGATCGGTTTGGGGTTGCCGTGCTCGTCGTTCGGCCACGTGTCCGTCAGGTCGCCGACGGGTAGGCCCGCGTCCGAGGTGGCGAGCGTGTGCAGTGCCTGCAGGCGCGTGTGCGTCTGGATGTCGTTGAACATGTCGTTGGAGCCACTGATCGCGTCCTGGACCCCGTTGCCCACGAACGCGTTCGTGAGCTGGGTCTTGATCTCGCCGACGACGTAGGACCCCACCGGTCCGCCGGGGACCGAGATGTACTCGGTGGGCAGGAGCAACAGCTTGGCGAGCCGCTGACGCTGTTCGGCGTCGGTCTTGGCGTCGGCGATGCCGCCCTCGAGCAGGTTGTTGTAGAGGAACCCCTGGAAACCGGCGTTCGAGCGGGTCGCGGCGTAGACGGGGTTGTCGGTGCCGACCGGGCCGTTGAGGTCGGTACCGCTGGCCACGACCTCGTCGATGCCCAGGTTGAGCCGGGCCTCATTGAGCCGGGTCGCAGCCGAGCCGACCAGCGAGACCGCCTGGTCGTTGTCCCCGATGTCGCCCAGCAGGTTCTCCAAGTTCGACCGGTTCAGCCGGATCCCGAACGGCGGGAATCCTTCACCGTCGATGTTGGTGGCGATCGGCAGACCGTCGGGACCGTACGTGCCGGAGCCCTCGGCGGATCCGGTGTCGTAGGCGACGCGGTCGACGTCACGGATGTACGTCGCGATGATGCCGCCCAGTTCCTCCTCGACGCCGTCCTGCGCCGTGGCGTCGCCGCCGAAGTGTTCGATGGCCCAGGCCGAGATCGTCGCGGCGTTCTGGCCGTAGGAGTTGTTCTCCAGCGCCTGGTCGACCGTGGCGGTCTGCAGGACCATGCCGGCGGCATTTCCGGAGGGGTCCTCGCTGGGCGCGAACCGCTCCAGCAGGTACTGGGCCTTGTCGGGATCGAGCAGTACCTGCTGGGAAGCGTGCCGGTTGTCCGAGAGTGCTTCCATCCACTGGACGGTCGGGTCGACCAGTTCGCTCATGTCGGCCGTCCCGAATTGAGAGTTCGTCGGGAAGTTGGACCAGTACATGCCGCCTTCGCCGTTCTCCCAGTCCAGGAGTTCGTCGCCGGCGTCCTGGAGGAACGTCGTGCCGAACTCGTGGCCGTTGCGATGGCCGTAGTCGAAGATGACGGAGGCGACGATGGGTCCACCCGAGCGGACCAGGTCGCTGCCGTAGTTCGCGGGGAGACCGCCAGTGGTCGACGCGGTGGCGATGGCGCCGCTGAGCGCGTTCGCCAGGTCGTCCTGCAGGGAGATGACCTTCTCGTACTCCTCGCCGTAGGAGGAGTCTTCGTAGATGCCGTTCGGGTTCGGGTAGTTGGAGTACGGGCCCGTCATCGCCGCGGCCTGCTCGATGACGGTGGCGACGCCCTCGGGTCCCAGGGTCGTCGCCACGGTGCTGGTGATGTCGGGATCGTCCCCGTACTTCAGCAGTAGGTCGATCGCGGCCTGGACCCGCGCCAGGTCCTCGGGGCTGTTCACATCGCCGATGTCGTCGAGGTCGTCGGCGATCTGGCGGCCGAGTTCTTCCTTGATCGCCTCGATGTCGCCGGTCGCGGAGCCGTCCCACGTCACGGACGAGCCGTCCTCGGAGCCCAGCATCTCGGCCAGGTCGCGGATCACACCGAGAGGATCGGTTGCCTGTTCGCGCAGCCACTCCGGCGCCGTGCCCGCGACCCGGTACATGCCCAGGCTCGGCAGGTCCGGGCCGCCGGGCGGAATGGAGGTGAGGCACGTGGTGCGGGCGCTGGAGATCCGCGAAGCCAGGCCGGTGGCGGCGGAGATCGCCTCGTCGAGGGCCGCGGCGTTCATCTTGACGGTCATGTCAGACCGCCAGTGGGATGTTGCGGCCGCCGCCACTGGGATAGGCGTGGGAGCGGTAGGCGTCGCCGTGGTGGTGGCCGTCCTCGACTTCGTCGGGCTGGGCGGCGTGTGCGGCCTGGACGACCGAGTGGGCATCGTCGAAGGCGTCGTAGAGGCCACTCAAGCGTTCTCCGACCTCGGTGGCCCACTCGTCGGCAGCGCTGCACTCCCAGCCGCCGTTGACGACGACGGGGTTCGTGACTGTGCTCGTCGGCGTGGGTGGTCCGGTGAATCGGTCACGCTGCGTCGCGATCTTGGTCATCGCATGACTCAGGGCGACCTTGTAGTAGTTGGTCTCCATGGCGGCTTCGGTTCCCTCTCCTCGTCAAGGACACGTTAACGCACGGGCATAGTTCTTTAGAACTATGCCCGCGGTACCTGTACCCAGACGTAACCCGACGGCGAAACCAGCAGGCCGCGGCCCTGCGGTACGGCCCCGCCGACGGACCGGGGCAGGCGGGCGTTGAGGACGTCGCCGTCGTTCGAGGCGCGAGGAGCCAGGACGAGGCCGGTGCGGCCGCGTTTGAGGTCGGCCGGCAGGCCGCGATACACGGCTCCGAGTTCGTCGATGCCGCCGGCGACGATCATCGCGTTGGGGGTGTCGCGCATGGCCCCGAGGGTTTCACCCAGGAACTGGCCCAGCGGAGAATCCGCCCCCAGGACCTCGAAGTCGTCCACGGCGATCAGGTGCTGTCGGCCCAGGCGGGAGATGGCCTCACGGATCTCCTCGAGGGGTTCGGAGCCGGTGAAGACGGTCAGGCGCCGGTCCTTCAGGTCCCGCAACGGTGACCGTCGCGGGGCGATCGCGACGACCTCGTGGCGGCCGGCCAGGTGCCGGCTGATCGGCACGAGCAGTGCCGAACTGCGCCCCGATCGAGGGGGACCCGCGATGAGGAATCCCGGACCTGTCACCAGCGGGTCGTAGCCGGTCAACGCCAGCATGTCGCCGCCGACGCCGACGGGGATGAAGGTGGGGCTCAAGGCGGCGTCCGACGGATCGAGGGCCAGCGCCTCGTCCGTGCTGATCGCGATCGGCAGTTCGTCGATGCGGTGCGGGCGCAGGCCGCGTGGCAGTTCGCCGTAGCGTTCGGCGACGGCCCGGCCGAGTTCATGGATCGTCCGCACCTGGGCCGTGCCCTCGCCGGAGGCGTCCAACAGGGCGAACTGGACCTCCTGGGCGCGTTCGCCCCCGCGGAAACCGCGTCCCGGCGGCATGTGGGCGGGCACCTGCTTGCTGGGCAGGCCGACGCTCTGGTAATCGCCCGGATCGCTGGACGACAGCACGATGCGGTCCTCGATGAGTAGCGAGTACCGGCCCATGATCCCGGATCGGTCCGAGCCGATGACGACCCGGATGCCGGCGCCGACGCCCTCCTGGAGCAGACCGATGAGGCGCTCGATCAGGACGCCGCCGTCGACCGATTCGAAGGCACTCGTGAAGCCCTCCAGCCGGTCCAGCAGGACGACCAGGTAGGGCAGCCGCTCGGTTCCCTCGGCGGCGGCCCGCTGCTCGCCGATGTCGGCGAAGCCGTGCTCGGCCAGGAACTGCTGGCGCCGCGTGAGTTCGCCGCCCAGGTGGGCGAAGAGCCGGAACAGCCGGTCGATCTGGGTGCGGGTGACGATGGCTCCGACGTGCGGCAGCGACACCAGCGGCAGCAGTGCGTTGTTGCCGGCGTCGATGCCGAAGATGTGGACGTCGGTGGGTGCGGTCTGTCGGGCGATGCCCGCGGCCAGGGTGCGCAGGGCCCATGAGCGACCGGACCGGGACTGGCCGGCGATGACCAGGTGGCCACCGCTCTGCAGGTCCCACGCCGCATCGCCCTGCTGCTGCAGGTGCGGCCGGTCGGTCCGGCCGTACGCGATCGGTGCGATGTCGGCAGCGACGCCGATGTCCGGTGCGGGTGCCACCTCCAGATCGTCCAGCACGAGCGTTTCGGGCAGCGGCGGCAGCCACGGCTTGCGCATCGGTCCGAGCCCGACCAGGTCGTTTCCTTCGCGGACGGCCCCGACCAGCGAAGCCAGGTCGGTCGGGATGGACACGTCCTCCTCCTGGTCGCCACCACGGTCCGGCGGGGCGAGCAGTTCGTCGACGCCGAACCCGCGCGAGTGCAGGTCGGCGCGCTGGTCGCCGACGGGGCGGCCACCGACACGTGAACTCTGGAAGGGGACGAGCGACGAGTGCCCCAGCCGCGCATACGCCCGGCCCGGGAACGACTTGGGGATCTCGGCCGCGACCTTGGATTCCAGCACGTCGTCCGAGTCGTTGGCGTCCGTGACGCGCAGGGCGATGCGCAGGTTGGTGTTCGACTTGATCTCGGCATTGACGACACCGGCGGGACGCTGGGTCGCGAGGATGAGGTGGACGCCCAGGGAACGGCCACGGCGGGCCACGTCGACCAGGCCGGTGACGAAGTCGGGAAGCTCGGCGACGAGCGCGGCGAACTCGTCGATGATGATCAGCAGCCGCGGCATCGGCTCGTCGCCCGGCTGGCGCGCGGCCAGGTAGTCCTCGATGTCCTTGGCGTCCGCGTCGGCCAGTTGGTGTTCGCGGTATCGCAGTTCGGCGCCGAGGGATTCCAGCGCCCGGGTGGTCAGGTGGCCGTCGAGGTCGGTCACCATGCCGACGGTGTGCGGCAGATGCTGACAGTCCTTGAACGCGGCGCCGCCCTTGTAGTCGATCAGGACGAAGTTGAACTCGTCGGGACGGTTGCCGACGGCGAGCGACGCGATAATCGTCTGCAGCAGTTCGGACTTGCCCGAGCCGGTCGTGCCGGCGACCAGGCCGTGCGGTCCGTCGGTGCGTACGTCGATGCTGAAGGCTCCGTCCAGTCCTTCGCCGATGACGGCGCGGGTCGTGCGCCCGCCGTTCTTCCACGTCCGCACCAGGTCTTCTCCCGTGGGGGAATCGAGTCCCAGCACGTCCAGCAGCCGGCTCGCGGCGGGCAAACTCGAACTGAGGTCCTCGGTGCTGACGTCGCGAATCGGGGCGAGGGCGCGTCCGAGTCGCTCGAGCCAGGCCGGATCGACGACGTCGCGACGGACCGCGTCGATGTGCCGCTCGGAGGTGGTCTCGAGGTCGAGCACGTCGCCGTGCAGTTCGACGACGGCGCGGCACTCCTCGGGCAGTTCGCGGGCGGTGCGGTCCAGGCAGATGAAGTAGACGTGCACGAACGCGCCGGACTTGAGCAGCGAGGTCATTCCCGGCGCCATGCGCAACTCGCGGGCCCCGTCGAGCACGACGATGACGGCGGGCAGGGCTTCACGCTGATCGGTGTCGAGTTCCTTGCGCCGATCGACGAGGGCGGAGAGTTCGGAGATCATCCCCGCGCGATCGTTCTCGTCGAAGGCCAGGCGCGCGGCGCGTTGGTGGTCCTCGGCCGTACGGGCGTGGGGCAGCCACTTGACCCACTCCCAGGACGTCGAGTTCGCGCGGTCGGTGAACACCCAGACGGACGCATCGGTCGGCGAGTGCAGGGCGGCAACCTGGGCCACGAGCCACGACGTCGTCGACAGGCACTCGTCGGCGGGGCCGCAGACGCCCAGAACGGCGGTCGGTGCGAGCGGGACGACCACCGGGACGTCGGGCGTGGTCCACCGCAGCGGACCTTCGTGCAGTTCGCGGGTCGAGTCCTTGACGATCACGTCCGAGGCCAGGTCCGTCGTCCCCAACCGCAGTTCGAGGTAGTCAGGGTCCCAACGGCGGCGCTCCCACAGTCGTGCCCGCGGGCCGGTGGCGAACAGCAGCACCGAGGCGGGGTCGGGGTAGATCGAGCGGCGATGGCCGCGCTCGTTGGTCAGCGAGGTGACCGCGGCCTTCTCGACCTCGGCCCGCCGACGGTGGAACTCGGCCATCTGTTCCTGGTACCGGACCTTCTGCTGACGGCGGGCGCCCGTGACGTTCAGCAGCATCATCATCGGCATCATGAACATGAACATGAGCGAGAAGATCGACCCGGTCCGCCAGTACATGAGACCGCTCATGGCGATCGGCGAGAGCATCATCGGCAAGGGGATGGGTGACTTGTCCGGCCGCTTCGGCTCGGTGGGCAGCGAGAACTCGTTGACCCGCTCGGGCGGATGCAGGCGCGGCGGCCGGTTGTAGTCGAGTTCGGGTCCGTTGGGGGCGGGGGAGAGGGAGGCATCCGGCGCGCTGACCTCACCCAACTCGAACAGCACGTCGGCGACGCCGAGTACGGCTCCGGGCGACCACGTGGCCGCCGCCGTGACGGGTTCGCGGTCCAGCCGGACGACGGGTTGGGCGGCGCCGGGGTCGATCTGACGGCCCCCTTCGAGGGCGCTGAGTCCGGGGCGCTTGCGGCGGAATCGCCGCTGCCTGCGGGTGGCGACACTGGCTTCCAGCACGATCGGTTCCGTCGGTGGTTCGCGCCGGGTCGGAACGGCCATCGTTGCACCGATCACGGACTCGTCGGCGGTCACCTGGACCGAGCCCTTGGCATCCACTTCGAGCCGGAGTGCCACTTCGGGCGCGCCGGACACCCGGATCGCGCAGTGGTCGGCCGAACCGATGGTCCAGGTGCCGATCCCCAGCCGATGGACCCGTCCGGCACCCCGTCCGGAACTCACGCGGACCTCGACCAGTCCCTGCGGTTCGCGGGCGCGGTGGCTGCTGGGACCGCCCAGGCCGATGATCGAGCCGTGATGGATGCCGGAGTCGGCGATCGTCACGTCCGGGGTGAGCCGGCTCGCGCCCAGGAACAGTCCGGGGCCGGCGGTATCCTGGCTGTTGCGGTGGGCCGCCAGGTCGATGACGTCGGCGACGTCGGCATGGGACCGCCGGACGCCGAACTGGTCCTGCAACAGCGATTCGAGGTCGCCGACCGTGCTCGCGGCGGAGTATCCGACGATGACGTCGCGTCTTTCCCCTGTCGACGCCGACTCCGCCGTGACCAGCAATCGCATGGATCTCACCCTAGTCATGGCTCATCGGAACTACCGACAGATGGTTAGGTGGTGCTGTTGAGGTCGTCGGGGATTGTTAGGCTTGAACGGACTCACGAGGGGGACATGGATGCGTCGATCGATCGCCGTGGCGGTGACGTTGGTGGTCGTGGCGTTGGCCGCAGGTGCTTGCAGCGGTGACGACACGGACCCCGCCGACACGCCCACGGTCGCCGCCAGCAGTGCGCCGTCGCCATCCGCGGAGCCCAGCCCCACGCCCGCCCCGTGGGCGGCCGATGCCAAGCCCGAGCGCCCTGCCGACGAGCAGACCGACGCCTCGGCCCAGGCGTTCACCGAGTTCGCCGCGCGGACGGTGCTCTACGTCATGGCCACGGGCGACGCGCCTGCGCTCACCGCGATTTCCGACCTTCCCTCGTGCGACGACTGCCGCACGTGGGATGACGCGTACACCTCCGGGAAGCTGGAGATGCTCTCGATTCCCACGAGTCAACCCTCGTTCACGGCAGTCGGCGCGCCGAGTGTGACGGACGAGGTGTTCTACAAGGTGCGGCTCTCGATGGACCTCCCGAAGGGCGAGAAGGTCCGTCTGGACAACGGTGAGCACGTCGACAACGTCACCGCCGCGAAGGGACTTCCGTTCGTGGCCGACCTGCAGTGGAAGGACGACGCGTGGCTACTGATGCGCTACGACTTCGGATGAGGACCCTGCGGCGGGTCGCCGCGGCCGCGGCACTGGCGATGGTGCTGGTGTTCTCCGGCGGCGTTGCCGCGTTCGCCAACCCCGACTGGTCCGGGGAACAGGACAACGGCGGCGTCGACGTCGGTGGTGAGGACGGCGGCGGCAACGCAGGTGGTGGCGACGGAGGCGTCGGCAGCATCAAGGTGCCCGTCCCCGGACCGTGGACCCAGCGGGTCTACACGCCCGCGTGTGATCGCAATTCCGTGCAGGCCAACGGCCCGGGCGTCAGGGACTACGAGACCGTCAACGACGTCATGTGCGAGGCGTTCCAGACCTGCCCGGCCGAAGGCGCCTACCGGTACTTCGTTTTCGAGCGCGCCATGGGCGCCGACAATCGAGCCACCGAGGACAACTTCTCGCACGCCGGAACGGTGTGTCGTACGACGCCGGACTCGTCGGAGGGCGAGCCGCCCGTCATCACGGTCGCCGACATCATGGAGCAGGCCCGGGCGCTGGCGCCCACGCCGACCTTCGTGATCGAGCCCGCCGCCACGTCCTACGTCAACATCCCGACGAACTTCGCTGCCCAGTCGGCGCCGGTCACGGTGACCGTCACGGTGCTGGGCCTGAGCATTCCGGTCGAGTTCGTCCCCGGTGACGTCCGCTGGTCCTTCGGCGACGGCGGATCGGCCACGGGCGCCGGGATCGAGAACGCCAGCGTCGGCCAGAGCGGTTCGGTCGAGCACGTCTACGCCCGATCAGGGGCCTACGACGTGACCGTGACGGTGCCCTACGACGCGCGGATCCTGATCCCCGGCGGCGATCCGATCACGTTCCCGACGCCGATCGAGCGCACGGCCGCTCCGCAGGCCCTGCAGGTGGGTGAGATCCAGTCCGTGGTGACCGACATCAACTGATTCCCGCGGTCCCCGTGGTCGGCCGTATGGCCGGATCGGGCTAGACTGACGTGGTTCCTGTGGGTGAGGAGTGCGTGAGGGATGCACTCGCTTGGCCACAGGGCGCACCACGACGTCTGCAAGGGGGAGCCACACTCATGGCGATTCGCACCACGTCCGAGTCGGTCAGCGACGCGGGTCAGGACCGCCAGCGCGCCCGATCGGCCCGTGGCGTGGGGGGACGGACGACGCCCAGCGCCTCGCGTCCGGCCCCGCCGCGCCGCCGCCGGCCGGCCGTCGCACTGCTCGGAGTCCTGTTGATCGTCGGCGGCGCGGCCCTGGCCGGCCTGCTCGCGCTGCGAATGGACTCGCGCGACCCCGTGCTGACGTTGAATGCCGATGTCCCGGCCGGGACCCAGATCACCCGCGAACTGCTCGGCCAGTCCAACGTCGCCACGGATTCGGACCTGATCGTTCCCGCCGACGCCATCAACAGCGTCGTCGGCACGTACGCCAAGCTGCCGCTCAGCAAGGGCCAGTTGCTCGACACCACGATGCTCGTGACATCGAACCCGCTGGAGGGCGGCACGGTCGCCGAGGTCGGCATCCCGCTCATCGAGGGACGCGTGCCCGACGACCTCGATTCGGGCGACCTCGTCCGCGTCGTGCGCATCGGCGACGGCAACACCTCGGGCCAGGCGCTGGCGCTGGCCCTGGTCGTCAAGCCCCCGGTGTCATCGGACAGTGGCGGCGTCCTGGGCGGCGGCGGCGATTCCGACTCATCGTCGGCGACCTTGCTGGTTCCGCTCCAGGTCGTCGACGCGATCGTCGACGCCGCCGGCAACAACCGGATCGGCCTGGCGCTCGTCGACCGCGGGGTGGCGGTGACCGAGACCGACCGGCTCCGTGCTCTGGCGGTGGCGCGATGAGTGTCATCAGTTTCGTCTCCGCCAAGGGATCGCCCGGTGTCAGCACCGCGGTGATCGGGTTGGCGGCGCGGTGGCCCGAGCCGGTCGTCGTGGCCGATCTCGATCCCATCGGCGGTGATGTGGCCACGCGCGAGCGCGACCCCGACGACAACGCCCTCGACGAGCATCGTGGACTGGTGTCGCTCGGTGCGGCCGTCCGCGCCGGCGACGAGGTCGCACTGTCGGACCATCTGCAGCAGACCCGCGACGGCCTCGACGTGCTGGTCGGCGCGTCCGGACCGCGCCAGGCCCAGAGCCTGGGCCCCGCGTGGCCGCACCTGCAGCGCACGCTGCGGGCCCACCCCGCGGACGTACTGGTCGATGCGGGACGCTTCGTCGCCGGATCGCCGGCTGGCCCGGTCGTCGAACACTCCGACGCCGTGATCTTCCTGGTCCGCTCCGAGATCGCCGCGATCGCCCATCTGCGCGATCGGCTGTCCACCGTGCGCGAGCCGTGGGCGCTGGGACGGGCCGGCGCGATGAGCGTCGGGGTCATCGTCGTCGGTGACCCGCGCGACCAGCGTGCCGCCGACGACATCGGCCGGCTGCTGGCCGCGTCGGACCTGCCGGTCACGATGCTCGGCACGATCGCCCACGATCCGCAGGGGGTCCTGCGCGGACCGGCGTCGTCGTCACGTGCCGCCGTGCGATCGGTGTTCTCACGTTCCCTGGTCGACGTGGTTCCCCGCGTCCGTGCCCTGGCCGGTCCGACCCGCATCACGCAGGAGATCTGATGGATCAGCAACTGCTGCGCACCCTGCGCGAGGAAGTCGCCGACACGCTGGCCCGCCAGCGCCGTGAGGACTCGACCGCAGGCCTGCCGCTCATGTCCAGCGAGGACGAACGCCAGTTCGCCCGTGCCATCATCGCGCGCGTCCTCGAATCGCACGCCCGGCGCGAGATCGCCGCCGGTCGTGCGCCGCTGTCCAGCGTCGAGGAGGCCGAGCTGGCCGACGGCATCCACGCCGCGCTCTACGGCGTGGGCCGGCTCCAGCCGCTGCTGGACGATCCCGAGGTCGAGAACATCGACATCAACGGCTGCGACAACGTCTTCGTCGGCTATGCCAACGGCGAGGAGAAGCAGATGCCGCCCGTCGCCGACAGCGACGACGAACTGGTCGAGCTCGTCCAGGTGCTGGGTGCGTACTCGGGCCTGACCAGTCGCCCGTTCGACACCGCCAACCCACAGTTGGACCTGCGGCTGCCCGACGGCAGCCGGCTTTCGGCCGTCATGGGTGTCACCCAGCGGCCGGCGTTGTCGATCCGCCGGGCCCGGCTCAGCCGGGTCTCGCTCGACACGCTCGTCGAGAACGGCACGATGACCCCGGAACTGGGGTCATTCCTGTCGGCTGCGGTCGCGGCGCGCAAGAACATCATGATCGCGGGCGCCACGAACGCCGGCAAGACGACACTGCTGCGCGCCCTGGCCAACGAGATCGGTCCCCAGGAACGGCTCATCACGGTCGAGCGCGCGCTCGAGCTGGGGCTGGGCGAGTTCGCCGATCTGCACCCCAACGTCGTGGCCTTCGAGGAGCGGTTGCCGAACTCCGAGGGCGAGGGCGAGATCGCGCTGTCCGAGCTCGTCCGGCGGTCCCTGCGCATGAACCCCAGCCGGGTCATCGTCGGCGAGGTCCTCGGTGACGAGATCGTCACGATGCTCAACGCGATGAGCCAGGGCAACGACGGTTCACTCT
>CAYYQO010000040.1:0-20407 GCA_964473845.1 uncultured Aeromicrobium sp.
ACCCGAGGATGGCTACGGCGGTCAGTACATCCACGACATCGCCGCGGACATCACGGCCGAGCATCCCGGGGCGGCCGAACTGCCCGACGCCGAGGCCACCGAACTGTTCCGCGCCCAGGGTGTCGAGCTGATGTTCGCCGAGATCAAGGGCAGCCTGCACGATTTCGGCGTCGACTTCGACGTCTTCTTCCACGAGAACCACCTGCACGAGACCGGGGCCGTCGACCGCGCGATCACCCGGCTCACCGAGCTCGGCAAGATGTACGAGTCCGAGGGTGCCCACTGGCTGCGCACCTCCGACTACGGCGACGACAAGGACCGCGTCGTCATCAAGTCCGACGGACAGCCCGCGTACATCTCCGGCGACCTGGCCTACTACCTCGACAAGCGCGAGCGCGGCTTCGACCGGGCGATCATCATGCTCGGCGCCGACCACCACGGGTACGTCTCGCGGATGATGGCGATGTGTGCGGCGTTCGGCGACCAGCCGGGCGTCAACCTCGAGATCCTGATCGGCCAGATGGTCAACCTGCTGCGCGACGGCCAGCCCATGCGCATGAGCAAGCGGGCCGGGACCGTCATCACCCTCGAGGACCTCGTCGACGCGATCGGCGTCGACGCTGCTCGGTACGCACTGGCCCGGTACTCGACCGACTCGACGATTGACCTCGACCTGGATCTGTGGGCCAGCGCCAGCAACGACAACCCGGTCTACTACGTCCAGTACGCGCACGCCCGACTCTCCTCGATCCTGCGCAACGGTGCCGATCTGGGCCTGACCGCTGATCTCGGGACCTTCGACCCGTCCCTGCTGGTCGAGGAGCGAGCCGGCGCCCTGCTGCGTGCCCTGGCCGAGTTCCCGCGCGTCGTCGCGCGGGCCGCCGAACTGCGCGAACCCCACCGGATCGCCCGGTACCTCGAGGACACGGCCTCGACCTTCCACAAGTTCTACGACGAATGCCGGGTGCTGCCGCAGGGCGACGAGGACCCCACCGACACGCATCGCGCCCGACTCGTCCTGGTCGCCGCGACCCGCCAGGTGATCGCGAACGGCCTCGGCCTGCTGGGCGTCTCGGCGCCGGAACGGATGTGACCATGCGATCGCACGAAGCCGGAGCCCTGCACGGACAGGCCGGAACCCGCGGCCCCGAGTGGTTGCGTGAACCCGACGACGTCAACGAGATCGTCCCGGGTCTGTGGTCGGACAACGTCAGCAAGGTCGACGGCGCCCTGACCGTCGCCGGCGAGACGGCCGCCGAGCTGGCCGCCGAGTTCGGGACGCCGCTCTACGTCGTCGACGAGGACGACTTCCGCGCCCGCGCCCGCGCGTTCCGCGACGGTTTCCCCACGGCCGACGTCTACTACGCCGGCAAGGCGTTCCTGTGCGTCGCGACCGCCCGGTGGATCGCCGAGGAGGGACTCAACCTCGACGTGTGCACCGGCGGTGAACTGGCCGTCGCGCTGCGGGCTGACTTCCCGACCGAGCGGATCGGCCTGCACGGCAACAACAAATCGGTCGCTGAGCTGCGCCGGGCGCTCGAGGTCGGTGTCGGCCGCATCGTGATCGACTCGTTCGAGGAGATCGACCGCCTGTCCGGGCTGACGGCTGAACTGGGCGTCCGTGCCCCGGTCATGGTGCGCGTGACGGCCGGCGTCGAGGCGCACACGCACGAATACATCTCGACCTCGCACGAGGACCAGAAGTTCGGTTTCTCGATCTCCGACGGCGCCGCGCTCGATGCCGTCCGCCGGGTCCTGGCTGCCGACGGGCTCGACTTCCTGGGCCTGCACTCGCACATCGGTTCCCAGATCTTCGTCAGCGACGGTTTCGAGGTCGCGGCACGCCGGGTGCTGCGCCTGCACGAGCAGATCGCCCGCGAACTGGGCGTCACGCCCCCCGAACTCGACCTCGGCGGTGGCTTCGGCATCGCGTACACGACCCAGGACGACCCGCGCAGCGCCGAGGACCTTGGTCGCGAGATCGTCAAGATCGTCCACGATGAGTGCGCAGCGCTGAAGATCGACGTCCCGCAGCTTTCGATCGAGCCCGGCCGCGCGATCGCCGGTCCGTCGACGTTCACGCTCTACGAGGTCGGCACGACCAAGGCCGTCGCCCTCGACGGCGGGGGCTCGCGTCTGTACGTCTCGGTCGACGGCGGCATGAGCGACAACATCCGGCCGGCCCTGTACGGCGCCGACTACTCGTGCACGCTGGCATCGCGTGAGTCCGAGGCTCGGCCGGTGCTGGCCCGGGTCGTGGGCAAGCATTGCGAGTCCGGCGACATCGTCGTCAAGGCCGAGTTCCTGCCGTCCGACGTCGCCGCCGGTGACCTGATCGCCGTGCCCGGCACCGGTGCGTACTGCCGGTCGCTGGCCAGCAACTACAACCACGTGCCCCGTGCCGCGGTCGTCGCGGTCCGCGACGGAGAGGCGCGCCTCATCCTGCGCCGCGAGACCGAGGACGACCTGCTGGCCCTCGACGTCGACTGACCGGCCGTCTCGCTTCGCCGTACTCGATCGGCGGTGGCCGGCGTCTGATCTCTCGTCGGTCGAGTAGCGAGGCGAGGAACGAGTCGGCGTAGCGAGACCACGCGGATTGACGGCGTCCGTCAGGACCTCAGCGACTCGGCCCGGTCGCGCCACCACGCGATCGTCGCCTCCTGCACCTGCGGCCACGCCGTGGCCTGCAGCCCGAGTTCCTGCTCGTCGGCGCTCGCGTCGATCGTGAACGGTTGCAGGAACTGGTACGAGACCTCACGCAGTTCGCGGATGTCCGGGATCGCGATACCGAGGAGCGCCATGAGCCACGGCCGCAGCTCGACGATCTTCGGTTCGGGTAGTCCGGCCGTCGCCGCCAGGCCCTTCACGAGGTCCCGTTGGGTGATCGGTCCGGCGTTCGGTGCCATCAGCAATCGGTGGCCCGCGTCGGGCAGATCGGCCGAGGCCAGCAACGCCCGCGCCAGGTCGGGCACGTAGGTGAAGGCATGAGGCAGGTCGGCTCGGCCGATGACCTGCGGTGACTTGCCCGCGACCAGCCGCCCGGTGAGGGTGTCGCCCGCGACGCTCATCGTGACGCGAGGGCCGATGAAGTCGCCCGCGACCACGGAACGGGTTCGCGCGCCCGACGCGACACGTGCCTCGATCAGGGACTTGCGGACCGCCCCCTTGCGGCTGCGTGGGTCCAGTCGCGTGGCGGCGGTGATCGGTGTCCGCTCGGCGGCAAAGCCGTAGAGGCTCTCGGGAAAGACGACGGTCGCCCCGGTGCGAGCGGCGTGTGCCAGCACGGGAGCCTCCATGCGGGGCAGCAGGTCCACCCACACGGAGGCCCGGTAGGGCGCGTGGGTGGCCATGACGACGAGTGGGGCGTCGCCGATGGACCGGGCGATGGCGTCGGGGTCCAGTACGTCGGCTCGCTCGAGTTCGGCTCCGGCGGGCCCGCTGCCCGACCGGGTGGCGACCCGGACGCGGCGGCCCTGGTCGAGGGCGAGTTCGGATGTCGTGCGTCCGACGGGGCCGTCGCCGATGACGACGATCTCGGGCGTGGTGGTGGTCATGATCGCTCCTGTCCAGGTTTGTGAGCACTGCTCTCTGTTTCGACCATAGGGGGACACGGTGTCAAAAACAAGAGCACTGCTCACATTGATGTGCACCCGGCGCGGATGTGTCACCATGAGCTCATGTCCACCCCACGTCAACGGGCGCGCCAGCGCACCGAGGCCGAGATCCGCCAGCTCGCCTGGCGCCACCTGGAGAAGGAGGGCGCAGCCGCCCTGTCGCTGCGGGCGATCGCCCGCGATCTGGGCATCGTGTCCTCGGCGATCTATCGCTACGTGCCGAGCCGCGACGACCTGCTCACGCTGTTGATCGTCGAAGGTTACGGCGATCTCGCGGACGTCGCCGAGCAGGCCGAGCGCCGCGTGGCCGCCGACGACTACCGCGGCCGCTGGCTCTCCGTCGCCCATGCCGTGCGGGACTTCGCGGTCAGGCGCCCCGCCGTGTGGGCGCTGCTCTACGGCTCACCCGTCCCGGGCTACGCGGCACCGGCGGACCGTACGACCGAGCCGGGACTACGCGTGGTCGCCAGGTTGGCCGCCATCGTGGCAGCGGCGGATGCGGCCGGCGAGCTGCGACCGCCGGTCGGGCCCGCGCGAGAGTCCGTCACGATTCCCACCGAGCTCCTGCCCGGGCTGGCCGCCGCGGGAATCGAGGTCGGGATCGAGGCTCCCCCCGATCGGGTGGCCCTGGCGATCGTCGGCTGGACAGGTCTGCTCGGCGCGGTCAGCGCGGAGATCTTCGGGCAGTTGGGACCCGACGGGTTGGGCGCACCCGACGCGCTGGCCGAGGTCACGTTCGGGACCCTCGCCGACCTCGTCGGGCTGTGACAGTCCGCGCCGATAGGCTTGCCCGGTGACCACCACCTCGACTGCACGCCCGATCCGCATCGCCATGCTCGGCTGTGGTGTCGTCGGAACCGAGGTCGCTCGCTTCCTCGTGCGCGATGCCGACGAACTCGGCCGCCGCATCGGCGCGCCCGTCGAGCTGGTCGGCATCGCCGTCCGCCGGCTGGAGCGCACCCGCGATCTGGACCTGCCCGCCGACTTGTTCACGACCGATGCCCTGGGCCTGGTGACGCGTGGTGACCTGGACGTCGTGATCGAGGTCATCGGCGGGATCGAGCCTGCCCGTGAGCTGATCCTGGCCGCCCTGGCCAGCGGTGCTTCGGTCGTCACCGCCAACAAGGCGCTGCTGGCCGAGGACGGCGACACCCTCTACGAGGCAGCGGTCAAGGCCGAACGCGATCTGTACTATGAGGCGGCCGTCGCCGGGGCGATCCCGATCGTGCGGCCGCTGCGCGAATCGCTCGCCGGCGATCGGGTCGAGCGCGTGCTCGGCATCGTCAACGGCACCACAAACTTCATCCTCGACGCCATGACCACGACCGGCGCCGGTTTCGACGAGGCGCTCGACGAGGCCCAGCGGCTGGGGTACGCCGAGGCCGATCCCACCGCTGATGTCGAAGGCTTCGACGCCGCCGCCAAGGCCGCGATCCTGGCCGGGCTGGCCTTCCACACCCGCGTCACGATCTCGGACGTCCACCGCGAGGGCATCACCGAGGTGACGGCCGCGGACGTCCGGTCGGCCGGCGAGATGGGTTGTGTCGTCAAACTGTTGGCAATCTGCGAGATCAACGAGGACGGCACCGAGGTCTCGGCGCGTGTGCACCCGGCGATGATCCCCGACACGCACCCGCTGGCCAGTGTGCGCGGTGCGTACAACGCCGTGTTCGTCGAGAGCGAGGCTGCCGGCCAGCTCATGTTCTACGGCCCGGGTGCCGGTGGTGCGCCCACCGCCAGTGCCGTGCTGGGCGACGTCGTCACCGTCGCCAGACACCGCGTGGACGAGGTGTTCGGGCCCGGCGAGACCGCGCACGCCCAGGTCGAGGTCCTCGACATCGGTCGCGCCCGTACCCGCTACCACGTGTCGATCGACGTCGACGACCGTCCGGGCGTGCTCGCTGCGGTGGCGCAGGCGTTCGCGACCCACGACGTCTCGATCAAGACGGTCCGCCAGGAGGGCCGGGGTGACGACGCGCAACTCGTCGTCGTCACGCACGATGCCGAGGATGCGGACCTGGCCGCCACCGTCCGACAGATCCGCGAGCTGGACATGGTGCGCGGGGTCTCGTCCGTCATGCGAGTCGAAGGAGTGTCGTGATGGCCAGCCCGTGGCGTGGAGTCATCGAGGAGTACCGGGGCCGGATCCCGCTCGACCCCGGGGCGACGGTCGTCTCGCTGGGCGAGGGCGGCACACCGCTGGTCCACTCGAGTTGGCTTTCCGGGATCGTCCGGGGCGACGTGTTCGTCAAGGTCGAGGGCCAGAACCCGACCGGCTCGTTCAAGGACCGCGGCATGACCACGGCGATCTCGGCGGCCCTCGCCGAGGGCGCCAAGGCGGTCGTGTGCGCGTCCACCGGCAACACCTCGGCCTCGATGACGGCGTATGCCGCGCGGGCCGGCCTGACGCCCATCGTCCTGGTTCCGCAGGGCAAGATCGCCGCGGGCAAGATGGCCCAGGCCGTCATGCACGGGGGCGACATCATCCAGGTGCGCGGCAACTTCGACGACTGCCTGGACATGTCGCGAGGCCTGGCCAAGGAGTATCCGGTCGCGCTCGTCAACTCGGTCAACCCGATGCGCCTCGAGGGCCAGAAGACCGCCTCCTTCGAGATCGTCGACGTGCTCGGCAAGGCTCCGGACATCCATGTGCTGCCGGTCGGCAACGCGGGCAACATCAGCGCGTACTGGAAGGGCTTCGTCGAGTACCACGAGTCCGGCGATGCGTCCTCGCGTCCGCAACTGTGGGGATTCCAGGCAGCCGGTGCCGCGCCGCTCGTGCGCGGTGAGGTCGTGCCCAATCCCGAGACCATCGCGACGGCGATCCGGATCGGCAATCCGGCCTCGTGGACGCTGGCCGAGAACGCCCGCGACGAGTCCGGCGGCCGTATCGACGCCGTGTCCGACGAGCAGATTCTCCAGGCCCAGCGCGAACTCGGCCGCCACGAGGGGATCTTCGTCGAACCGGCCTCCGCCGCGGGCGTCGCCGGTCTGCTGGCCGCTGTCGCCGCGGGTGACGTCCCGGCCGGGTTGACGATCACGGTCACGGTGACCGGCCACGGCCTCAAGGACATCGACACTCCGCTGTCGCAGATCGGTTCGGTCGTCGACACCGTCGTCGATGCCGATGTGCACGCCGCCGCCGAAGCGGCCGGACTGGCATGACGTTCGTCGACGGCCCGGTCACCGTCCGGGTACCGGCGACCAGCGCCAATCTGGGGCCCGGCTATGACTCCCTCGGACTGGCGCTCACGTGGTTCGACGAGGTCACGGCCGAGGTCACCGAGTCCGGCCTGACGTTCGACATCGAGGGCGAGGGAGCCGACGAGGTCCCGCGCGACGAGACGCACCTGTTGTACCGCTCCATGGAGGCGGCGTTCGACCTGCTCGGTGAGCGTCCGGCCGGCCTGCACCTGACGTGCCGCAACACGATCCCGCACGGCCGCGGCCTGGGGTCCTCGGCTGCGGTGATCGCCGCGGGACTGGTGCTGGCGCGCGGTCTGGTGGACGGGGGAGACGACCGGCTGGACGACCGGACCCTGTTCGGCCTGGCCAACGACCTGGAGGGCCATCCGGACAACGTCGCCCCGGCGCTGTCCGGTGGTTTCACGATCTCGTGGATCGACGGCGCCTCGGCGGAGACGGTCAAGCTCGACGTCGACGTCGACGTGACGGTGTTCGTCCCGCCCGAGCCGGTCGCCACCTCGATCGCGCGCGGGCTGCTGCCAGCATCGGTGCCGCATGCCGACGCATCGTTCAACGCCGGTCGCACGGCCCTGCTGGTGGCCGCGCTGACGGCCGCGCCCGAGCGACTGGTCTCGGCCACCGAGGACCGGTTGCACCAGGCGTACCGTTCCGAGGCGATGCCGGACTCGTACAAACTGGTCCGCCAATTGCGGGTCGAGGGGGTTCCCGCGGTCATCTCCGGAGCCGGCCCCACGGTGCTGGCATTCGCCCACGGTCTGGCCGCGTGGACGCCGCACGGATGGACTCATCGCGAACTGGGCGTGTCGTCGCAAGGCGCCCACATCGTCGCGTGAGTGCGTGTTACAGTGAAGTTGTCGGAGTCGAGTTTCTCTCCCCGACACCATGCCACTTCTGAGCCCGTCGGATACGGGCGAACTTGTGAGCGACGTCAGCCCTCAAGCCGGACGTCGAAACAGGGATGTGGCCTCCCAATGAAGGACAACGTGTGACGGAATCAACCACGGTCGATCCCACTCCCGCGGACGACGCCGAGAAGGCTCCCGCGAAGACCCCCCGCAAGTCCGGGGGTGCGCTCGGCGGCAAGGTGATCGCCGAGCTCCAGGAGATCGCCGCCGGACTCCACATCGAAGGTGCCGACAAGATGCGTAAGGGGCAGCTGATCGACGCGATCAAGGCGGCCCGGGGCGAGTCCAAGCCCGCCGAGGCGCCGCGTGCCAGTCAGGACACACTCATCGACGTCCCGGCCGAGACGAAGGCCGAGCGTCCCGCTCGGTCGCGCCGGAACAGCAAGGCGGACAAGGCCGACAAGGCCGACAAGGCCGACAAGGCCGAGGCTCCGACCGAGCAGGTCGAGGTCGCCCAGGTCGATCGCCAGGACGACAAGGCCCCGACCGACAAGAACGACAAGGCTCAGGGCGACACGGCCCAGGGTGACTCGTCGCAGGGTGACCAGGGCGACAAGCGCGACCGCGAGCCCCGGAACCGCGACCAGAACCGTGGTCAGGGCGATCGCAACCAGAACCGCGACGCCCAGAACCGCGGCCAGGGCGACCGCAATCAGGGCGACCGCGGCCAGAACGACCGCGGCCAGAGTGACAACCGCGGCGGTCAGGGCGAGGACGGCAACAGCCGGCGCCGCAACCGTCGTGGCCGCAACCGCAGCAGCGGCGGCGGCAACAACCGCGGCCTCGACGACAACCCGACGTTCACCGAGGACGACGTCCTGGTGCCCGCCGCGGGCATCCTCGACATTCACGACAACTACGCGTTCGTGCGCACGACGGGATACCTCGCCAGCGAGAACGACGTCTACGTGTCAATGTCGTTGGTCCGCAAGCTGGGCCTGCGTCGTGGCGACGCGATCACCGGTCAGGTGCGCCAGCCCCGCGAGGGCGAGCGCAAGGAGAAGTTCAACCCGATGGTCAAGGTCGAGTCGGTCAACGGGACCGACGCCGACGAGGCCAAGCGCCGTGTCGACTTCTCCAAGCTGACCCCGCTGTACCCGTCCGAGCGCCTGCGACTCGAGGGTGAGGCCGGCGGTCTGACCGGTCGCGTCATCGACCTCGTGTCGCCGATCGGCAAGGGCCAGCGTGGCCTGATCGTCTCGCCGCCCAAGGCTGGCAAGACGATGGTCATGCAGCAGGTGGCGAACGCCATCACCGAGAACAACCCCGAGTGCCACCTGATGATCGTCCTGGTGGACGAGCGTCCGGAGGAGGTCACCGACTTCCAGCGCACCGTCAAGGGCGAGGTCATCGCCTCGACCTTCGATCGCCCGGCCTCGGACCACACGGCCGTGGCCGAGCTCGCGATCGAGCGTGCCAAGCGACTGGTCGAGCTGGGTCACGACGTCGTCGTCCTGCTGGACGGCATCACGCGACTGGGCCGCGCCTACAACCTGGCCGCGCCCGCCTCGGGCCGCATCATGTCCGGTGGTGTCGACTCCTCGGCGCTGTACCCGCCCAAGAAATTCTTCGGGGCCGCCCGCAACATCGAGGACGGCGGTTCGCTGACGATTCTGGCGACCGCGCTCATCGAGACCGGCTCGCGCATGGACGAGGTCATCTTCGAGGAGTTCAAGGGCACCGGCAACTGGGAACTGCGACTGCGTCGCGAGTTCGCCGACAAGCGGATCTTCCCGGCCATCGACGTCGATGCCTCCAGCACGCGCCGCGAGGAGTTGCTCATGGCGCGCGACGAGTTGGCCATCGTGTGGAAGCTGCGCCGGCTGCTCTCCGGGCTGGAGGGTCAGCAGGGCCTCGAGCTCATCTTGGGCAAGCTCAAGAAGACGCAGAACAACGTCGAGTTCCTCATGGAGATCAACAAGACGATGCCCGGCGGCGCCAGCAACGGTGACGACTGAGTCGTCCACGTATTGAGGGTCAAGGCCCGGTCCCGATGGGGCCGGGCCTTGGTCGTCGCGCTAGGTTTCTGCGCATGACGACTGCATGGGATTTCAGCGCCACGACCATCGACGGCCTCGATCAGCAGTTGGCCGACTACCGCGGCCAGGTCGCCTTGGTCGTCAACACCGCCTCGCAGTGTGGTTTCACGCCTCAGTACGGCCCGTTGCAGGAGCTCTACGATCGTTATGCCGACCGTGGCTTCGTGATCCTGGGGTTCCCGTGCGACCAGTTCGGCCATCAGGAGCCGGGGGCCGAGGACGAGATCGCCACCTTCTGCGAGTCCCAGTTCGGGGTGAAATTCCCGATGTTCTCCAAGATCGACGTCAACGGATCCGATGCCCACCCGTTGTACAAGTGGCTCAAGTCCGAGAAGTCAGGCGTCCTGGGCGGGGCGATCAAGTGGAACTTCACGAAGTTCCTGGTCGACCCGCAGGGCAATGTCGTCAAGCGTTACGGCTCGACGACCAAGCCGCAGGACATCGCCGGGGACATCGAGGCCTTGCTGCCTCGGTGACGAGTCAGTCCTCGGGGTTCTTGCGCCGGTGACCCGTGGTCTTCGGCTTCTCGTCGTCGGCCAGGATCGGCGCACGCTTGGGCACGGGACGCTGCTCGTTGCGCAGTGTGGTGTCGGCGCCGTCGTCGTATCGCTTGACGTTGGCGACCGTGAAGAGCGACACGATCATCAGGACGAGCCAGGCCAGGGCGGCGATCAGCACCACGGCGACGACGACAGTGATCGCCCGGCTCGTGCCATGCTGGGTGGCGATGTAGCCGCCCGCAGCGGCCACGACGACCAGCATCGCGATGATGATCGCGATGCTTCTGGTGCGCCCGGTACGTTCCCCCATGAACGACATACTAAGCGCTTGCTCGGCGAAAGTCGGTACCGGGAACATGTCGGGGCCGATTTGGGTTATACGAGGGCCGACTGGCACAATCGATCCTTGGTTCCGGTTCACGGGGCGCGCCCGCGCCTCGACCCGGCGGCCACACGAGAGGACATCATGAAGAAGGACATCCACCCCGCTTACGTGGAGACCCAGGTCACCTGCACCTGCGGCAACTCGTTCACGACCCGCAGCACCGCGACCGAAGGCACCCTTCGCGCCGACGTGTGCTCGGCCTGCCACCCGTTCTACACGGGCAAGCAGAAGATTCTCGACACCGGCGGACGCGTTGCGCGGTTCGAGAAGCGCTACGGCAAGAAGTAGATCTTTTCCGGCGTCGGCCGCTCCGTCTTCACGGGGCGGCCGACGCCGTTGTCGTGTCCGGACCCTGAGCAGGAGGTGGGAATCGTGTTCGAAGCAGTCGAGACGCTGATCGTCGAGCATGACGAGCTGGAGCAGCGCCTGGCCGATCCGGCCGTCCACTCCGATCAGCGGCTGGCACGGGACCTCGGTCGTCGCTACGCCGAGCTGACCGCGATCATCCGGGTCTACCGCGAGTGGCAGCAGTCCGCCGAGGACCTCGTCGCCGCGCAGGAACTGCACATGCCCGACGAGGCGGCCGAACTGGAGCGCCGCGTCCCGGTGTTGGCCGAGCGTCTCGAGCGGATGCTGGTCCCGCGGGACCCGGCCGACGGCAAGGACGTGATCCTCGAGATCAAGGGCGGCGAGGGCGGCGACGAGTCGGCCCTGTTCGCCGGCGACCTGTTGCGGATGTACTCGCGGTTCGCCGAGCGGCGCGGCTGGAAGGTCGAGGTGCTGGACGCGACCGAGACGGCACTGGGCGGCTACAAGTCCGTGACGGCCGCGGTCAAGGCCAAGGGCACGCCCGAGCCGGGCGAGGCGCCATATGCGCTGCTGAAGTTCGAGGGGGGAGTGCACCGCGTCCAGCGGGTTCCCGTCACCGAGTCCCAGGGCCGGATCCACACGTCGGCGGCCGGCGTCCTGGTCCTGCCCGAGGCCGAGGACGTCGACGTCCAGATCAACGACAACGACCTGCGCATCGACGTGTTCCGATCCTCGGGCCCCGGTGGGCAGAGCGTCAACACCACCGACTCGGCCGTGCGCATCACGCACCTGCCGACCGGCATCGTGGTCAGTTGCCAGAACGAGAAGTCCCAGTTGCAGAACAAGGAGCAGGCGCTGCGCATCCTACGTTCGCGATTGCTCGATGCGGCGCAGGCCGAGGCCGACGCCCAGGCGTCCGACGCCCGGCGCTCGCAGGTGCGCACGGTCGACCGCTCGGAGCGGGTTCGCACGTACAACTTCCCCGAGAACCGGCTCTCCGACCACCGCACGGGTTTCAAGGCCTACAACCTCGACCAGGTGATCGACGGCGCGCTCGATGATGTCATCGGCTCACTGGTCGAGGCCGATCTGGCCGAGCGACTCGCGGCGTTGGAGTCATGAGTACGCGCCGCCTGCTCGACGAGGCTGCCGCCCGGCTCGAACAGGCCGGCGTCGCCTCGCCTCGCCACGACACGGAGGTCCTGCTCAGCCACGTGACCGGCACCCCGCGAGCGCTGCTGGCGCTGACGGCCCGGGTGGACGACGCCCAGCGCCGGACGTTCCTGGAGATGATCGAGGCGAGGGTGCGCCGGGTCCCGCTGCAGCACATCACCGGGATCGCCGCCTTCCGGTACGTCGACGTCGAGGTCGGCCCCGGGGTGTTCGTGCCCCGGCCCGAGACCGAACTCCTCGCAGGCTGGGCGATCGACGCGGCCAGCGCCGTGGCGACCGAGCGGCAGCCTGTCGTGGTCGAGCTCTGCGCCGGCTCCGGAGCGATCTCGTTGTCCGTGGTCCACGAACTGCCTCAGGCCAGCGTGCACGCGGTCGAACTCGACGAGTCGGCCTACGGATGGGCGTTGCGCAATCTCGACGGAACGGGCGTCGACCTGCGTCGCGGCGATATGGCCGACGCCTTCGGCGATCTCGATGGCCGGGTCGACGTCGTCGTGGTCAACCCGCCATACATTCCGCTCGATGCGTGGGAGTCCGTCGCGCCGGAGGCTCGCGACCACGATCCGCAACTCGCGCTGTGGTCAGGCGACGACGGTCTCGATGCGATGCGCGTCGTCGAGCAGGTCGCGTGGCGGCTGTTGCGTTCCGGCGGAGTCGTGGGTGCCGAACACGCCGATGCCCAGGGCGAGAGCGCGCCGGCCGTGTTCACCGCCCGCTGGGCCGAGGTCCGAGATCATCTCGACCTGGCCGAGCGACCCCGGTACGTCACCGCCCGCCGGCCCTGAGGCCGGACCGATGCCAGCTGCGGCGAGGCGCGGCGTTGAGCGTAGGGTGTGCAGGTGAGCAAGGCCGTTTCCCCCACGCACAACCTGCCGGGTCCCGGCCCGTTCCGGACCGTTCCGAACCTCATCACGGTGATCCGGACGCTGGCCGCGACGGCGCTCGCGATCACGGCCCTGAACGTCGACGACCGCGTGCCGTGGTTGATCGCCGGTTACCTCACCTACTGGATCGGTGACAGCCTCGACGGTCTGGCCGCGCGCGTCCTGAACCAGGAAACGCGAGCCGGTGCGGTGTTCGACATCTGCAGCGACCGGCTCAACACCGGATTGCTGGCCGCCGGCCTGATCCTGCACGAGCCCGATCTGGCCGTGCCGATTGCGATCTTCCTGGTCAACTTCATGGTCGTCGACATGGTGCTGTCGCTGTCGTTCCTGCTGTGGCCGATCGTCAGCCCGAACTACTTCGCCCAGGTCGACGAGACGGTGTTCCGCTACAACTGGTCCCACGTCGCCAAGGCGATCAACAACGTCGGCATCATCGTCGCGGTGGTCATCGGCAGTCTGCCGGTCGCGCTCGTGATCGTGGTGGCCCAGATCGCCGTCAAGATCGCCAGCGCGGTCCGGGTGGCCCGGGTCGCGTCGGATCGCGTCGGAGCCTGACCGTCGCCCATGGGCAGCCTCATCACGATCGTCGTCACCTTCGGGTATGGCGTCCTGTCGGCCCTGGTACCGATCTTCAACGCCGAGATCTACATCGGGGCCGTGGCCGCCGCGGCCTCCGCACCCGTCGCGTGGATGGCGACCCTGGCGCTGGCGACCGGGACGATGGTCGGCAAGATCGTGATCTTCGAGGCCTCACGGCGCGGCAGCAGCCGGTTTGGCATCGGCAGTGCCGACCGGCCCAGCAAGGTCGCCAGGACCCGGATCGGTCGCTGGTCGGTCCGCGCCGGCGAGACGATGATGCAGTGGCTCGAGCACAAGCACCTGGGGCCGCTCACGGTCCTCGTGTCCTCCGTGGTGGGCATCCCGCCGTTGTTCGTGGTGTCGGTGCTGGCCGGTGCCTCGCGCCAGAACGTGGTCGCGTTCTCGGTCATGGTCTTCGCCGGCCGATTCGCGCGATTCGCGGTCATCACGTGGCCGATCGTCACGGCCGTCGGTCGGTGACGCCGCCGGGCCGCGCAGGCCCGGCCCGCCCTTGGGCGCGCACGCACGTGTGCCTCCGTACGATGGGCGGGTGAAGTTCGACTGCTCAACCGAGTTCGACGCCGGTGTCGACGCTGCCACTGCGGCGTTGCGCGACGGTGCGCTCGTGGTGCTGCCGACCGACACCGTCTACGGGATCGCCGCCGACGCGTTCGACCCGGCGGCCGTGGCGCGACTTCTCGAGGCGAAGGGGCGTGGTCGTGACATGCCGCCCCCCGTCCTGATCGCCGAACCCGCGACCCTGGACGCACTCGTCGCCGAACGGCCGGCGGCGTGGCTGCAGTCCATGCTCGACGAACTGTGGCCCGGACCGCTCACCGTGATCTTCCGGTCGCAACCGTCACTGACGTGGGACCTGGGCGAGGCCCATGGCACGGTCGCGGTGCGGGTCCCGGCCGACGAGCGGACCCTGGCCGTCCTGCGCCAGGCCGGCCCCACGGCCGTCAGCAGCGCCAACCTCAGCGGCGAACCGACCGCCAGGACGGCCGATGAGGCCCAGGAAAGGTTCGGCGCCTCGGTCGCGGTCTACCTCGACGGCGGTCCGTCGGCCGGTTCGACGCCCTCGACGATCCTCGACGTGACCGGCGCGATTCCCCGGGTCCTGCGCGCGGGCGCGATCGATCTGGCCACGCTGCACCGTTTCAACAACACGATCGAGCCGGCCGGAGGCGCAGCCGGTGCGTGAGTACCTGGTCATCTTCGGCATCGCGATCGGCGTCTCCTACCTGCTGTCGTCGATAGCCCGGCAGAGTGCCCAGCAGTTGGGTGCGGTCGCCAAGGTCCGCGACCGTGACGTGCATGCGATTCCCACGCCGTACTTCGGCGGCCCGGCGATGCTCGGGGGTCTCGCCGCGGCGTACCTGACCGCCACGCACCTGCCGTTCCTGTCCGGCGGCGACGAGTCGCTCTTCGCCGATGTCCGGGCCGTCCTCGTGGGCGGCATGGTCATCTGCCTCGTCGGCGTGATCGACGACCTGTTCGAACTCGACGCCCTGAGCAAGTTCGCCGGCCAAGTGCTGGCCGGCGTCATCACCGTCGCGATGGGCCTGCACTTCGTCTACCTGCCGTTGCCGAACACGTATCTGGGGCTGGACCAGGCCCAGGCCATGATCCTGACCGTCTTCCTCATCGTGGCGACGGCCAACGCGATGAACTTCGTCGACGGGCTGGACGGTCTGGCCGCGGGCATGGCCGCGATCGGCTCCATCGCGTTCTTCGGCTACGCGTTCGTCCTCGCCGTCGAGAACGGCGAGACCCGTGCCGTCGCGGCGGCCATCTTGACGATCAGCCTCGCGGGAGCCTGTCTGGGCATCCTGCCGCACAACTTCTTCCCGGCCCGGATGTTCATCGGTGACTCCGGATCCATGCTGTTGGGCTTCGTCCTGGCGTGCTCGTCGATCAGTCTCACGGGCCAGTTCCCGGCCACGAGCCTCTCGGAGGGCATCGGTGGGGGAGAGTCGAGCCTGTTGCCGGCCGCCATCTTGCCGCTGATCCTGCCCTTCGCGATCCTGACCGTGCCGTTCCTCGACATGGGCCTGGCGGTGCTGCGACGCACCCGGGCGGGCCGTTCCCCGTTCAGCCCCGACAAGATGCACATCCACCACCGCCTGCTCGAGATCGGCCACTCGCACCGGCGCGCGGTCCTGCTGATGTACGCCGCGGCCGCCCTGGTCGCGTTCGGCGTCGTGGCGATCGGGCTGTTCAGTGGCTGGCAGCTGTTCGTCGTGATCGCCGTGCTCACCGCGCTCGTCACGGCGGCGATCTTCCTGCTTCCCAGACTCGAGTCAAAGGTGTGGAAATGACGAGGCGACGACTGGCGCCATGGGCCGCTCTCTGCGCGACCGTGGTCTGTGTCGCCGCGGCGGCCCTCCTGGTCGGTGTCGAAGGTCTGTGGGGTGCGCTGATCGGCGGGGTGATCGTGATGGTCTTCCTCGGTTCGACACCCGCAGTACTCGGCCCGGTCGCCAAGGCCACACCGACACTGTCCTTGCTGTTCGCGATGATCTTCTTCGTGACGAAGGTCGTCGCGCTGCTTGCTCTGTTCGTGGTCCTGAGGCGGTCGGCCGGCGATTCCGGAGCGATCGACCCCGAGTCCGTGTCTGCCGCAGCCGTGGGCACGACGCTGGTCTGGGTCGTGGCGCGAGTCATCGACACGATGCGCGATCGCATTCCGGTGTACGACGTGACGGATCCCGGTATCGGTGAGAGGGAAGACCCTCCGCACCGGGAGTGACGGTACGGACCCGAAGGTGTGCCCCCCATCGTGGCCGCTACGATGCGGGGCGATATCAACATGCGCCGCAGGTCGAAACTCAGCCATGAGCCGACCGACCATCACGGTGCAGACCAACGGGGGAACAGATGAAGAAACTCATGATTCGAGCAGCCACGGTGATGGCGATGATGGTGGTGTCGGTCGCCGTTCCGGCGTCCGCTCACGCCGCCGTCACCCCGCAGGCGACTCAGTCGGCCGTGCCGGGAAGCTCCGTCGCGACGGTCGCCTTGCCTGCGGCCAGTATGAAGAAGGGCTGTAAGTCCAAGGCGTTCACGCAGAAGTATGCGGTTGCCGGAGTCACGTTCTACGGCATCAACTACTCGGTCGCGTGGTGCTGGACGGCCGCCGGGAAGAACTACAACATTCGCGGATCGGCGACGACGTGGGACAACGGGCCGAATCAGACCCGCAACGCCATGGGGCCGACGAACTCGTCGAGGGTGCCCATTTCCAGTAGTTGGAAGGACTCGGACGGCTCGACGAACGTCTACTTCTGGTTCCAGTCGAGGTCGTGCCTGACGGGCAACTTCTCCGTCGGCTGCAGCAAGTGGGAGTGGCACCGCCATCGTCTGCTCTTGAAGGCAGGCGGCTCGTACCAGATCGTCTCTCGCAGTTGACGATCTGAAATCCGATGGGGCTGGATGCCGGGCCGCAGTGCCCAGTATCCGGCCCCATCGGGACTCGAATACCAACGCGGAGCGTGTCCGGGGCCGGGAAAGTGAAAAGATTCACGACCTGCCTGCTGGCTCGGGAAGCCAGGCTGATAGATTTGCAGAGCGATGAACGACACACCGCCTCCACAAGATCCATGGGTCGCCTTCGGGCGGGTGGGCGGGGGAGTGCTCTTCTACGGCGGGGCAGGATTCCTGCTCGATCGTTGGTGGGACACATCGTTCATGGTGGCCATCGGAGTCGTGGTCGGTGCCGCTTTGGGCATCTTCACGGTCGCGATGTCACAACGCGAAAACTGATCCGAATACGAAGTGTGATCAGCGTGCACTGAGCCGATCGACGTCGGGACCGAGGGCCCCGACGCCACAGAAGGGTGACCGATTGTCCGCCGTGACGACCACCATCTCGAACTCGCAGTCGGGTGACGGATTCGTCGCCCCCAGCCCCGGCAATTTCGAGTTGCCGCCGCTCTTCGAGATCGGTGCATTCGAAGTCACCAAGCCGATGCTGTTGCTGGTGCTGTCCGTCCCTGTGATCTTCGGCTTCTTCTGGTACGCGTCCAAGAGCCGCGCCGTCGTCCCCGGCCGACTCCAGTTCGCCGGCGAGTACGTGTACGGCTTCATCCGCGACGGTGTGGCGCGCGATTCGATCGGCTCGAAGGACTTTCTCAAGTTCGTGCCGCTGCTGTTCAGCCTGTTCACCTTCATCTTGATCAACAACTACTTCGGGCTCATCCCGTTGCTGCAGTTCCCCTCGTTCTCGCGCTTCAGTTTCGTGGTCCCGCTCGCGCTGCTCGTGTGGTTCGTCTACAACGGAGTCGGCATCGGCAAGCACGGGCCCGTGGGTTATCTCAAGCACGTTTGCATCCCCGGCGGAGTCACCGGACCGATCCTGCTGCTGATCATTCCGTTGGAGTTCTTCTCGACGGTCATCGTTCGCCCGGCCACCCTGGCACTGCGACTCTTTGCGAACATGTTCGCCGGCCACATGCTGTTGATGCTCTTCGCGACCGGCGCGGCCTACCTGGTTCTCGACACGGGCAATCCGTTCTTGGGCGCCGTGGGCGTGCTGTCCTTCATCCTGGGCATTCTCGTGAGCTTTCTCGAGGTGCTGGTCCTGTTCCTGCAGGCCTACGTCTTCACCCTGCTGACCGCGATGTACATCGGCGGGGCGCTCGCCGACGATCACTGATCGTCGGAAACAACTTCATATCCTCAGTTTTCGACAACAGACGGCGCGACAGCGTCGCCAAGCGAAAGGAAAAGCCGTGGAAGGCTCCCTCAACATGATTGGCTACGGCCTGGCGGCCGTTGGCCCCGGTATCGGCATCGGCTTGATCTTCGCCGCCTACATCAACGGCGTCGCACGTCAGCCCGAGGCGCAGAGCCGCCTCCAGTCGATCGCGATCCTGGGCTTCGCCCTCGCCGAAGCGCTCGCCATCATCGGCATCGCGCTCGCGTTCGTTCTCTGATCGGGCTCATTCCATGATCTCGACAGTTCTCGCGACCGCGGCCGAAGGCGAGGACCACGGTCCTCTCGGCCTTGTGGTTTCCGAGGTCATTCTCTCGATCGTCGTCTTTGCGATCTTGTACTTCCTGGTGAAGAAGTTCATTGTTCCGAGCTTCGAAAAGGCGTACGCAGATCGCACGGCGGCGATCGAAGGTGGCATCGAGGAAGCGCAGTCGGCACAGAAAGAGGCCCAGGCTGCGCTCGAGCAGTACACGGCTCAGTTGGCCGATGCCCGGCACGAAGCGGCCGCCATCCGTGAGGAGGCGCGTGAGCAGGGTGCGCAGATCGTTGTCGAGATGCGTGAGCAGGCTCAGGCTGAGTCCGCCCGTATCGTCGCGGCGGCGCAGGCCCAGATCACGGCAGAGCGCCAACAGGCCGTTGCGCAGCTCAAGTCCGAGGTCGGTGGCATGGCCACCGATCTGGCCAGTCGGATCGTCGGCGAGTCCCTCGCTGATTCCGACGCGCAGCGTCGCACCGTCCAGCGCTTCATCGACGAACTCGAGGGGTCGGCGAACTGATGCGTGGATCCTCAGCCAAGTCGCTCGACACGACCCTGACCGCGGTGACCGCGGTCGCGGCCGACTCGGCGGCTCAGGTCGGTGCCGAGCTGTTCGGCGCCGTCGAGGTTCTCGACGGCACCGTCGCCGCTCGGCGTGTCCTGACCGATCCGTCGATCGAGGCCACCGGCAAGCGCACGCTCGTCGCCGGCATCTTCGCCGACAAAGTCGGTCAGGCCACCACTTCGGTGCTCGATGCCGCCGTCGGCGGACGTTGGGCCGCCGGTCGTGACCTGACCGATGGTCTCGAGATCGCCGGGGTGGCCGCGTACACGCGTGCCGCCGACGCGGCCGGCCAGGGCGAAGCGCTCGAGAACGAGCTCTTCGAGGCTGGCCGGATCATCCACGATTCACCCGAACTGCGTCAGGTCGTGTCCGACAAGTCGGTCCCGGCCGCAGCCAGGGCCGTCGTGCTCGAGGACGTCTTCGGCGGCAAGGTCGCCGATGCGACGCTCGCGCTGCTGAAGCAGGCGGCGGTCGCGCGGACCGGTTCGTTCGAGAAGGTTCTCCACGCATTCAGCCGCCACGTCGCGGCGCGCGAGAACCGACTCGTCGCGGTCGCACGGATCGCCTACGAACTCGGTGATGACGAACGCGACCGACTCACCGCGGCGCTCTCGCAGCGTTACGGCCGGCCGATCCAGCTCAACACCGTGGTCGATCCGACCGTCATCGGCGGCATTGCCGTCTCCGTGGGCGACGAGGTCGTCGACGCCACCATGTCCACCCGCCTCGAGGCCGCCCGCCGGCGCATCGCAGGCTGATCAGAACGCATCGTTCGCACAAGAAGGCAGGCACACAGCATGACTGAACTCTCGATTCGTCCGGAGGAGATCCGCGACGCGTTGCAGAAGTTCGTGTCGGACTACACCCCGACGCAGGGCGAGGCCGAAGAAGTCGGCGTCGTCGCGTCAGCGGCCGACGGCATCGCGCAGGTCGAGGGTCTTCCCTCGGCGATGGCCAACGAACTGCTCGAGTTCGAGGACGGAACCCTCGGTCTGGCGTTGAACCTCGACGTCCGTCAGATCGGTGTCGTCATCCTCGGTGACTTCTCCGGTATCGAAGAGGGCCAGCAGGTCAAGCGCACCGGCGAGGTCCTCTCGGTCCCCGTCGGCGACGGCTACCTCGGTCGCGTCGTCGACCCGCTGGGCAACCCGATCGACGGCCTCGGCGAGATCACCGGCATCGAAGGTCGCCGCGCGCTCGAACTCCAGGCACCCAACGTCGTCCAGCGCAAGAGCGTCCACGAGCCGCTCATGACCGGCCTCAAGTCGATC